>NZ_CP041745.1:2397812-2708750 GCF_007556815.1 Paraburkholderia megapolitana
TGGCGAGCAGGCCGACCAGCTTCGGACCATCCTGCGTGATGGCCTGGACGTTGCCCGCACGCAGCGCGGCGAACGCGAACGGCGTGTCGTCGTAGGCGACGATGGTTGCCTGCGGGAATTTCTCGCGCAGCGTGATCTCGTTGGTCGTGCCTTTATCGGCGCCGACGCGCAGACCGTTAATCTGGTCGGCAGATTTCAGCACGCCCTTTTTCGCAAGAAACTGCTGGCCCGACGAGAAGTACGGAATGCTGAAATCGACCTGCTTCGCGCGTTCGTCGGTGATCGTGAAGTTTGCAAGCACGAGATCGACTTTCTTCGACGCGAGGAACGGAATGCGGTTGGCCGGATTGGTCGGTTGCAGTTCGAGCTTCACACCGAGCTTGTCGGCGATCGCCTTCGCATAGTCGACATCGAGACCGACGATATGGTTGCTTGCCGGATCGACAAAACCGAACGGCGGATTGCTGTCGAACGTGGCGACACGCAATACACCGGCTTTCTTGATGTCGTCGAGGCGATCGGCGTGTGCGACGCCCGACACCGCGACCATCAACCCCATCAGGCATGTAGCGAGAGTTTTGAATTTCATTTTTATGAACCTTCTTGTTCGAGAGACGTTATCTGTTTGCTGACCCGTGTGCACCGCTTGTGACGATGCACGGGCGGCTACGATAACAGTCGCGCGCGCGGCGCAGAACCAAGCATTGGTCCTGTAAAAAGCGTGTTTTCTGCTAAAGCGCGGGTTCAAGCGCCCGCATGCGAACGGCGCGCTTCGGCATGTGGCCACGCGAGTTCGATGAACACGGCGCACAGCGCTTCCATGCCGCGCGCGTCGTCTTCGTCGAAACGGTTCAGCACCGGACTATCGACATCCCACACGCCGACGAGCGTACCGTCAGCAGCAACCAGCGGCACCACGACTTCCGATTCCGAAGCAGCGTCGCACGCGATGTGTCCGGGGAATGCGTGCACGTCGCGCACCAGTTGCGTCGTACGACTCTGCGCGGCAGTGCCGCACACGCCGCGGCCGAGCGCAATCCGCACGCAGGCCGGTTTGCCCTGGAACGGACCGACCACCAGTTCATGGCCGTCATGGAAATAGAAACCGGCCCAGTTCAGATCGGGCAGCGAATGAAACACCAGCGCTGAAAAATTCGCGGCGTTGGCGATCAGATCGCGCTCGTCGGCGAGCAGCGAACGCGCTTGCGCGACGAGCTCGGCGTAGTGAGCGGGTTTGGGCTGCGATGAGGCTGGGGTCTGGAGCGCGAACATGATGGGGCGATCGAGGTGACGAAGAGAGATGGAAGGATAGCGCGTTAAGCGCGAACGCATCGGTGGGCGGCTTGCGGGCTTCGAGCGAGATCCTGAGACTCATGTTCATGCATCTGCGCGAGCGTCATAGAACAGTTCCGTCGACAACTCCAAGCAAACCTTTCATTTGCATACGTGGATTTCTCGTTTGGGCGCACGCTTGCCGGCCGCTACGATGGCGCTCATCCGGTGCTGCGATCCAGCGCCGCATCGCGAGGAATACCGCCATGTCCGAGAGTGCCTGTTTCACACCACGTGTCGTCGAACCCGTCGTCGACAATCAACCCGAGGGCCTCGGGCTCGCCGTCGAACTGTGGCTCCTGCGCCCCGTCGATGGTCTGGAAGGCCACGCGCTGCGCATCCATCTGCGCAGCAACGCGCGCATGCCACAGGCGGAAGCACTGCGCGATCTGCTGCACGAACTTGCGACCGACATCGTCGTTGCATGACGCATTGATCGCCGCAGCGCTACACCCTTAGAACGGTTCGTCGCCCTCGATCGTCGTGCGGTACATCTTGCGACGCAGATGATCGGGCGTGCCGGCAGCCAGATGCATCAACGAGCGGTTGTCCCAGAAGACCATATCGTGCTCGGCCCAAACGTGCCGGTACAGATGCTCTTCGCGCACGCTGTGTGCGAAGAGCTCGGCGAGCAGTGCGGCGCTTTCGTCTTCGGGCAGATCGACGATACGAGTCGTGAAGTGCTCGCTGACGAAGAGCGCCTTGCGGCCGGTTTCCGGATGCGTACGCACGACAGGATGCACCACCGGTTTGACCTGCGCGACCTGTTCCGCGGACAGGTTCGGCCGCCACGGGCTGCGTTGCTGCAACTCGGCGTACTTCGCGAGATAGGTGTGTTCGGCGCGTCGACCTTCCACGGCGCTGCGCAGATGCGCGGGCAGCGTGTCCCACGCCAGGTGCATGTTGGCGAACAGCGTATCGCCGCCCTCTGCCGGCAGTTCCTGCGCATGCAGCAGCGAACCGAGGCTCGGTTTTTCCTTGTACGACAGGTCCGAATGCCAGAAGTAGCCGGCGTCGCCGAGTCCGATCGGTTTGCCGTTCTCGACGACGTTCGAGACCACCAGTACTTCGGGATGTCCCGCTAGCTGGAACTGATGCAGCACGTGGATCTGTAGCGGGCCGAAGCGTCGGCTGAACGCGATCTGCTGATCGGGCGTGATGCGCTGATCGCGAAACACGAGCACGTGGTAATCGAGATGCGCGCGATGGATGCGCGTGAAATCGGCCGCGCTGAGCGGCTGGCTCAGATCGAGTCCCAGCACTTCGGCGCCGAGCGGGCCGTCGAAGGCACGGATCTCGATCGGCGACGGTTCGCTGGTATGAAGCGATGGGCCAGTGGTTGCAGCAAAAGAAGGAGCGGTCGTCACGGGGGTTTCCGGTCGGGTCGGTGTGAGCCGGCTTGACGTCGCGTCCTGGTGGAGTCGACATCGCGCGCATGGCCCATTGAACTACAAAATGCGCAGTGCCGCTTTGCGGCAAGTTCCCGAATCTACCGCTCGGCTTGCGCGCGGGCAACCAAGCAAATCGGATACGGTTATCTGCTGAAATGATAAACCCGCTGCTGGACCGGATGCAGCGCCGCTGCACCTGAGCCGTTCGTGAACGCTACTAGAAACGAAAACGGCGGCCCGGAACACCCAGGCCGCCGTCTGCAAGCAATGACTGCTTGCGAAACGCTTACGGCTCGTGCCGCAGATACCCTTCCTTCGACGGATCGCGCATGCGCAGCGACACGAGCCCGGAAATCGCGCACAGCGCGGTGACGTACCAGTAAAACATCGGCTCGCTGCCGGCCTGCTTCAGCCACAGCGCAACATATTCCGCCGAGCCGCCGAACACCGCATTGGCCACCGCATACGAGAGCCCGACGCCGAGCGCACGCACTTCCGGCGGAAACATTTCAGCCTTGATCAACCCGCTGATCGACGTATAGAAGCTGACGATCGCGAGCGCGATCACGACCAGCCCGAACGCCATATACGGATTCGTGACGTCCTTCAGCGCATGCAGCAGCGGCACGGTCCCGACCGTTGCGAAGAAGCCGAAGAACAGCATCGACTGGCGCCGGCCGATGCGATCCGACAGCGCGCCGAACAGCGGCTGCATCAGCATGTAGACGAACAGCGCACCGGTCATCACGTTGCTGGCTGTTTTCGCGTGCATGCCGGCCGTGTTGACGAGGTACTTCTGCATGTACGTCGTGAACGTGTAGAAAATCAGCGAGCCGCCGGCCGTGAAGCCGACCACCGTGAGAAACGCCTTCCGGTGGATCCACAGGCCGCGCAGCGTGCCTGCTTCCTTGCGCTGGCGTGTTGCGGCGGTCGTGGTTTCCTCGAGCGATTTACGCAGATAGAGCGCGACCAGCGCCGCGACCGCACCGACGACGAACGGGATGCGCCAGCCCCACGCCTTCAGTTCTTCGGTGCTCAGCGACTGTTGCAGGATCACGAGCACGAGCAGCGCGCACAACTGGCCGCCGATCAGCGTCACGTACTGGAACGACGCGAAGAAACCGCGCCGCCCCTTCAGCGCGACCTCGCTCATATAGGTCGCGCTCGTGCCGTACTCGCCACCCACCGACAACCCCTGGAACAGCCGCGCCACCAGCAGCAGCGCCGGCGCGAGCGCGCCGATCTGCGCGTAGGTGGGCAACACGGCGATCACCAGCGAGCCGCCGCACATCATGAACACCGACACCATCATCGCGGTCCGGCGGCCGCGCTTGTCGGCGAGACGCCCGAAAAACCAGCCGCCTATCGGACGCATCAGGAAGCCCGCGGCGAACACGCCGGCGGTATTCAGTAGCTGCGTCGTCGTATTGCCGCTCGGAAAGAACGCCGGCGCGAAATACAGCGCGCAAAACGAATACACGTAGAAGTCGAACCACTCCACGAGGTTGCCCGACGACGCGCCGACGATCGCAAAGATGCGTCGCCGGGTGTCGTGCGCGGAGAGGACGGTTTGGTCGGTTGGGTCGGTCTGGACGGTCATGCTGATGTGTTCCCTTGAACTGGAGCGGAAGACAGCGGTCGTATCGCCGCTTTGGCGGGCATGAAGCCACGCGCGTTGAATTTTACAGACCTGAAAGGTTTGAGGGATCGGTATGTTACCGGATAGCGGCACAACACTGGCTGTGATCCGGCAAGAGCGCGCAGGACAGCGCGAATCCTTGCCGCGCGTGCGCCTGCGCGTGGCGGGCGCCGTATAAAAAAACCAGCCCGAAGGCTGGCTTGATTATCTGCACGAGCTAGCGGAACGCTAGACCCGGATGCTCGGCGGCACATACCGGCAGTCGTAGCGCTTTCTCACCGTCCCGTTCTCGTCGACGCTTTCAAGAAACACATCGAACTGCCACAGCCGCGCCATGTGCTTCAACACTTCCTCGCTATCGCCGGAAAGATGCCGGTTGTCGCTCATGAAATGACGCAGCGTGAGGCTACGGTCGCCGCGTGTATTCACCGACCACACCTGGATGTTCGGCTCGCGATGATGCATGTCGTACTGCCTCGACAACGCCTGGCGAACGTACTGATAACCGTTGTCATCGTGAATCGCCGACACTTCGAGTGCATCGCGCATGTCGTCGTCGAGCACCGAGAAAAGGCGCATCTCGCGGATCAGGTGCGGCGACAGATATTGCGCGACGAAACTCTCGTCCTTGAAGTTGCGCATTGCGTAGTGCATGGCCGGCAACCACGGGCTACCCGCCAGTTCGGGAAACCACTTGCGGTCTTCGTCGGTCGGGTTTTCGCAGATGCGACGAATGTCGCTCATCATCGAAAAGCCGAGCGCATACGGATTGATCCCGCTGTAATACGGTTTCGTGACCGGCGGCTGATAGACGACGTTGCTGTGCGAATGGAGAAACTCCATCATGAAACCGTCTTCGAGCTTGCCCTGGTTATAGAGCGTGTTGAGCAACGTGTAATGCCAGAACGTCGCCCAGCCTTCGTTCATCACCTGGGTCTGCCGCTGCGGATAGAAATACTGCCCCACCTTGCGAACGATGCGGATTACCTCGCGTTCCCACGGTTCGAGCAACGGCGCATTCTTCTCCGCGAAATACAGCAGGTTCTCCTGCGGCTCGGGCGGATAGCGCTCTTCCGTTTCCTCAGGCAGCGGCGTGTGCGTAGCCGGCAACGTGCGCCACAGTTCGTTGACCTGCGACTGCAGATACGCTTCGCGCTCGCGCCGCGCCTCCGACTCCTTGACGAGCGACAGCTTCTGCGGCCGCTTGTAGCGATCGACGCCGTAGTTCATCAGCGCATGGCACGAGTCGAGCAGTTCCTCGACGCGGTCGAGACCAAAGCGCTCCTCGCACTCCGCAATGTAGTTCTTCGCGTAGACCAGGTAATCGATAATCGCGTGCGCGTCGGTCCACAGCTTGAACAGGTAGTTGCCCTTGAAGAACGAGTTGTGCCCGTAAGCGGCATGCGCGATGACGAGCGCCTGCATCGTCATCGTGTTCTCTTCCATCAGATACGCGATGCACGGATTCGAATTGATGACGATCTCGTACGCGAGCCCCATCTGGCCGCGACGATAGCTTTTCTCGGTGGAAAGGAAGTGCTTGCCGAACGACCAGTGCCGGTAATTGACCGGCATGCCGACGGACGCGTAGGCGTCCATCATCTGTTCGGCGCTGATGAGTTCCAGCTGGATCGGGTAGACGTCCAGCTCATATTGCTCCGCAACATGAGCAATATGGGTGTCGTACTCCTCGATCAGCTCGAAGGTCCAGTCGGACGGGCACGGCAGAGGCCGTCTATCGGCTACGTTCATACGGACTTCCCTTTGCCCGTCGCCGGGCATCGCGGTGGGCTGTCTGCTTGACCCTTCATTGGGCCCTTCTATGGACCCTTCGGCGGCGGCCCCGGCCTGCGCTGGCTCCGGCTTACTCTTGCTGCGCTCCGGCTGATAGCCGCGCGCTTCGTTGTGCAGATGCTTGCTGGTCATGAAGTCGCAACCTGCTTCTCGAACAGTTCCCGGAACACCGGGTAGATATCCGCAGCCGTTTCGACCTTCTTCATCGCCATCTGCGGCGCCGTCAGCGCCAGCTGCGCATATTCGAGCCACAGGTTCTGCTCTTCGGGCGTCACCTGAATATACGCAAAATAGCGCACCTTCGTCAGGATGTCATCTTCGAGAATCTTGCGGCATTTCGGCGAGTCGTCGGTCCAGTTGTCGCCGTCCGACGCCTGCGCGCCGTAAATATTCCACTCGCTCGGCGAATAGCGCTCGTTCATCACCTTCTTCATCAGCTCGAGCGCGCTCGATACCACCGTGCCGCCGCTCTCGGTCGAATGGAAGAACGTGTCTTCGTCGACTTCTTCCGCACGCGTGTGATGGCGAATGAAGACCACTTCGATCTTCTCGTAATTGCGCTTGAGGAACAGGTACAGCAGGATGAAAAAGCGCTTGGACAGATCCTTGCGTTGCTCGTCCATGGAACCGGATACATCCATCAGGCAGAACATCACCGCCTGGCTCGACGGCTGCGGCTGCTTGACGCGGTTCACGTAACGCAGATCGAACGGATCGATAAACGGAATGCGCCAGATGCGGCCGCGCAGACGATGGATTTCCTCTTCGAGCAACTTGATTTCGTCACGACGGTCGGCCGGATCGGCCTTCATCGCTTCAAGCTTCTCTTCGAGTGCATGGAGTTCGTTGACGAGCGGCGCGCCGAGTGCGATGCGTCGGCCCAGTGCGCTTCTCAAAGAGCGTACGACGTCGATGTTGTTCGGCGTACCTTCGGCAGCCCAGCCCGCGCGGATGCTCTTCCAGGTCGGCACGGCGAGCAGATGGGTTTTCACGAGCCGCGGCAGCTCGAGGTCGTCGAAGAAGTACTGCATGAATTCTTCGCGGCTCAGTTCGAATACGAAGTCGTCCTGTCCTTCGCCTTCGTTGCTGGCGCTGTTGCCACCGCCCCCGCCTCCGCCGCCAGGCGGCCGCGGAATCTTGTCGCCGCGGATATAGTCCGCGTTGCCCGGGTGCACCATTTCGCGCTTGCCACCGGGACCATGACGGAATGACGGCTCCGCGATGTCCTTACGCGGAATCGTGATGCTCTGGGTGTTCTGTATGTCCTTGATGCTGCGATCGCGCACCGCTTCCGATACGGCGCGCCGAATGTAGTTCTTTACGCGCCGCAGAAAGCGTTCGCGGTTTGCAATGCTCTTGTTCTTACCTGCCAGCCTGCGGTCGATGATTTGATGAAGCACATCCAGTCTCCCATCCCATGCAGAGCTGTCGATCGGAGTGTGTGCAGCTCATTTGCAGCCCACTCACTCCGACCCCATGCAGCTGCGCTAATTTCGGGCGCGCGAGACACAAGTGGTCATGCTCATTCATGTCCACACCGCTTGCGCCTCGCCGGGTGCCTGCGCGGTGTCGCCGCGCAGGCGGAACGCAAACCATCTCATGACGACTTGCGCACGCGCAGATACCAGTCACACAGCAGTCGCACCTGCTTCGGCGTGTAGCCCTTGGCGACCATCCGGTTGACGAAGTCTTCGTGCTTGCGCTGCTCCTCCGCCGACCCTTTCGCATTGAACGAGATAACCGGCAGAAGTTCTTCCGTATTCGAGAACATCTTCTTCTCGATTACGACACGCAACTTCTCGTAGCTGATCCACGCCGGGTTCTTGCCTGCGTTGCCGGCGCGCGCACGCAGCACGAAGTTGACGATCTCGTTGCGGAAGTCCTTCGGGTTGCTGATGCCCGCAGGCTTTTCGATCTTCTCGAGTTCGGCGTTCAACGCCGCACGGTCGAAGCTCTCGCCGGTGTCGTGATCGCGGAATTCCTGATCCTGGATCCAGAAGTCCGCGTACGTCACATAGCGATCGAAGATGTTTTGCCCGTACTCCGAATACGACTCCAGGTACGCGGTCTGAATCTCCTTGCCGATGAATTCCGCGTAGCGCGAGGCAAGCACGTCCTTGATGAAGGACAGATACTTCTGCTCGGTTTCCGGTGGGAACTGCTCGCGTTCGATCTGCTGTTCGAGCACATACATCAGGTGCACCGGGTTCGCAGCGACTTCCGTCGAGTCGAAGTTGAACACGCGCGACAGGATCTTGAACGCGAAACGCGTCGACACACCTGTCATGCCCTCATCGACGCCACCGAAGTCGCGATACTCCTGATACGACTTCGCCTTCGGATCGGTGTCTTTGAGGTTTTCGCCGTCGTACACCTGCATCTTCGAAAAGAGGCTCGAATTTTCGGGTTCCTGCAAACGCGTGAGCACCGACATCTGCGCCATCATCTTTAACGTTCCCGGCGCGCACACGGCGTTGGACAACGACGAGTTGCGGATCAGCTTCTCGTAGATCTTGATCTCTTCCGAATAGCGCAGGCAGTACGGCACTTTCACGACGAAAATCCGGTCGAGCAGTGCCTCATTGTTGCGGTTATTGCGGAAAGCCTTCCACTCAGACTCGTTCGAGTGCGCAAGAATGACGCCGTCGAACGGAATCGCACCAAACCCTTCCGTGCCCTTGAAGTTGCCTTCCTGGGTCGCCGTGAGCAACGGATGCAGCACCTTGATCGGCGCCTTGAACATTTCGACGAACTCGAGCAGCCCCTGATTCGCGAGGCACAGGCCACCGGAGTAGCTGTATGCGTCGGCGTCGTCCTGCGCATACTGTTCGAGCTTGCGGATATCGACCTTACCGACCAGCGACGAAATGTCCTGGTTGTTTTCATCCCCCGGTTCGGTCTTCGCAATACCGATTTGCCGCAGGATGGAGGGATAGCGACGCACCACGCTGAACTTGCGGATGTCGCCGTTGTACTCGTGCAGACGCTTCACCGCCCACGGGCTCAAAATGCTTTTCAGGTAGCGGCGTGGAATACCGTATTGTTCTTCGAGGATTGGACCGTCTTCGTCGTAGTCGAACAGCCCGAGCGGCGATTCGTTGACGGGCGAGCCCTTGATTGCATAGAGCGGCACGCGTTCCATCAACTGCTTCAAACGCTCGGCGATCGACGACTTGCCGCCACCCACCGGACCCAGCAGATAGAGGATCTGCTTCTTTTCTTCGAGCCCTTGCGCCGAGTGCCGGAAATAAGCCACGACCTGCTCGATCACTTCTTCCATTCCGTAGAACTCACGGAACGCGGGGTATACCTTGATCACCTTGTTCGCGAAGATACGCGACAGACGCGTGTCGTTGCGAGTATCGATCTGTTCCGGTTCCCCGATTGCCGTCAACATGCGTTCGCCCGCAGTGGCGTACGCGGCGGGATTGTCTTTGCAGAGCGCGAGATACTCTTCAAGCGAGAGTTCATCTTCTCGCGTTTTCTCGAAGCGGCTCGCGAAACTGCTGTAGATATCCATGCTACCTCCTCGCCGAAGTCTGGATCGATGTCGTGCGCGGCGCGCTAATCGGAAACGACATCGCTCGAATTCATCCTAAACCCTTTCTAATTTTTTTTCACGAACTACGTTATGAAAATCGTGCCATCGCATGTTCGTAACATCCCTCTCTTGGAAACGCAGATTCGGTCACATACAATCTTCCCTCCAGACCGCAAAAAATTGCACCGATAACAACGGTCCTCGCTGCTGTCGCACACGGACGTCCTCTGTACTGGAATACGAGGCAACTGTCGCGCGTTGTAACACCTGCGGTGTAACACGCGCTGTGTAACACGATATGCATGCGCACTGCTTCCTTGTTCCTCAACGCGCAGCGACGCGCTTTGGACTACACCGCAACCATCGGTTACAAACAAACGTTAAATCGGCTGCAACACGTGCCTGCTGCGCGCGCTCCTGACGTTCGTCCGTGCGTTTCGCATTTCGTTCCGTGTGACGCTGTGCGCGGCATACGTGGCGTATGCCGCGTATGCGTGAATACCCGCGCAGACCCTATGGTCTGAAGCGGATATCAGGATGAAGGATGATCGGTGCTGGGTGCGACACACGCGTGGCGCGAGGTGGAAGGCAATCGCGCCGTCGAAGATGCGCAAGCTGACGCGCCACAGATACATGTGCAACGCGAACAGAGCGCATGGGTGCGCCCGAAACTACGTCAGCTCGACTTCCACTTCGCCAAGCCCGTCGATATGACCGTGCACGATGCCCCGCTGCCCGATCGGATGCGCGCCGACATACGAGCCGGTCGTGATGGTCCATCCAGGTTCGATCGCAATACCCATCGCCGCGCAATGGTTGACGAACCAGACCAGTAGCTCACGTGGGTCGCCGGCGGGATTGCCCGGCGCATCGGGCGCGAGCGAGGTGCCGTCGAAGGTCAGTTCGAGTTGCGGCGAGACGAAGTCGAACTGCCGCGCAAAACCCGCATACGGCACCGGGTGACCGGTAATCAATGCACCGTTGTTCTGCGCATCGGCCAGTTGTGCGAGCGGCGCGATGTCCGGCCATTCGGCGAAGCGGCTGTCGACGATCTCGATAGCCGGTAACACCGTGCCGACCCGGGCCAGCACTTCGTCGCGCGCATAGGCTTCGCCGCGGGGCGCGATCGGTTCGGCGAAGCGAAAAGCGATCTCGAGTTCCACCAGCACGCGGAAAAATCCGTCGTAGCCGGCTTGCGCGGGCGATTCGAGTACGAGTGGAGCCGGAATCGGCGCCCCGTTTGCCGCACCGCCCGGCGAGCGCGCACCGATTTTCCACGCGCCCGTCGACGTGCCGAGCCCGGCGAGCACCGCCTGCTGGATCGCATAGGCCGTCGCCGCGTCGGGCGGCAGGCTGGCTGGCCGCAACACGTCGATCAGCCGATGCTGACGGCGGGCCTCCACGAGGCGGAGCGCAAGGTCTTGATGCGTCATGTCGGTCCTTTAAGCGGGCGTGCGGGCGCAGGGTCAAGAAGGCATCGCGCGGGGCGAGCGGTGAGGGAAGAAGCACGGTCGCCGGGTGGCGACTGCGCCCGTCAATGTACCGGAACAGAAGTCGATCCAGGGAGCGCCCTCGCCGCCGGGCATGAAAAAAGACCGTGGTTGCCAAGGCAAACACGGTCTTGATTGTCCCTACAGCAACACCTATTGCTGTCGATGTGCAGGGATTATTCCGCTGTAGCAAGCACCGCCGCGTTGCACTGGCGGGAGCGCGCGCGGTCACGCCGCACAACATGCGCCAGCGTGCCTTTTCATGCGCGCTACTGGTGCACGATCAGAACGTCTCCCAGTCGCGCTCCGTACCGGTGCCGGCCACCGCCATCGCAAGCGGCCTGACCGCCGGCGCGGGCGCGGGGCGTGTCCTGGCACTTGCCGCAAGCGCCTTTACCGGCGAACGCACCGGCACGGACTCAGACCGGCGCTGCATATCACTCGCGGCGACTCCCGCCGAAGCCTCATCGCCGAGCTGGAACACCGAAACCGCCGTACGCAGCTTCGTCGCCTGATCCTCCAGCGATTGCGCCGCGGCCGCCGCTTCTTCGACTAGCGCCGCATTCTGTTGCGTGACCTCGTCCATCTGCGTGACGGCGCGCGCCACCTGGTCGATCCCGCCGCTCTGTTCCGTCGATGCCGCGGCAATCTCGCCCATGATGTCCGTCACGCGCTGCACCGCGCCGATGATCTCGGTCATCGTGCGGCCGGCCTGGTCGACGAGCGCCGAGCCCGCCTGCACGCGCTCCACCGACGTATCGATCAGCGCCTTGATCTCCTTGGCCGCCGCCGACGAGCGTTGCGCGAGACTCCGCACCTCGCCGGCCACGACTGCGAAGCCGCGCCCTTCCTCGCCGGCGCGCGCGGCCTCGACGGCGGCATTCAGCGCGAGGATGTTGGTCTGGAACGCAATGCCCTCGATGATTGAAATGATGTCCGCGATCTTTGCAGAACTCTGATTGATGTCGCCCATCGTGCCGACCACCTGGCCGACCACCGCGTTGCCGCGGCTGGCGATCTCCGAGGCGTTCGCAGCCAGCGAACTGGCCTGGCGGGCGTTGTCGGCGTTCTGCTTCACGGTGCCGGTCAGCTGTTCCATGCTGGCGGCCGTCTGCTGCAGCGCCGAAGCCTGTTCTTCGGTGCGCGACGACAGGTCGAGGTTGCCCGCCGAAATCTGCCGCGTAGCCGTCGCGATCGATTCGCTGCCCATGCGCACCGAGCGCACCGTACCGGTCAGGCTACGCTGCATCTTCGCGACGCCTTGTAACAACTGCCCCATTTCGTCCGTCGAGTGGACGACGATCTCGTGGCGCAGGTCGCCGGCGGCGATCGCCTCGAAATGTCCCAGTGCGTCGGCGAGCGGCCGGCCGATGGCGCGGCGCAGCGTCAGGTACGAGAACACGGCCGCGGCAAGACCGGCGACCAGCGCGCCAAGCCCCACCATGCGGAACGTGTCGAAGGTGGTTTGGGCCTGGGTAAAGCCTTTTTCGGCCGCGGCGAACTGGAACGCCCGCAGGGCGTCGTCGTCGACGGACATCTCTGTGTAGACGGCCTGCAGGCGTTTCGCGCCATCCACGAGGCTGGACGGGTCGTTTGCGATCACCGTCGCGGCAAACGCATCCATCACCTGATGCAGCGCCTCGCGTTTCGCGGAAACGGCCTGGGCGAGCCGGTCTTCCTCGGCGTCGCGCGGCAGCGCCAGATACTTTTTCCACCACTCATCCGCGTTCTTGCGCATGAAATGGGAACGATCGATCGACCCGGCAGCCTCGGGCGTACCCATCATGAATCCCGCCCGATCGAGCGCCAGCCGTTCGCGCGCCGCATACAGCTCGGCATTGTCGATGGCGACGGCGCTCGGCATCTGGTTCCTAAAGGTGTCGCGGTACGCATCGTTCGAGCTGCTCATACCGAACAGCCCCAGCACGCCGATCGCGACCAGCAATGCGGCGAGAAAAGCCATCGTCAGGCCGATGCGCGCCCGGATGGTGATGCCCTTGTTCATGTGCTTCCCTGTGAGAGTGACATATGGAGAGGTACGGCTGCACGGCGCCTGTGGTCATGCGCTCTGGCTGCGGACGTGTGGGCGGTGACCCTCACTCCCTGCCCGCTTCTTTCTCCGTTTACGGCACTCACCGGGGTGAACTTGAAGCTTTTATATGGTCGGAGGAATTTCTCGAAAGGTGTTAGTACAAGTTACAACGACCGACCGCGCCGGCCGCGTCTTTCGACACGGCAGCGCGGTTTCAGCTACGTTGTGGGTGCTGCTGTCAGCTAGTTGTCGAGTTCGGCGCGAGTCGGAATCGACGGTTGCGCGCCTGCGCGCGTTACCGAAATAGCCGCGGCCCGCTGCGCAAAGCGGATGGCATCGTCGACCGGTGCGCCGCCTGCGAGCTGCGCAGCAAAGCCGCCGATAAACGTGTCGCCTGCGCCCGTCGTATCGATCGCGTCGACGCGCGGTGCCGCGTAATGCGCGGGCTCACCGTGCTCGAGCGCGACGTACACGCCCTGGGCGCCGAGCGTCACGATCACGTTGCGCGCGCCGGCCTTGCGCAGCGCCGCAGCCGCCAGCGCGGCATCGGCCGCCGAGGTAACGGGCACGCCGCTCAGCGTGGCCACTTCAAGCTCGTTCGGGATCAGGTAGTCGATCAGCGGAAACCAGTTTGACGGTAGCGGACCGGTCGCGGGCGCCGGGTTCAGGATCGTCGTCTTGCCGAGCCGGCGCGCCGTCGCGAGGGCCGCCTCGACGGTCGGATCCGGGGTTTCGAGTTGGCAGATCACGACGTCGGCGGAGGCGAGCACGGCTTCGTGCCGCGCGATCGAGGCCGGCGTTACCTCGCCGTTGCTGCCGGCGACGATCACGATCGCATTCTGGCTACCGTCATCGACGACGATCAGCGCGACGCCGGTCGGCGCCGTGGAGCTGGTATCGAGCGCCGTGCAGTCGATCCCTTCCGCTTCGAGTCCCGCGCGCAACTGCGCACCGTTCGCGTCCGCGCCCACGCAACCGAGCATCGCAACCTGCGCGCCGAGCCGGGCGGCAGCGACCGCCTGGTTGCCGCCCTTGCCGCCGGCGACCTGCGCGAACGCATGGCCCGCGAGCGTTTCGCCCGGGCGCGGCAGACGTGGCGCGCGCGCCACGAGATCCATGTTCAGGCTGCCCACTACCGCGACCCGCCCTTGTGCTGCATTGTTCGTCACGTCTTTCTCCCATCCCGTCCAGAGCAACCGACCCGCGCTAGCGCTCGATCTGTCGGCCACCCTCAGTGCTTCAGCGCACACGCGGATCTCATCTGGAGCCCATGCCGCGCTGCTCTGGGGCGTACTGCCCGGTTTTTTGTTTCATGTCGATCCGCGGTTCGCCGCAGCGCACGCGCGGTACGCCAGCGTCTCACATCACGCGGCCAGCCCCTGATGACCCGCATCGGTACCGTTCCACGCAGCCGTCGATTCACGCAGGATCAACTGCGGCGCCACGACGCGGCGCCGCGCCGGCGCACCTTCGCCGCCCGCCGAGGTGCGCGTGATGCGCTCGATCAGCGTCTGCGCGGCCATCTCGCCGAGGGCACGCACCGACTGTCCGACCGACGACAGCGCCGGATACGTAAAGCGCCCCAGTTCGATGTCGTCGAAACCGATGATCGAACAGTCGGCCGGCACGCGGATGCCGCGCTCCGCGGCTGCGCGCAGCGCGCCGATTCCCATCATGTCGTTGCCCGCGAAAATCGCGCTCGGCTTCACGGTATCGAACAACTGACCTGCGGCACGATAGCCGCCGGTGCCCGAGAAGTCGCTCTCGACGATCGCGCCCGGCGCAATCTCGATGCCGCGCTCGGCCATCGCACGGATGAAGCCGTGCACGCGCATCGCGCTCACGGCCGTCGCGATCGGCCCGGTAATACAGCCGATCTTCACGTGTCCAAGTTCGAGCAGATGACGCGTGGCCAGATAGCCGCCTTTCTCGTGATCGATCTGCACGAGGTCGGCATTGAGCCCTTCGATGTTCCGGTCGACCACGACGAGCGGCTCGCGCGAGTGCGCAAGCGTCTGCGCCAGCACCGCGTCGTCGCCGGCCGACGCGACGATCAAACCGTCGATACGCTTTTCCTGCAGCACCCGCAGATAGTTGCGCTGCTTCGCAGGGTCGTCGTCGGAGTTGCAGAAGAACACGCAATAGCCGTTGCGCGAACAACCATCCTCGATGCCGCGCGCCAGTTCGGCAAAATACGGATTCGTGCTGTTCGGCACCACCAGCCCGATCGTTGCGGTTGAACGCGCCTTCAGCGAGCGCGCAACCGCCGACGGAACGTAGTGCAACTGGCGGATCGCCTGCTCCACTTTCGCACGCACGACGGCCGACACCGGCCGCGAGTTGTTCACGACGTGCGATACCGTCGTGAACGACACGCCGGCCACGGCCGCTACATCCTTGATCGTCGCCATAACCCGTTGCTCTCCTGCCTGTTATCCGTGTTGTCGCCGCTGTCCTGCGCGCCGTTCGCGTGCACCCTTTGCGCACGACGCGTTGCCCGGTAACAGCCTCTCTTGATTGTGCCCGGCGCGCTAGCTGCGCTTGCGCCGGCTGCGATAGGTATCCAGCACCACGGCCACGACGATCACCGCACCGGTGATGATGCGCTTGGTCGGCTCGCTGGCGCCGATCTGCGCGAGGCCCGCGGCGAGCACCGAAATGATCAATACGCCGAAGAACGTGCTGATCACCGACCCGCGACCGCCCATCAAACTCGTTCCGCCGATTACGACCGCCGCGATCACCTGGAGTTCGAGCCCGTCTCCGGCGTTCGGATCGGCGGCTTCGAGGCGTGAGATCTGGAACAGCGCCGCCAGCCCCGACAACGCGCCCATCAGCGCGAACACGATGATCTTGTACGGCCGCGGATTGACGCCGGCAAGCCGAACGGCTTCCTCGTTGGTGCCGATGCCGACCAGATAGCGACCGAACACCGTGCGCGTCAGCACGAACTGCGCGACGATCATCACGACGACCGCGATCAGGAACGCCGGCGAGATGCCGAACGCAATCGGATTCGACAGGACGTCGAAGGCGTCGCCGATATAGGCGGTACGCGAATTCGTCATCTGGTAGGCAATGCCGCGCGCGCCTTCGAGCACGCCGAGCGACACGATGAACGACGGAATCCGCCAGCCGACCGTGACAGCGCCGGTGAAGGTGCCCGTCAACGCGGCGGCGATCATGCCGAGCAGCGCGGACGGTATCGGCCCCCAGCCCCACTTCAGCGCCGCGACGCTGACCACCGAGCCGCCGAGCGCGAGCACCGAGCCGACCGACAGGTCGATTCCCGCGATGATCAGCACGAACGTCATGCCCACCGACATCACGACCAGATCCGGGATCTGGTTGGCGATCGTGCTGAACGTGTCGTAGCTCAAGAAGTGCGAACTGAGCAGCGAAAACAGGACGATCATCGCGAGCAGTGCGCCGGCGAGACCGAGGTAATTCGAAAAGCCGAACCGCGTGCCGGCGGGCTTACTGGCTTGTTTATCGACTGCGCTCGCTGCTTGCTTCGTGCCGCCTTGCGGCACCGGTTGATTCGTCATTACAGGCTCCCTGCTTCTTGCTTGTCGTTGCCGTGGTGGCTATCGTGGCTGTCCAGCAAGGCGTCGCGGCTGCGATAGCCCGCGAACGCTGCGGCGAGCAGTGCATCCTGCGACCACTCGTCGCGCCTGAAGACACCGGTCATGCGACCGGCGGACATCACACCGATCCGGTCGCAGATCAGCATCAGTTCACGCAGGTCGCTCGACACCACGACAAGCGCCCGACCCTCGCGGGCGAGCGCTCCCATCAATCCATAGATATCGAACTTCGCGCCGACGTCGATGCCGCGCGTAGGTTCGTCGAACAGCAGCACACGGCAGTCGCGTGCCAGCCAGCGACCGATCACGACCTTCTGCTGATTGCCGCCGGACAGCTCGCCGACCGGTTGCGCCGGCCCCGAGGTGCGAATGCGCATCGCGTCGATCTGCTGCTGGGCGAGCGCGTTCTCGCGTTTCGCATCGACGACGCCGTGACGCGACACGCTACCGATGTTGCCGAGTGACACGTTCGCTGCGATCGGTTGCGGCAGCAGCAGGCCTTCGCCCTTGCGGTCTTCGGTAATCAGCGCGATGCCGTTGCGCACGGCGTCGGCGGGCGTGTCGATCTGCACCGACTGTGGTGCTTCGCCCGGTGTGCGTGCGAGCGACACCGTGCCGCGATCCTTGCGGTCCGCACCGTAGATCAACCGCATCAGTTCGGTCCGGCCAGCGCCGATCAACCCACTAATGCCGAAGATCTCGCCCGCCTTCACTTCAAACGACACGTCGTTGACGACCTTCGCCCGCCCGAGGCCGTCCACTTTCAGCAGCGGTGCACCGATGTTGCGCACACCGAGATCGATGCGCTCGCCGATCTCGCGGCCGACCATCAACGTGACGATACGATCGCTCGACAGGTGCGCCATTGCATCGACATGCACGAGCTTGCCGTCGCGCAGCACGGCGACGCGCTCGGCAACCTTCGCGAGTTCTTCGAGCCGGTGCGAGATGTACACCAGTGCGACGCCGCGCGCCTTGAGCCGCTCGATCTGCACGAACAGCAGATCGACTTCGCGAGCCGTCAGCATCGCGGTCGGTTCGTCGAGGATCAGCACACGGCAATCGCCGATCAGGTTGCGCGCGATCTCCACCATCTGTTGATGGCCGATGCCCAGTTCGCCGACGAGCGTATCGGGATCGATTGCATCGAGCCCGACCTGCGCCATCGCCTCGCGAGCGTCTTCGCGCAACTTGCGCCGGTCGATCCAGCCAAGGCGCAGCGGACCCACCTGCGGCAGGCGATTGAGGAACAGGTTCTCCGCGACCGACAGGGTCGGCAGCAGGTTCAGCTCCTGCATCACCATCCGTATGCCGAGCGCTTCGGCCTCGGTGCGGCTCGCCGGTGCATACGGTGCGCCGGCGAGCCGCATCGTGCCCGTGGTCGGCACCACCAGTCCGCCGATGATCTTCGATAGCGTGCTCTTGCCCGCGCCGTTCTCGCCGGTCAGCGCAAGCGCTTCGCCGGCGCGCAAGGTCAGGCTCACGTCCGCGAGCACCGGCTCGGCATAGGTCTTGCCGATGCCGGTGACGGACAGTACGGCAGACGATGCGTCGTTGTCGGTCAAATCCATTGCAATCCTGGTTCCGGAGCTGTCGTGCGGGGCCTTGCCGGTCGTTACCGGACCAAGGTCGATGCGGACAGCCTCGTGTGTCATGACGCGCTCGTCGGGCTGCTTGCGGCAGCGGGTTCTTGCGCGTTTCGCTGGCTAACTGGCGAAGCGCGGCGAGGCGCGACGAACTGGCGGCAGGTAGCGCGCACATGCTGCACGCACTGTCTGCATCGTCATGACGCTTACCTCTGGCATATCGGCCGCGTAGCGGGTTTCTTGAGCGCTGGTTGAGCGGCAGCGATGTAGGCTGTGTAGCCCGCATCGCTGCATTACTTGCTCGTTGCGTTCTCTGCTGCGTTCCTGGTTGGGTTACTTCGTGACCAGATCGACCGGTGTTTCGACGATGCCGGACAGCTCCGACTGCTTCTTGTGCTCGGAGATCGCCTTCAGTGCCGTGTCGATACCGAACACTGCCTGCTTCGCGGCGTATTGATCGGCGGTGGCGAGTACGCGGCCATCCTTCAGCATCGGCTTGATCGCGGTGATGTTGTCGTAGCCGACCACGTAGACCTTGCCCTGCTTGCCGGCTGCACGCACGGCCGAGACCGCACCGATCGCCATGTTGTCGTTACCGGCGAGCAGCGCTTTCAGGTTCGGGTACTCGTTGAGCATCGCCGATGCAACTGCGTTGCCCTTGTCGATTTCCCATTCGCCCGACTGCACCGACACGACGTTCGCGCCAACCTTCTGCATCGCGTCCTTGAAACCCGCGGTGCGTTGCTGTGCGTTGGTCGTCGTCGACACGCCTTCGATGATGCCCACCTGATCACCGGCCTTCAGCTTCTGGGCCAGGTAATCGCCGATCTTCTGCGCGCCCTTGCGATTGTCCGGGCCGACGAACGGCACGTTCAGATCCTTCGACTTCAGCACGTCCGGATCGAGCTTGTTATCGATGTTCACGACGATGATGCCGGCGTCGACCGCCTTCTTGACGACCGGCACGAGTGCCTTCGAATCGGCAGGCGCCAGCACGATCGCGTCGACCTTCGAGACGATCATCTGCTCGACGATGCGGATCTGGTTGGCGGTGTCGGTTTCGTCCTTGATGCCGTTCGTCACGAGATCGAACATGGCCGGGTTGTGCTTCTGATAATCCTTCGCGCCGGTTTCCATGGTCAGGAAGAATTCGTTGGCGAGGGATTTCATCACGAGCGCGACTTTGGGCTTCTTCGCGGTCTGCGCCTGGGCGGCGGTGGTGAGCGGCAGGGAAACGACTGCGGTGAGCGCGACAGCTGCCGCGAGCACGCGGCGGCGAATGCGGTGGTTCATGCGTTATCTCCAGTTGTTGGGTTCAGGGAAAACCCTATTTTTCGTACGCGCAAACGTTTGCGAGCGCCTATTCTCGACGCAGCTTATGCGAAATGTCAACTTTTCGCAGTGTTGCGCTGCATCGGCCGATTGCGTGTTCTGCCGATGCGGCAAGTACCGCGTGTTGTGAACACGACGCGTCGCGCGGCGGCGTGGCAAGGTCTCTCGTAGCGTTGGTGCGGATCGTACTTCGTAGCACGCCCGGTCGCAGCGAGGTGTGCCGTGGCCGGGCCGCTTATGCTGGCCCTTTCTGGGGGGCGCTGCAAGGGTGTGAGGGGTGGATGGCGAGTATGGGGTCGGCCGATCGGCCTGTGGCGCATGGAGGATGCGAATGTAGCCGGCGAATCCGGCGAGGCGGCTTATGCCGGTCTACTCGAAGAGTATTGCGGCGTAATCGCGTGCGCCGTGCAGGGCTTGAATGATCACTGCCTGTCGTTCGCCAGTGCCTGATATTTTGCTTCGAGGCGATCGAACACATCGCCAGCAGGTTTGCCCCGCTCCGCGTCCGAATCGGCGACGCCGTGCCCGATCACTGCTTCCAGTGCGAGAAGCTGCGTCTCGCGGTTCTGAATCAGCCTCACGCCTTCACGCAAGACCTCACTTTCCGAACCATAGCGGCCCGTCTCGACGAGACTGGCGACGTACACCTCGAGTTGCTGTCCAAGGTCTGCTCTGATCATGGCTGTGCCCTCACTATGTCAACTCGATATCTTATCGCGCTCTTCCCACAGTTCGTCGCCGCAGACAGCCCAGACAGATCGCTCACAACCACCCCGCCCGCCTGAACCGCCACCACAGAAACACATCGACGACGAACATCGACGCGATACAGATCGGGTATCCGTACTTGTAGTGCAGTTCGGGGATGCTCTGGAAGTTCATCCCGTAGATCCCCGCGATCATCGTCGGCACCGCGAACAGCGCCGCAAACGATCCAAGCCGCTTGGTCACCTCGCTCTCCGCGAGCGAGATCATTCCGAGGTTCACCTGGATGGCGGTGACGATCATTTCGCGGCGCCCTTCGATCGTCTTCACGATCCGCTCGAGGTGGTCGTAGACATCGCGAAAGTACGCCTGCATGCCGACGCAGATTTGCGGAATCCGTCCACCGGTGAGCTTGCCGATCGATTCGAGCAGCGGCGCGATGTGATGCTGAAGAATGACGAGGCGACGCTTCAACGAGTACAGGTCCTCGATGATCGCGCGCGACGACGCGAGATTGTGCTTGTCGAAAATGCGGTCTTCGACGCCTTCGATTTCCGTCCCGATCGCTTCGAGAATCGGAAAATAGCGGTCCACGAGATTGTCCGCCAGCGCATACAGCACGAACGCGGAACCTTCCTTCAGCAGTTGCGGCTCGCGCTCGCAACGTTCGCGCACGGCCTGGAAACCGAGCTGGGTTCGGTTGCGTATCGACAGCACATAGTTGCTGCCGACGAACACGTCGACCTCGCCGATCTTCAGTTCACCGTGCTCGTCCATTTCGACGGTGTGCATCACCGCGAAGAGCGACTCGCCGAACTCTTCGATCTTCGGTGTCTGGTGTCCGTTGAGGACGTCTTCGATGGCGAGTTCGTGCAGCCCGAACTCCTCCTTCATCGTTTCGAGCTCATCTGGGCCCGGGTCTTTCAGCGCGACCCAGACGAAGCACTCAGGCTTCGCCACATAGACACTGATGTCGTCGATATGGATATCGGCCAGCTTTTTGCCGTCCTGGTAGGCGGCGCAATTGATCAGCATGTGGGGGTTACCTTCAAAACGGATACGGAGCAATGGCCCGCACGCGCCGCGCCGGATTCGCGCATTGCGGTGCGGTGCGGACATAGCGCAGCCGGCATATTAGCGAGCCAGTATGCCGCGAATGTGTCGAATCTTACCGTTTCGTTAGATTACGAATTGCCTACGCTTGAGCGCAGCGTCGCTCGATCAACCGTCACTTCGGCATCCGCACGAGCCCGACCCGATGATCCTTGTCGAACACGATGCTCGCGTGATTCGTGTAGCTGGCGTCGACTGGAAACGCGAATTCGAGCACCGGATCGAACTGCGTGGATACCGCGAGGCGATGTGCGCCAGGCGTCAGATAGAAGACGGCGTGTTCGCCGTTCATCAGATCGATGACCTGCTCGCCGTCGACATAGACGAGCACGTCGCGAAAACGCACGATCACATCGGCGGAGCGCTCGCGGCGTATCTCGACTGCGACGAGGCCGGCGGCGGGCTGGGTGTATTCGCGCTTGAGAATGCGCTCGGGTGGCACCGGCTTGAACGGTACAGGGTCGGCGGGTGATGGTGCGCAGCCTGCGAGCGGCGCGACCGTTGCGATTGCTGTGATCGCAACAACAACGACAGTTGCGGTTGCGAGCCATGCGCGTCGTACCGCAGTCATGACTCTCACGGCTGTTGCTGCAACGCCCGGGTGCACTCGCATGACGGTCTCCCTCTTGTATGGTCGCTACATCGCGTGCCGCGCCTGGGTCCTGTGTCGCTGCATGACGTTCCGCGCGGCGCAATCTGTACCCATGATACCTGCGCGCCCGGCCAACCCGGTACGCTCTTGCACGGTGCGCGCTTCTTGTTCATGATCCCCGCTGAACCGCTACCTGCGAAGGTGCCCGCCGGAACACACCGGTTAGAGCGGCAACCGGAATCGTCAACCCCGCGCGAGGAACCGACCCATGACGTATCTGTTTTTCTTCTGCGGCCATGCCGGCACCGGCAAGACAACTGTCGCAAAGCATCTCGCCGCGCCGCTCATGCGCGCGACCGGCATGCCATTCTGTCTGCTCGACAAGGACACGTTGTACGGACCGCCCGGCGCAGCTGCGATCGGCGCGCTGACCGGCAATCCGAACGACCGCGACAGTCCGCTCTATCTGCAGCATCTGCGCGATCCCGAATACCGCGGTTTGATCGACACCGCGCGTGACAATCTCGAACTCGGCGTGAGTGCCCTGGTGGTCGCACCGCTGTCGCGCGAAGTGCGCGAACGGCGGCTCATCGATCGCGCGTGGCTTGGTGTCGCGGACGATGTCGCGATTCGCGTCGTTTGGGTGCATACGTCCGAAGCGCTTGCACATGAGCGCATCGCTGCACGCGGCCATCCCGACGATGCCTGGAAGCTTGCTCATTGGGAAACCTACCGCGAGCGACGCTTCGAGCCCGCCGATGACATTCGCGGCGATCTGCTGATGTTCGACAGCAGCGCGCCAACTGCGGCCGACTACGATGCATTGCTTGCGCAACTGGTCGACCGGCCGCGTGCGACCGGCGCGATGTTGCCGCCGCTGCCGGTCTGATCTGCCGATCAAGCTAGTCCGACATCAGGCTTCTGCCGAGCGCAGGACGTGTACCGGAACCGACTTGTACGCAGGCGTACCGCTCTCTTTGTCGATAAAGTCGAGCGGCACCAGCACGTTGGCTTCCGGATAGTAGGCGGCCACCGATCCCGGCGCGATGTTATAGGCAATGGCCGTGATCTTCTTCAGGCGCAGTTGTCGTCCCGCTGAAATCGCTTCAATGTCGACCAGATCGCCGTGTTCGAGTCCACGTGCGGCGAGATCGTCTTGGTTCATGAACAGCACGTCGCGCCGGCCGAATACACCACGGTAGCGATCGTCGAGCGCATAGATCGTGGTGTTGTACTGGTCGTGGCTGCGGATCGTGATCAGACGCAGCACATTGTCCGCGCCGAACACATCTGCATCTTCCTTCACGCCGCCGTACACCGAGAACACGGCTTTCCCCGACGGTGTAGGCCACACGCGCTGCGTCGGAGGAAGCGGCATACGAAATCCCCCCGGCGTTCTAATGCGCGCATTGAACGCTTCGAACCCCGGCACCGTTTGCTCGATCAAATCCCGAATCCTGTCGTAGTCGGCGATCAGATCCGCCCAGCCCACCTTGCTCTCCGGCAGCGTTGCGCGGGCCATGCCGGCGACGATCGCCGGTTCGGATAGCAGGTGCCCTGACGCGGGTTTCAGCTTGCCCGACGAGGCGTGGACCATCGACATCGAGTCCTCCACCGTGATGGCCTGCCGGCCGGTCACCTGCATATCGAGTTCCGTGCGGCCCAGAACGGGCAGCACATACGTTTCCTTTGCCACGAGCAGATGCGACCGGTTGAGCTTCGTGCCGAGATGCACGCTCAGATCGAGTTTGCCCATCGCCGGAAAACACTGCTCGGAATCGGGGAGCGCAACGGCGAAATTTCCGCCGAGGCAGATCAGTGCTTTCGCGGTACCGGCAATCATCGCCTGCATCGCTCGCACCGTATCGTGCCCATGCGTTGCCGGCGGCTTGAAGCCGAAAACCTTTTCGATCTGCTCGAGGAAGGCGGCAGACGGTTTTTCGGTAATGCCAACTGTGCGGTTTCCCTGCACGTTCGAATGGCCGCGCAAAGGGCAGATGCCGGCGCCTGGTTTGCCGATGTTGCCGCGCAGTAGCAACAGGTCGGCAATCAGGCGAACGTTGGCCGTGCCTTTGCTGTGCTGCGTAATACCCATTCCGTAGGTGACGATCGTCGCATTCGATTTTGCGTAAGCAACGGCAACCTTGCCAAGATCTTCGCGTGTCAGTCCGCTTACCTTTTCGATGTCGTCCCACGACGTCGCCTGCAGATCGGCGGCGAACGCCTCGAATCCCTGCGTATGCGTTGCAATGAACGCGTGGTCGAGAACGGTGTTGCCTTGTTCCGCGTCGAGCTGCAGCAGCGCTTTCATGATGCCCTTGAGGACAGCCGCATCGCCGCCCGCGGCCAGCTGAAAATACGTCGACGCGATCCGGGTCGAACCGAAGGTCGCCATTTCGATGACGCTCTGCGGATCGGCGAAACGCTCGAGCGCACGCTCGCGCAGCGGATTGAACACGAGGATTGGGACGTTACGCCGCGAGCATTCGTGGAGCGTGCCCATCATCCGCGGATGATTCGTCCCGGGGTTGTGCCCGATCGACAAGATCAGCTCGGTTGCGTCGAAGTCATCCAGCGATACCGTACCTTTGCCGATCCCGATCGACTGAGGCAGGCCAACGCTGGTCGCCTCGTGGCACATGTTCGAGCAATCGGGGAAATTGTTCGTCCCGTATTCCCGCGCGAATAGCTGAAAGAGGTAGGCGGCCTCGTTCGACACCTTGCCCGAGGTATAAAACTCGGCCTCGTCGGGCGACGACAGCCCGCGCAGCACTTCGCCGATGCGAGCGAATGCGTCGTCCCATTCGACAGTCTGGAACGTGTCAGTTGTGCGGTCGTAGACGAGCGGATGCGTCAGTCGGCCGAGATCCTCCAGTTCGAAATCCGAGCGTTGCAGCAGCGATGTCACCGTGTTGCTGCGGAAGAAGTCCGGCCCGACCCGTTTGGTGGTCGCCTCCCAGGTGACCGCCTTGGCGCCGTTCTCGCAGAACTGGAATGTAGAACGGTGCTCCTTGTCCGGCCACGCGCACCCCGGACAATCGAAACCGTCAGGCTGGTTGGTACGCAGCAGCGTAATCGGCGCCTCGACGCTTTCCATTTGCGTGCGGACGGCCTGGGCCGTGGCACGGAGCGCTCCCCAGCCTCCGGCAGGTGCGTCATACGGGCGAACTCCTGGAACGTCGCGTCGCGTGGTCATATGAGACTCCATGAACGAACCCTTTCCGCCGCTTACCATTTCGGTAGAAGCATCGGGCTGTTTCAAAGGTTATAGGAGGTGTTCACGCGATTTGCGAATGCCGCAGTACGCGGGCAACGACCGCACGCCCACAACAAAAATGCCCCACTCAATTGAGTGAGGCATTTCGTCTCTACTTCGACACGACACGCGCGTCGTCTGCTCCGGACACCGGCGGCCGTCTATGCGACCTGTCCGCGCATCCGCACGACCCTCAAGCAGCGGTGTATTAGACCGTTGCCATCGCATCCATCGTCTGGCCTTCATACAACTGACCAAAGCGATTCGCGAGGAACTCACGCAGCGACACCTGCTCCTGACGCACGAAACCGCTTTGCGGCAGCTTCTTCTCGCGGAACAGATCGAGCACCGCGCACATCGCGCCGGCCGTCGTGATCTGGATCGCGCTCATCGGTACGCCGCAGACCGTCTTCGCGAAGATCTTGCGCGTGAACACTTCCTGCACGAGTTGCCCGTTACGCATGCCGCTCACCGTGATGAAGATCAGCACGACGTCCTGCTCGGTCGACGGCACCGACTTGCGCATGATCGTCTTGAGCGTGTCGCGGTCGCTGGAGAGGCGCAGGTCTTCGAGCAGGAACTTCATCAGCTCGCGGTGACCCGGATAGCGCACCGACTTGTAGTCGAGCGATTCGACGCGGCCCGAGAGCGTCTCGCACAGCGTGCCGAGGCCGCCCGACGTATTGAACGCTTCGTATTCGGTGCCGTCGAGCGAGAAATGCTCGAGACCTTCGAGCGGCTGCACCCATTGCGTACGGTTGTCGCGAATCGCTTCGCAGGGCTGGCAGTACTCGTTGATCAGGCCGTCGACGCTCCACGTCAGGTTGTACTTCAACGCGTTGGTCGGGAACTCGGGCAGCGCGCCGACGCGCATCTTCACGTCGCGGATTTCGGTGAAGCGGTTCGCAAGTTCATGTGCTGCGAGCCCGATAAAGCCGGGAGCGAGGCCGCATTGCGGCATGAATGCATGGTCGGCATCTTCAGCGATGGCGCGGATCGCGTGGGTCGCGCGGACGTCTTCGGTCAGATCGAAGTAGTGAACGCCGGCGCCCTTCGCAGCCGTCGCAACGTTCACCGCGAGGTAGTACGGCAATGCGTTCACGAGTGCATCAAAGCCTTGCACGGCTGCGCGCAGCGCAGCGGCATCGCCGGAATCGACGCGACGGGTCGGGATGCCCTGAGCGGCGAGTTTGTCGAGCGCCTGTTGATCGCGATCGATTGCGACGACTTCGTAATCGCCGGTTTCGCGCAGCATGTGGGCGATGGTGTGACCGATCAAACCTGCGCCTACGATGGCTACTTTCATGCGCTTCTCCTTGTTCTGTGTGGACGGGCTGTCTCCAGCCGAAAGTACGGGCCGAACCCTTGCGACACAGTGTAAGGAGAAAGAGAGACAGATCCTAGGCGCAAAATGCTGCGAAATGACCATCGTTTTCGACGATATGACGAAGCGGGTCGTCGATCAGTCGAAGTGCACTGCAGCACGCCGCGCCGGGCCGAGAAAATCGCCGGCCGCGGCCGCATCCGATGCTTCAGTTGCCCATCGTGCCGCGGTCGATCTTGCGCGCGAGAATGATCGACGTCGTCGTACGCTCGACACCTTCGAGCCCGCCGATCTGATCGAGCAGGTCGTTGATCCGGTCCGGAGAATCGGCACGCAGCCAGGCGACGTAATCGAACTCGCCACTCACTGCGCACAGCAGTTGCACTTCGGGCATCTTCGCGAGGCGCTTCTGCACGTCGGCGCCGTGCCGCGGCGCGATGATGATGCCGACGTAAGCAGAGATGCTCGCGTCGAGCACATCCTGACCGAGCTGCACGTTGTAGCCCGCGATCACATTGGTCCGCTCAAGGCGCGCGATCCGTGCGATCACGGTCGTACGCGCCACGCCGAGCTGGCGCGCGAGATTTGCGACGCTTTCGCGCGCATTCGCCTGCAGCAAGGCGACCAGGTTACGGTCGAGATCGTCGAGTTGGTCGAGTCGCGGAGGTCTCATCGAAGGCAGGATCGAGGTCAGAGGAACAAGGGAAAGGAAAAGCGCGCGGCATCTTCGACAACATCAGCAACACCGTACGAACCGCAGCACACGCGGATTATGCCCGGGTTCGCGGCGAGCCGATGCGTCATGTGCCGAGATGCTCGATCACGAAGTCGATGAACGTAGTGAGTTTCGGTGCCGCGCGACGGTCGCGCGGATAGATCAGATGCACAGGAATGCCTGCCGGCAGATAGTCTTCGAGCACCGACACGAGTTGTCCGCTCGCAATCTCCTTCGCGAGCAGCGCTTCGGGTTGCAGCACCAGACCGAAGCCGCGCAGCGCGGCCATCTTTAGCGCCTGGCCGTTGTTGGCGCGAAACCGTCCGGGTCGCAACTGACTCTCGCCTTCGGCGTCGCCGTCGAGCCGCCACAACCCTTCGCGTCCCCAGTGCAGAAAGCCGAGACACTCGTGCTGCGCGAGATCGGCGGGAATGCGTGGCGTGCCCGCTCGCGCAAGATAGTCCGGCGATGCGCACGCGCGCATCCGGTACGGCTTCAACGGCCGCGCGACGAAACTGGAATCGGGCAACTGCCCGATCCGCACAGCCGCATCGAAACCCTCGTTGACGAGATCGCTGACGCGGTTCGACAGATCCAGTTCGAGGATCACGTCGGGCCAGGCGCTCAGGTAATCGGTCATCGCCGGCACGAATACTTCCACGCCGTAAGTGAGCGGCACCGTCACCTTCAGCACGCCGCGCGGCGCCGATGCCATCGCTTCCGCGAGCGACTCCGCTTCTTTCACTTCTGCAAGAATCCGTCGACATTGTTCGTAATACTGGCGACCGATCTCCGTCAGACTCTGGCGCCGGGTCGTGCGCGTCAGGAGCCGCGTGGCCAGCCGCGTTTCGAGCGAGCGGATATGTTTACCGGCCATTGCCGACGAAATACCGAAGCGCGTGGCGGCCGCCGTCAGGCTACCGGCCTCGACCACGGCCACAAAGACTTCCATGCTGGCGAACTTGTCCACCCGCTATTTCCTGTTCGTTTCGTTTGTAAGCAGTTGTCGCATTGCAGCCGCAATGCGCGGATATCGTGATACTAATATTGCCCAAGGCGAAGCGGACAGCCGGGGTTGGCATGATCCCTTACCGCCGATACGAACGACCATCAGGAGTCTCGATGAAAAAAACCCTCGCTATTCTCGCCACCGCCCTCACGATGAGCGGCGCTTTCGCCCAGGCTTCCGCGCCGGCCGCACCCGCTCCGTCGGCGGCGTCCGCGCCTGCTGGCAAGCTCACGCACGAACAGCA
The DNA here is from genome assembly GCF_007556815.1 of Paraburkholderia megapolitana. NCBI lineage: Bacteria > Pseudomonadati > Pseudomonadota > Betaproteobacteria > Burkholderiales > Burkholderiaceae > Paraburkholderia > Paraburkholderia megapolitana. The sequence goes on from NZ_CP041745.1 coordinate 2,426,495, forward strand.
CGTGGAAGAGCGCATCTCCTGGCTGCGTACGCAGTTGAAGATCACGCCGCAGCAGGAAACCCAGTGGAACGCTTTCGCTGACGTAATGCGCAGCAATGGTCAAACCATGGGCCAGCTGTACCAGGAGCGTCACGCGAACACGACCGCGACCGCGCTCGACGACATGAAGCAGTATGCGCAGATCACCCAGGCGCAGGCCGACGGCACGAAGAAACTCGTCGATGCTTTCGAACCGCTGTACAACGCCCTCTCGCCGGACCAGAAGAAGCTCGCCGATGCGACCTTCCGCCAGTCGTCGCACCCGTCTGAGCGCGGCCATCGCAAGCATTCGGGCAAGGCGCAGGCGCCTGCGGCATCGGCCAGCGACGCAGCCGCCCAGTAAGCTCCGCAGTACGGCGCCGGCTAAGCTTATCGCAAGACGTACGCCCCAACCGGCGTACCCGCGCTGCTCACCCGGCACAGAACGCCTGCCCTCACCGGCAGGCGTTTTTTCATGTGCTGCGCATTTTCGGCATTCGGTGCATGCAAGCGCCACGCTTTCGCGCTACGCTGGCGGCCATTTCAACAGCATGCGCCCCACCGTGTCGGGCAACCGCCTCATGATCGAACTCCGCAACATCGACCTGCGCACCGACGCCGCCGCCCGGCGTGTCGTCAAGGACGAAACCGTCACCGTCAATTTCGCTGACCGCGACGGCGAACTGATGAGCCTCGAAGGACCGAACCGCTATGTGAGCGGGGACGCGTTGATCACCGGCTCGACCGGCGACCGCTGGGTCGTATCGCGTGAACGCTTCGATGCGAAATACGTCCCGGCGCGCGACGGACTTGCGCATGGCGTGGCGGGCCCGTATCGCAACCGCCCTGCAATCGTGCTCGCAAAACGCATGGACGAGGCGTTTTCGCTTGCGCGGTCCGAGGGCGGCGGCGATGTGCTCAACGGCACCGCCGGCGACTGGATCATGCAGTACGCACCGGGCGATTACGGCGTCGTGCAGGCCGCGCGCTTCGCCAAGGTCTATCGTCTCGCGAGAGACAAGTAACGATCGGTTCGCGCGGCGCTCACGCGAACTCTTCATCGAGATCGACAGTCACTTCGCGCGGGACTGCCTCGCCGTTCGCATACTGCTCTTCCAGCGATCCGATCGCCGCTTCGACATACGCACGCAGCACCGCAAAACTGCGGCCGCGCAATTGCGCCGGCAACGCGCGATAACGCGCCAGCGCTGCGGGGGCGATCGCCACAGTCAACGCGATGCGACGTGCTGTCGATCCAAAGCGCATCGCCACCCAATGAACGACGAGCGTCGGTGTGCCGTCGTCGGCGGGACGCTCGGTGAACTGGGTCTGCTCGGGAAACAGATCGCTGATGACACGCGCCAGTTCCTCGATATCGGGACTTGCGCAGTCGTATTGGTAGGCTTCCATTTTCTCGGGGCTCGGGTCTTCGTCAATTCGGCTCACGCGGTGCGCGCCGGCCGGCGTACCTGCCGCACCAGCACCGCGGTCACGACTAGCGCCAGCAACACATAGATCCCATCGACTGCGAACAGCGACAGCATGCGCGCCTGAAACAGCGTAGCGGGCAACTCGATCAGCGCGTGGATGGCGATCGCGAGCGGCAAGGTACCACGCCAGCCCGCGCGCACGCCGCGCCACATCAGCACCGACAGCCCGATCTGGAACGCCAGCGCCGCAAGCCGCTCGAGCACGAAGACGCCGCTCATCAGCGGCGACAAGGTGGCGAGTACCAGGTGCACACGCACCATCGAATCGCTCGGCAGGTTCGTCAGATGCTCGTCGAGCTGGCCGCGATTGGCGAGTACCGCGAAGACGATCCATTGAAACTGCACCAGCACGCCGACGAGCCACGCTTCCGCGCCGCCATGGCCGATGCCGTACGCCAGTGCGCGTCCGTCCGACGACGGATCGGCGGCCGCGGTGCCGGGCGCGGCACGCTGCCACATCATCCGCATCGCGATGAAACGCCCGACCTCTTCGCAGACGCCGGCTATCAGTGCGCCATATATGACGAACGTCAGCGGGTGCGTGAGCCACCCGGCGGTCGTCGCATTCATGCCCAGCACGTAGTCGTTCACCGCGCGCTCGACCACCATGGCAAACAGCGCGAACACCGCAATGCCGGCGATCGTGTCGCGTCGGTTAAAGACAAACGTGCGCGTCCAGCGGCGATACAAGATGACCGGCAGAGCCGCGACGAACAGAGTGGCGAGCGAGAGACAGATAAGCGTGAGCGGTGCGACGACCATGAGTTTCCTTGCAGTGACGGGCGAACAGGCGGCGCATGTTCAACGTGCGCCGCAACCCGAATGATCGCAGATCAGCGCGCGGTCGAGGCGCGCACGATCAATTCGCCGGGCAAAAGGCAGTCGCGCGCGGGCGCATTGCCGCCTTCGATCCGTTCATGCAGGAACTCGACCGCGCGATAGCCGATCGCGTAAGTTGGCTGGCGAATCGCCGTGACGCCAGCGAGTTCGGCCCACTCCGGATCGTCGACGGACAGCAGCGCGACACGCTCGGTCCAGCGCGGACCCAGCCGCTGGTTCAGGTGCAGCGCGAGGCGTAGCGCGACTGGCGCGTTCGCCGCAAATAGCGCGAGGCGATCCGATGCGGTATCGATTGTGCGATCGAGCGTGGCGAGTGTACGTTCGGCGCTCACGTCGTTCGCGAGATCGAGTACGACCGTTTCGCCGTGTACTTCACCTGCGAAGCGAGCCAGCGTTTCATGGAAAGCGGCCTCGCGCAGACGCCGCGAACTGACCTGCTCGTACGGCTGGACCACGAAGCGGATCTCGGTGAAGCCGCGCTCGAGCAGATGCTGCGTGCCGCGGGTCGCCGCATCGATATTGTCGAGGCCGACCATATCGGCAGCGAGCCCTTCCACCAACCGGTCGACAAGCACCGCCGGAATACCGCCGCCCACCGGCTGCAGCGTTTCCTCGCTCACGCCGAGCGCATTGACGATCACGCCTTCGACGCGGTACGTCGTGAGCAACTGCAGGAAGCGCCGCTCCATCTCGACTTCGTTCGCCGCGTGACAGATCAGCGGCATGTAGCCGAGCGCATTGCACGCCGCCTCGACACCTTGCAGCACTTCGACCGAATACGGATTCGTCAGGTCGGCGAGTAGCATGCCGATCAGGCGGTTGCGGCCGCGCTTCAGGCCGCGTGCCATCTGGTTCGGCTGATAGTCGAGACGCTCGATTGCCGCGGCGATGCGCGTACGCATATCGGCCGACAGCACGCTCATCTCGCCGTTCAGATAGCGCGAGATGCTGGTCTTGCCGGTGCCGGCTTCGCGCGCGACGTCGCTGATCGTCGCGGGCCTCTGCCGGCCAGCGGACGATCCGCTCATCGGCCGAGCACGTCGCGGTTCACGACGTTGCGTGTTAGCGTGCCGGCGAGTGCCGCCACCAGGTTTTCGGCGGCGCAGCGCGCCATTGCGTGGCGCGTTTCGTGGGTCGCGGAGCCGATGTGCGGCAGCGCGACCACGTTGTTCAGTTTCAGGAGCGGTGAATCTGCGGCGAGCGGTTCATGTGCAAATACGTCGAGCCCCGCGCCGTGGATCGTGCCCGCCTGGAGCGCATCGATCAGCGCGGCTTCGTCGACGGTCGCACCGCGCGATGCATTGATCAGGATCGCGCTCTTCTTCATTGCGCGTAGTTGCGCGGCGCCGATCAGATGATGCGTCTCGGGCGTGAGCGGTACCTGCAGGCAGACGAAGTCCGACACCGCCAGCAGCTCCGACAGTTCGACGCGGCGCGCGCCGTACGTTTCTTCGGCGGCCTGGTTCGCGCTGCGGTTCGTGTACAGCACCTGCATGTTGAAGCCAAGCGCCGCGCGCCGAGCGACCGCGCCGCCAATCCGCCCCAGACCGACGATGCCGAGCGTCTTGCCCTGCACGTCGACACCGAAATGATCCGGGCCGATGCTGCGCTGCCAGTGGCCGGCCTTCACCCAGTCGGCCAGTTCAACGACCCGGCGGGCAGTCGCGAGAATCAGCGAGAACACCGTGTCGGCGGTCGATTCGGTCAATACGTCAGGTGTGTTTGCCAGCAGGATGCCGCGCCGTGTGAGATCGGCCACATCGAAGTTGTCGAAGCCGACTGAAATCGTCGACAGCGCTTTCAACCGCGTCGCACCTTCGAGCATCGACGAATCGATCTTCACGCTCGCGCCGATCGCGCCATCGGCGTCGCGCAGTGCCGCAACGAATGCGTCGTGCGTATCGCGCGATGACGTGTCGATCTGCACGACTTCGAGGTGTTCCTGCAGATAGGCGAGCACATCGTCGGGCAGCGGTTTGTAGGCAACGATCTTTTTCATCAGCTTCCTTTCCCATGAAGAGGCGTGGCGAGCGTACGTGCCGCTGAGCTCTGCGGCTTCACTGCCAGCGTGAAGATTACCGCCGCGACGAGCGCGACGCTCATGAACGCATACGATGCCGCCGGTGTGCCGGTTGCGCCGTTCAGATACCCGACCACATACGAACCGACGAACGAACCGAGCGCACCCATACTGTTGATCAACGCCATCGCGCCGCCCGCGACATTCTTCGGCAGCAGTTCCGGCACGATCGCGAAGAACGGCCCGTACGGCGCGTACATCGCAGCGCCCGCGATGACCAGCAACGCATACGAGAGCCAGAAATGCGTCGTGCCCAGCGCATATGACGCGGCAAACGCGACCGCGCCTATCAGCAGGAACGGCCAGACGAAGGCTTTGCGGCGATCGAGTTTATCCGATGCCCACGACACGACGAGCATCGCTATCGTCGCGGCCAGGTACGGCAATGCCGACAGCCAGCCGGTTTCGACCATGCCGAGTGTCGAGCCGTTCTTGAGGATCGATGGCAGCCACAGTACGAAACCGTAGACGCCGATGCTCCAGCAAAAATATTGCGCGCACAACTTGATCACCGCCGGCGAACGGAACGCTTCACCGTAGTTGCGCACCGGTTTGATGGCTGCCTGTTCCGCGCGCAGCGCTGCGTCAAGCGCGTCCTTGTCCGCACGCGTGAGCCACGACACCTGCGCCGGTTTGTCCTTCACGATGAACCACCAGCACACGGCCCACACCACGGCCGGCGCACCTTCGGCGATAAACATGTGCCGCCAGCCGAACGAATGCACGAGGTAGCCGGACACGACCGACATCCACAGCACCGTGACTGGATTACCCAGAATCAGGAAGGTGTTTGCGCGCGAACGCTCCTGTTTGGTGAACCAGTTGCTGATAAAGATCAGCATCGCCGGCATCACCGCCGCTTCGACGACACCGAGCAGGAAACGAATCACCATCAGCGACGGCACATTGCTGACGACGCCCGTCAACGACGCACAGCCGCCCCACAGGATCAGACTCCAGAACACCAGCTTCTTCACACTGCGACGTTCCGCGTAGATCGCGCCCGGAATCTGGAAGAAGAAGTAACCGAGGAAGAACAGCGCACCGATCAGCGACGCGAGTCCCTTGCCGATACCGAGGTCCTGGTTGATACCGGCCGCCGATGCAAAGCCAAAGTTCGCGCGGTCGAGATACGCGAGGCTGTAGGTGATGAACACGATCGGCATGATCGTCCACCAGCGACGCACGGCGAGCGATGAGGTCATGGGGTTGTCTCCTGGTTCTGAAGTCCGGGTGCGGTGGACGCGTGTATCGTGACGCTGCCGCGAAAGTGCCGAGACTCAGCGATGCCGCTAAGCGATGTGACTAATCGATACGATTCAGGCCGCGCCTCGCCCTGCCGTTGCCGGCGTCGTCCCGTTACCGTTGTGCCGATCGTCTTCGCGTTCGAGCGCGTCGAGTTGTGCTCGCGTCGGCAGGCCCTCGGAATCGCCGATCACCTGGATCGCCAGGCCGCCGATGCGGTTGCCGCGCGCCACCGCATCGGGCAGCGCCCGGCCTTCGAGCAACGCGCTGACCACGCCGACCGCGAAACCATCGCCGGCGCCCACGGTATCGACGACATTCGCGACCGGCTGCGCGGCAACGGTGCCGGTGCGTTCGGCTGTGCGGTAGTACGCGCCCTGTGGGCCGAGCTTCACGATCACGCCGCGTGCGCCGCGGTCGAGATAGAAACGGGCGATATCGTCGGGGCTCGTGTAGCCGGTCAGGATCTCGCCTTCACCGATGCCCGGCAACACCCAGTCGGCCAGCGCTGCCAGCGCGTTCAGCGCTTCGACCATCGCGGCGCGCGACGGCCAGAGCGTCGGACGCAGGTTCGGATCGAACGAAATCGTCTTGCCTGCGGTGCGCATTTCGTGTGCCAGATGAAATGCGAGTTCGCGCGACGACGCCGAGATGGCGGGTGCGACACCGGTCAGGTGCAGATGGCGCGCGCCGAGCACATAGTCGGCGACGTAGTCGTCCATCGACAGATGGCTCGCCGCCGAGCCCTTGCGAAAGTACTCGATGCTCGGATCGCTGCCGTCGTCGTTCTTCGATTTGAGCTGGAAGGCGGTCGGGAAGCGGTCATCGGTTGTCACGCAGCGTTGATCGATGCCTTCGCGGCGCAACGTCTCGCGCACGTATTCGCCGAACGAGTCGCGGCCGACGCGGCTCATCCAGCCGACCTTGAAGCCGAGCCGTGACAGGCCGATCGCCACGTTCAGGTCGGCGCCGGCGATCCGCTTCGTGAACTGGCCGACACCGGCGAGCGGGCCGGGCTCGGTTGCGACGAACATTGCCATCGCTTCGCCGTAGGTGACGATATCGAGTGTCGAGGTCATGGTGGCTCGCGGCGGGTGCTGGGTATCGGGTGTTTGCGTCATTGTCTGCTTTGCTTCGTTGTGTGCTCGGTTGTGTGCCCAAGTGCGTACGTTATGCCTCAGCGAGCCACGTGACGTAATGCGCCGCGTCGGCCGCGAGTCGGCTCGCGTCGAATGGAAATTCGATGCCGCGCGGCACGGTGCGCGGCAACAATGGCAGTACGGCGGCGAAGACGGGATCGTCGGCGGTAGGTGCGGCCGCGAAGCGTCTTGCGCCCTCGCCTCTCACTGCCTTGCAATGGACATACTCGACATGCGGCGCCAGTCGTTGCGCGGCTTCAACCGGTTGTTCGCCCGGCCATTGCCAGTTGCCGATATCGAAGGTCATGCCGATCAATCCTGCGTGGCCGCTGCCGGCAAGCCCATCGAATAACCCGCTGAATTGCGCCAGCGTGCCGCCCTCCTTCAACTGACCGTTCTCGACGACAAGACGCGTGTGCGCTCCGTCGAGCGATGCAGCCAGCGCGTCGCCAGCCGCATCGCCGGCGAAGCCGCCCAGTTGCAGTTTGACGAAGCGCGCACCGAGCGCATGGGCTCCGTCGAGGGCCAGCGCAAGCGCCGCCGCATCGAGCGCGCCGTGCGGCGTGTAGAGCGCAGCGGGCGTCGAATAGACCGACCACATGCCGAGTTCGTCGATCGCCGCGCCCAGAGCGCGCAATGCCTGCGGCTCGGCGTCGGCTTCCGAAGCAAACAGCTCGCGACGCACTTCGAACCCTGCCGCGCCAGCTTCCGAAGCAGTCGCAAGCCACGCCCGGTGACCGTCGCGCCGCACGGCATCCACGCCGAACGCGCTCGCGACAATTACGACTTCAGCCATGTCAAAAATCCCTTTTCGCACCGTTTTTCACAAATGGAACCGGTTCCAAAAGCGTTTTGAAAAAAAGCGCAGTTGCGCTCGTTGCGACGAATGATGCGCCTCGTCAGCATGGCAGGCCATCGTGGTAATCCCCTATCCGGCATATCGATCGTGCTCCGCCATGCACAGTTCGAGAAAGCGCTGCGCGGCGCGCGACGGTGCGCTGGCGTGCGGCAGCAGGATCGAGAACCGGCGCGTGCACGGCTCCGGCGCCAGCGAAACAAGACACAACGCGGTGCCCTCATGGCGCATCGACATCGCCGAGACGAAACCGATGCCCATGCCCGCGCGCACCGCCTCCTTCACGCCCTCGACCCCGGCGATTTCGAGCGCGACGCGCATCGGCGCCGCTGCCCGCGCAAAAGCTCGCTCGACGACCTGACGCACGCCCGACCCCGCCTCGCGCAGAACCAGCGGCCACGCACCGAGTTCGGCGAGCGTCGCCTGGCGCGGCCCCTGCGCGAGCGGGTGTGAGCGCGGCACGATCGCGACGATCTCGTCTTCGCGCCATGGGTGAACCGCGGTATCGAGCGGCAGATCCGAGCCGACCGGCCCTTCGATCAACGCGATGTCGACCGAAGCGAGCGCTGCGACGATCTCGGAGGTATTGCCGTCGGCAGTATGCAGCGTGACGTCGGGATAGCGCTGATGAAAATCAGCAATCAGATAGGGCAGCAGGTAACTGGCCGGCGTCGTGCTCGCCCCGATGCGCAGCGTGCCGCGCTCCATGCCGCGCAAGGCGTCGCGATAGGCGTGAGCCTGCCGCCAGGTGTCGCGCAGGTGTGCGGCATAGGTGGCGAGTTGCTCGCCGGTCGGCGTCAGACGCACGCCACGCCCTTCCCGCTGGTACAGCGGCTCGCCGAATTCCTCCTGCAACAGACGCAGCTGTCCCGACACCGCCGGCTGCGACAGATGCAATGCCTCGGCGGCACGGCTGATGTTGCGGTGCTCGGCTACGGCGGCGAAGGTTATCAGCTGATCTGGGGTCATGAGATAGAAATATCATATTTTCCGATATTTTACGTCGCAAATGACGATTTCTCATACCGATATATCCAAACTAGGATTAGGCCATCGCGTCGGAATCGCTCTATTCGAAGGCCATCTGCCATGTCCACCGCTCATGTACACGCCGTCCCCAGCAACGCTTCGTCGACGCGCGGCCACCTCAACGGCATCCTGTTCGTCGCGCTGTTCGCGGCAGCCGTCACGCGCATCGCGCAACTGCCGGCGATCGCCGGACTCGGGCTCAGTCCGCTGATCGTCGGTATTGTCGGCGGTGCGATCTACGGCAATGCGTTGCGCGACGGTATGCCTGACAGCTGGGCTGCCGGTGTCAACTTCTCGGCACGCAGGCTGCTGCGGATCGCCGTTGCGTTCTTCGGTCTGCGAGTCAGTCTGCAGGAGATTGCCCAGGTAGGACTGCCGGGTCTGACGGAGTCGGTGCTGGTCGTCGTCAGCACGCTCGTCATTGGCACGTGGGCCGGCATGAAGCTGATGAAGCTCGATCGCGACACAGCGTTGCTTACCGCCGCCGGCAGCGCGATCTGCGGCGCCGCCGCGGTGCTCGCCTTCGAATCGACGCTGCAGTCCAAACCGCACAAGAGTGCGATGGCGGTTGGCAGTGTCGTGCTGTTCGGTACGCTGTCGATGTTTCTCTACCCTGCCCTCTATCGGGCCGGCTGGTTGCATCTCGATACCCTCGGTGCGGGGCTGTTTTTCGGCGGCACGATTCATGAAGTCGCCCAGGTGGTCGGCGCCGCGGCCAACGTGAGTCCGGAAGCCACGCATGTCGCAACGATAGTCAAGATGACGCGGGTCATGCTGCTCGTGCCGGTGTTGCTGGTCATCGGTATCTGGCTGAACCGCTCGGCTCGCGGCTTGAACGGCGCGAACAGCACGAACAGCGCCAACAGCGAGCCCGGCACCCACGCGGCGCGCAAGCTGGCCGTGCCCTGGTTCGCCCTCGGTTTCCTCGCGATGGTCGTCGTCAACTCGCTGCACATTCTCCCTGCCCCGGCCACACAAACGATCAACACGCTCGACACCTTCGCCCTGACGATGGCCATGACCGCTCTCGGCATCGAAACGCGCATCTCGCAGATCCGTCAGGCTGGTCCGCGTGCGTTGACCACGGGACTGATTCTCTACGTATGGTTGACAGTCGGCGGACTGGGTATCACATGGGCTGTCGAGCGCCTCTTCGCGTAAACCGCCCCCCCGCGGCCGGCCTCGCCCGGCACGCCCGCAGCCCTGCCGATGGCAGGGCTTCTGCGCTTTTACGCGCACCGGTGTGCGCCGATGCACTGCGCGCGCGGCATACTTCATGCTCGCCCGATGTACTCACACAGCCTGAGCAAGGACCGATCGATGACCTACCGACTCTACTACTGGGATGGCCTGCAGGGCCGCGGCGAATTCGTGCGGCTCGCGCTGGAAGAAGCCGGCGCCGACTACGTCGAAGTGACACGCGGCGACGAAGCAGCCGGGCTCGGCACCGGCGCGATGATGGCGCGGCTCGGCAGCAAGGACGAGGCTTATCCACCGTTCGCGCCGCCGTTTCTGCAGGACGGCGAGCTGATCGTGTCGCAGACCGCGAACATCCTCTTTTATCTTGGTCCGAAGCTTGGTCTGGCACCGCGCGACGAAGGCCTGCGCTACGTCGCGAACGGCCTGCAGCTCACCATCGCCGACATGGTCACCGAAGCGCACGATACGCATCATCCGCTCGCGGGCAACCTGTACTACGAGGATCAGAAAGACGCCGCGAAAGTACGGGCGAGCGATTTCATCGATCACCGCATACCGAAGTTCATGCGTTACTTCGAGCGGGTGATGAAACAGAATCCCGCCAGCGAAGACTTCCTGGTCGGCGATGCGCTGACGTATGTCGACCTGTCGATGTTTCAGTTGATCGACGGATTGATGTACGCGTTTCCGCGCGCGACGAAGCGCTTCGGCACGCAGTATCCAAAGCTTGCCGCCCTGCACGACCGGGTGATCGCGCGGCCGCGGATCGCCGCCTATCTCGCCTCCGACCGGCGGCTTCCGCACAACGAAGCGTGCGTCTTCCGGCACTACCCAGAACTCGACAAAACTGCGCGCTAGTGCGCCGTCGTATCGTAACTACCACGCATAGTGGACGCAGCGGCGCGAACGTCATGTCGCTCCGGGCATACTCGACGGCGCCCTCGCGCGCATTACGCGCCTTGCGCGGTGCTATCCTTCGGCTCGCGCCAACCCACTCACGTTTCACGCTTCTCACGCTCCCGCCGTGCTCTCATTCCTGCTGAAACTGCGCACCCGCGCGCAACGCCTGTTCGGGCTCTCGGATGCGCACACGATGCTGCTCTGGTCGGTGGTCGTCGGCGTGGCCGGAGCGTTCGCGACGATGGCCTTCCGCGAAGCCATCGCGCTCATGCAACGCGCAATTTCCGGCGAATCGGGTGGCGGCCTCGTCGAAATGGCGCGCCGCTTGCCATGGACCGTGCGCATCTGGCTACCCGCAGCGGGCGGTCTCATCGCCGGCGTCATCCTGCTGATCGCACGGCGCGGGACGGAACGCAACAATCACACCGATTACATGGAAGCGGTCGCGATCGGCGACGGCGTCGTGCCGGTGCGACTCAGCCTGTGGCGCAGCGTGTCGTCGCTGTTCACGATCGCGAGCGGCGGATCGATCGGCCGCGAAGGTCCGATGGTCCAGCTTGCCGCGCTCGCTGCGTCGCTGATCGGCCGCTGGGTGCACTTCGACCCGCCGCGGCTGCGCCTGCTGGTCGCCTGCGGCGCCGCGGCCGGCATCACGGCGGCCTATAGCGCGCCGATTGCAGGCGCGTTCTTCGTCACCGAAATCGTGCTCGGCTCGATCGCCATGGAAAGCTTCGGGCCGGTCGTCGTGTCGTCGGTGGTGGCGAACATCACGATGCGTGAGTTCGGCGGCTATCGTCCGCCTTACGAAATGCCGGTCTTTCCGCCCGTGACCGGCGTCGAAGTGCTGCTGTTCGTCGCGCTCGGACTGCTGTGCGGCGCGGCGGCGCCGCAGTTCCTGCGGCTACTCGATGTATCGAAGGCGGGCTTCCATCGCATTGCGTTGCCGTTACCGCTGAAGCTTGCGCTCGGCGGTCTCGTGGTCGGCATCCTGTCGGTCTGGACGCCCGACGTCTGGGGCAACGGCTACAGCGTCGTCAACGCGATCCTGCATTCGCCGTGGACCTGGAGCGCACTCGTGTTGGTGCTCGTGTTCAAGCTCGTCGCCACTGCGGCAACTGCGGGCTCCGGTGCGATAGGCGGGATCTTCACACCGACGCTCTTCGTCGGCGCCGTGCTCGGCTCGCTGTTCGGCCAGGCGATGCACGCACTGTGGCCACACGGCACGTCCGCGCCGTTCGCCTACGCGATGGTCGGCATGGGCGCCTTCCTCGCCGGCGCCACCCAGGCGCCGCTGATGGCGATCCTGATGATCTTCGAAATGACGCTCAGCTACCAGGTCGTGCTGCCGCTGATGCTGTCGTGCGTGGTCGCGTACTTCGTCTCGCGCGCGATCGCCAAGACGTCGATGTACGAAATCACGCTGCATCGGAATCGCGAAGAACAGGAGCGTGTGCGGCTGCGCGCGACCCAGGTGCGCGAACTGATCAAACCGCCGGACACCGTCGTGCAACCGGGTGCGACGGTGCAGGAAATGACGCGCGTGTTTCTCGAGTACCCGGTCAAGTATCTGTATGTGACCGACGAGGCCGGCTGCTTTCTCGGCGTCGTGGCGCTGAAAGACATCACCTCGGATCTGCTCGAGCGACGCGAGACCTCGACGCGCACCGCCGCCGATTACCTGCAACCGCACTTCGACGTGCTCACGCCGGACATGCCGCTCGGCGTCGCGCTTCAGCACTTCATGGCGTTCCAGGGCGAACGGCTGCCGGTGATCGAAAGCGCGCAGCATCCGCTGCTTGCCGGAGTTGTCTACAAGACGTCGCTGCTCGATGCGTACTTCAGGATGAATCCGCACCGCTGAGCGATCGCGCGACACTCGCGATGCATCTGTACCGGCAAAGCGCCGGCAGATTTTCTACAATGAAACGATCCCCCGCCGCCGTGCATCCGAGCTTCGATGCGCAGTGGTGAGCACGCGTTACTTGTTTGTTGCGTCTGTGTTGCCGACCGGAGCGAAGATGAGCGAACCCTCAATCGATGCCGCCCGCCGCGATCATGCCGGCTGGATTTTCGTCCACCTCGAAGGCGAGCCGTATGACCGCGGCGAACAGCACGGCCAGTTGCTCGCCACGGAGATTCGCAACGCGGTTCACACCGCGCGCTACCTCGCGAAGTGGGACACCGGCGAAGACTTCGACACGTTCGTCGAGGCGGCGGTCTCGCAGTTCGCACCGAAACTCGACCGCGAATTCACCGACGAAATCCAGGGCATCGCCGACGGCGCGAAGCTGCCGTTCGCGGAAGTGCTCGCGTGGAACGGCTATATGGATCTGTTGCAGAGCTGGTGGCCGACCCATGCGACAGCGGCGCAGCCCCAGCTCGGCGTGAAGCCATGGCGCGGCCGGCGCGGCCATCATTGCAGCGCGTTCATTGCGACCGGCAGCGCGACGCGCGACGGCCGCATCGTGATGGCGCACAACTCATGGGATCGCTACGCGGCCGGCGATGCGTTCAACGTCGTGTTCGACATCGTCCCCGAGTCGGGCCACCGCATCCTGATGCAAGGGCTGCCCGGCTGCATCTCGAGCCTGACGGACTTCTGGGTCACTGCGGCCGGACTGATGGTGACCGAAACGACGATCTCGAACTTCGTCGGCTACAACCCGGCGGGCGCTCCGGAGTTCTACCGGTCGCGGCGCGCGAGCCAGTACGCGAACAGCATCGCCGAATGGTGCGAGATGTTCGCGCTCGCCAACAACGGCGGCTACGCGAACAGCTGGCTGCTCGGCGACGCGAAAACCGGCGAGATCGCGCGCTATGAACTCGGCCTGCATTACTCGGGCTTCGAGAGCACCAAGGACGGCTTCTACAGCGGCTACAACACCGCCACCGATCTGAAGATCCGCAACCAGGAATGCATCGGCGAAGGTGACGACTATACGGACGTCCGCAAAAACGGCGCGCGGCGCCTCCGCTTCATGCAACTCGAAGAACAGCATCACGGCAAGATCGATACCGAACTCGCGAAGCAGATGATCGCCGATCACCACGACGTCTATCTCGATCGCGCCGATAACCCGTGCTCGCGAACCGTCTGCGGGCATCTCGAGCTGGACGACGCGCGCTTCGGCGGCTCGGACCACGGGCCGTTCAATCCGTGGGGAGCCAACGACGGTAAGGTAGTCGACAGCGAGATGGCGCGCGATATGGCGTTCTACGCGCGCTGGGGGCACCCGTGCGGGCGGCCATTCGATGCGCAGGCGTTCATGAAACGCCATCCGCAGTGGAACTGGCTCAACGGTTATATGCGCGACCGGCCGTCGTGGCCGTGGACGCGCTTCGACGTGCAGCGCTGAGAGCTCGCAGCCTCAAAACGCACGACCGTTCGCACTAACGCTTGTTCGTCCCCGGTTGGTTGCAACCGTGCGTCGCCACCACCGACGCTTGCAAGAATTGCCGTATAAGATGGTAGAAAGCGCGTCTCGCTGCGAAGCGACTGCGCGCCCGGCGTCCGTGTCTGCGCGGCCGGCGCAAATGGCACGGCGCTTGCTGCGGCCCTTGCGCCGCATGAGGAAAGGAGGTCGCGCGATGAAAACCTCGACGCTGATGACCATGGTGCTGCTGTCTGCTTCGTGTTTTGCCGCGCCGGCGCATACCGCACGCGACAGCACGGAGGCTACACTTGCCGACCGGGCGGATGGCCTGTCCACCAACCCTGCTTCCGCCGGCTCAACGGCCGCGGGAAGCGCACCGCAGCAGTGGGAAACCATTGCGCTGCCGAAGTCCCGCCATCTGAGCCACGCCTTCGACGCCCCCGACGAGCATCTGCAAACCTGAAACCAGGCGTTCGCCGCACAACGCTTCAGGCCGGCACCGGCAAATCAGCCGGCGCCGCGCCCAAACACAACCCGCCCAAAAAATTCACCGAGCACCGACTGGATCATATCGTCCGAGACGTTCTTCGGATCGGTCGTGACCATCGATTGCACACCGTCGCACAGCGCCATCAGCCCCAGCGCCAGTTGCTCCTCGGGCAACGGCAGCGGGATACCTGTCTGCACCGAAAACTCGCGAATATAGGCCGCAAGCTGTTCGCGCTTCTCATACATGAACGCGTTGAAACGCACGCGAAAGCGCGCGTCGCGTGCTGCGAGCAGCTTGGCTTCGGCCCATAGCAGGAAACATTTCTGATCGAGAGGCAGACGGCTGTAGTACCGCAGCACACGGGTTTCCATTTCCTCGCGCGTGTTGTCGCCCGCGAAGATATCCTCCAGCTCCGTCTGCATCAGGTCATGGTCGCGCCGCAGCAGCTCGAGAAACAGCTCCGGCTTGCTGCGGAAGTTCGAATAGAACGCACCGCGCGTATAGCCGGCCGCGGCCGTGATGTCCTCGACGCTGGCCGCGGTGAATCCCTTCTTCATAAAAATGGCTTGCGCAGCATCGAGCAGGCGCTGGCGCGTCTGGTCCTTGCTCTGCTCACGGGTAAGGCGGGTTCGTTTCATGGGCCGAAGTCTAGCATCGAATGGATTTCGATTCACTTGCACACTCAGATACAGGTATGTATTAGAATGCGAGTCAGCATTTTAGGCAAGGGCTTCGACTCCTTGTCTACAAACGTGCCCTTATTCGCTTTCTGTAGATCGGAGTCATCGTGAATCGTCCCGGTTCTCGCGCAGCACAGGCGCTGCGCCCTTCGTCCCGACGGCCCGTGCCGTTGCGCCGCGCAGCGTACGCGCTGGTTCTGTCCAGCGTCGTCCTGCTTGCCGCGTGCCAGAAGAAAGAAGCTGCCGCGCCCACGCCGCGGCCCGTCGTTGCCACCGCCGTACAGGCGGACGGACGGCCCAACACCATGACGCTGCCGGCCGAAGTCCAGTCCCGCTATTCGACCCCGCTGTCGTTCAGGATTGCGGGCAAGATCGTCGAGCGCCGGGTGCGGCTCGGCGATACGGTGAAGAGCGGCGAGATCGTCGCGCGCCTCGACCCCGCCGATGCGCAGAAAAACGCCGCCAGCGCGCAAGCCCAGCTCGACGCCGCACAGCATCGTCTGGTGTACGCGAAGCAGCAACTCGATCGCGACCGCGCCCAGGCGCGCGACAACCTGATCGCCCAAGCCCAGCTCGAACAGACTGAAGATTCGTACGCCGCGGCGAGCGCCCAGCGCGACCAGGCCGCGCAGCAGGCCGCGCTGTCGAAAGACCAGTTGCAATACGCGACGCTCGCCGCCGACCACGCCGGCGTGATCACCGCCGAGCAGGCCGACACAGGGCAAAACGTATCCGCGGGACAGGCCGTCTACAACCTCGCGTGGAGCGGCGACATCGATATCATCGTCGATGCGCCCGAAAGCGCGCTCGCCGCGCTGGCCGTCGGCCAAACCGCGAAGGTCACGCTCGCCGCGTTGCCGGGCCGCAGCTTTACCGCGCGCGTGCGCGAACTGTCACCCGCCGCCGATCCGCAAAGCCGCACATGGCGCGCGCGGCTCACGCTCGAAAACCCCGGCACCGACGTGCGCCTCGGCATGACTGCCGACGTCGCGCTGAACGGCAACGCCGCGCAGTCCGCCGCGTCGTTCACGGTGCCCGCCACCGCCCTCTTCCACGACGGTAACGCGCCGGCCGTATGGGTCGTGCGCACCGACGACGTGCTCGAACTGCGCCGCGTACAGGTCGCACGCTACGAGGAACGTACGGTCGCCATCTCCAACGGCCTGAAGAACGGCGAACGCGTCGTACTGCAAGGCGTGCATACGGTCACCGCAGGCGAAAAGGTACGCGTGATGGCGCCGCTGCATCCCGAGGACTTCGCGTCATGAGCGCAGCACACGAAGAAGGACGCTTCAATCTGTCCGCGTGGGCGCTGCGGCATCAGGCGCTGGTCGTTTTCCTGATCACACTCGCCACGCTGTTCGGCATCATGGCGTACACACGGCTCGCGCAATCGGAAGATCCACCGTTCACGTTCCGTGTGATGGTGATCCAGACCTTCTGGCCCGGCGCCACCGCGCGGCAGGTGCAGGAACAGGTCACCGACCGGATCGGGCGCAAGCTGCAGGAAACACCGTCGATCGATTTTCTGCGCAGCTACTCGCGACCCGGCGAATCGATGATCTTCTTCACGATGAAGGACTCCGCGCCGGTTGCCGATGTGCCGCAAACCTGGTACCAGGTGCGCAAGAAAGTCGGCGACATCGCGGCGACGCTGCCGCCCGGCGTGCAGGGACCGTTCTTCAACGATGAGTTCGGCGACGTCTACACCAATATCTACACGCTGCAGGGCGACGGTTTCTCTGCGGCACAACTGCACGACTACGCGGACCAGTTACGCACGGTCCTGCTGCGCGTACCTGGCGTCGGCAAGGTCGACTATTTCGGCGATCCGAACCAGCACGTCTACATCGAGATCGCCAACACGCAGCTCACGCGTCTCGGCATCTCTCCGCAGCAGCTCGCCCAGGCGATCAACTCGCAAAACAGCGTCTCGCCCGCGGGCACGCTAACCACCACCGATGACCGCGTCTTCGTGCGCCCAACCGGCCAGTTCGGCGACGTGAAAGCGCTCGCCGATACGCTGATCCGCATCAATAACCGTTCGTTCCGCCTCGGCGACATCGCGACGATCAAACGCGGTTACGACGATCCACCGTCGACGCACATGCGCGCTGGCGGCCACGACGTGCTCGGCATCGGTGTGACGATGCAGCCTGGCGGCGACGTGATCCGCCTCGGCAAGGCGCTCGACACGAGCATGGCGCAGTTGCGCGCATCGCTGCCGGCGGGACTGAAACTCGTCGAAGTATCGAGCATGCCGCACGCCGTGTCGCACTCGGTCGACGACTTCCTCGAAGCGGTCGCCGAAGCAATCGCGATCGTGCTGGTGGTGAGTCTGGTGTCGCTCGGCGTACGCACCGGCATGGTCGTCGTGATCTCGATTCCGATCGTGCTCGCCGTGACCGCGCTGTGCATGTATCTGTTCGATATCGGGCTGCACAAGGTCTCGCTCGGTACGCTCGTGCTGGCACTCGGGCTGCTTGTCGACGACGCGATCATCGCCGTCGAAATGATGGCCGTGAAACTCGAACAGGGCTGGACCCGTACCCGTGCGGCTGCTTTCGCCTATACGAGCACCGCGTTTCCGATGCTGACCGGTACGCTCGTCACGGTAGCGGGCTTTCTGCCGATCGCGCTCGCCAAATCGAGTACCGGCGAATACACGCGCTCGATCTTCGAAGTGTCCGCCATTGCGTTGATCGCGTCGTGGCTTGCCGCGGTCGTGCTGATCCCGTTGCTCGGGTATCACCTGTTGCCCGAGCGCAAGCGCGCAACGCCTGAGCACGCCCACGCTGAAGGTACGACTGAAGAACACGAACACGAACACGACATCTACGACACGCGCTTCTACGGCCGCCTGCGCGGTTGGATCAGCTGGTGTATCGAACGACGCTTCGTCGTGCTCGGCATCACTGTCGCGTTGTTCGTCGTGGCGCTCGCGGGTTTTACGCTCGTGCCGCAACAGTTCTTCCCGAGTTCGGATCGCCCCGAACTGCTGATCGACGTACGGCTACCCGAAGGCGCATCGTTCGAAGCAACATTGCGGCAGGCGCAACGGCTCGAGAAGACGCTCGATGGCCGGCCGGAAATCGATCATATGGTCGACTTCGTCGGCACCGGTGCGCCGCGTTTCTATCTGCCGCTCGACCAGCAACTGCCGCAAGCGAACTTCGCACAGTTCGTCGTCACGGCGAAGAGCGTCGAAGATCGCGAGAAACTCGCGCAGTGGCTCGAACCGATCCTGCGCAATCAATTTCCCGCGATCCGCACGCGGCTCTCGCGGCTCGAAAACGGCCCGCCGGTCGGTTATCCCGTGCAGTTCCGTGTGAGCGGCGACGACATCGCGACCGTACGTGCAATCGCCGAACGCGTTGCCGCAACGATGCGTGCCGACGCGCACACGACCAACGTGCAGTTCGACTGGGATGAACCGGCCGAGCGTTCGGTGCGCTTCGAGATCGATCAGAAGAAGGCGCGCGAACTCGGTGTCACCTCCGACGACGTCTCGAGTTTCCTCGCGATGACGCTCTCGGGCTACACCGTCACGCAGTATCGCGAGCGCGACAAGCTGATCAGCGTCGATCTGCGCGCACCGAAGAGCGAGCGCGTCGACCCGTCGCAGTTGCTGACGCTCGCGATGCCGACGCCTAACGGCCCGGTGCCGCTCGGCACGCTGGGCGCGCTGCGCAACGACCTCGAATACGGTGTGGTGTGGGAACGCGATCGCCAGCCGACGATCACCGTGCAATCGGATGTCATCGCGAATGCACAGGGCATCGACGTCACGCATGCTGTCGACGGCGCACTCGATTCGATTCGCCACACGCTGCCGGTCGGTTATCGCATCGAGATCGGCGGCGCGGTCGAGGAAAGCGTGAAGGGACAAACCTCGATTAATGCCCAGATGCCGATCATGGTGATCGCCGTGCTGGTGCTGCTGATGATCCAGCTACAGAGCTTCTCGCGCGTGCTGATGGTCGTGCTGACGGCACCGCTCGGGCTGATCGGTGTCGTCGCGACGCTGCTGATGTTCGGCCAGCCATTCGGCTTCGTCGCGATGCTCGGCGTCATCGCGATGTTCGGCATCATCATGCGCAACTCGGTGATTCTCGTCGACCAGATCGAGCAGGACATCGCGGCCGGTCATCAACGATTCGATGCAATTGTCGGCGCCACTGTGCGCCGCTTCCGGCCGATCACGCTGACCGCCGCCGCCGCGGTCCTAGCGCTGATCCCGCTGTTGCGCTCGAACTTCTTCGGACCGATGGCGACCGCGCTGATGGGCGGGATCACGAGCGCCACGGTGTTGACGCTGTTCTATCTGCCTGCGCTCTATGCAACGTGGTTCCGCGTGCGCGGCAGCGAGCGCGATCCGCACGCCGACGCATCTGCGCATTCGGGAAACTGATTATGAACACCTCTTCCTTGCGTCGCGCTACAACCGTACTGTCCTGCGGCGCCGCCCTCGCCTTCGCGCTCGCGGCATGTTCGTTCGGTCCGAACGGCACGCCGCCCGTGATGCCGCAACCGGCCCATTACGGCGCCGAACCGCAACCCACCCAGACAGTGCAGGCCAACGGCGTCGCGCAGCAGTTCGTCGCCGGAGCGCAGGCGGTGCCCGAATGGTGGAAGCTGTATCGGTCGGACGACCTGAACGCATTGGTCGACGAAGGGTTGCGTAACAGCCCGACGCTGGCCGCCGCCGACAAGAACCTCGCGGCCGCGCACGAACAGTTGCGCGCGCAGATCGGCAGCTCGCTGCTGCCGACGATCGACGCCAACGGCCAGGCGACCCGCGAGCGGGCACTCGGTTTCCCGAGCCTCGGCCCGAACACATCGCTCTACAACGTGTTCGTCGGCCAGATTCAGGCGAACTACACGCTCGACCTGTTCGGCGCAGCTCGTCTCGCGGACAAGGCACTGGCCGCCCGCGTCGACACCCAGGCGTACCAGTTCGATGCGGCGCGCCGCGCGCTCGCGGCAAACATCGTGTCAGCGGCAATCAACGCGGCGGCACTGCACGAGCAGGTGGACACGACTGAGCGTCTCGTCGTGCTCGCTAACCAGCAGGCTGACGATACGAAACGGCGCTACGAACTCGGCGCGGCATCGCACAGCGATCTGCTCAGCGCACAACAGAGCGCGGCAGCGCTGTCGGCGAGTCTGCCTGGCCTGCGTCAGCAATGGCTGACGACTCGCCATGCGCTCGCCGTGCTGCTCGGTCGCACACCCGACGCAGCACCGGCCGATCTCGATCTCGCCAGCCTGCATGTACCCGAAAACGTGCCGGTTTCAGTGCCGTCCGATCTGTTGCGTGCACGGCCCGACATCCGCGCCGCGGATGCGACATTGAAAGCCGCCGCGGCCGAAGTCGGTGTCGCGACCGCGCAGATGTTTCCGAGCCTGTCGTTGACGGCGTCGATGGGCAAAGGCGGCTTCAGCTGGCCACTCGCGACGTCGGGCGCGGGTGCGCTCTGGAGTATCGGCGCGTCGCTCACGCAACCGATCTTCCACGGCGGTGCGCTGTTCGCGCAACGCCGCGCAGCCGTCGATACCTACGAGGCCTCGGTCGCGCAATATCGTCAGACTGTGCTGGCCGCGTTCCAGAACGTCGCCGATACGCTCGCATCGCTCGAACACGACGCCCAGGCACTCGATGCCGCGAGTACGGCGGCACGCTTCGCGCAGCAGATCTTCACCGAGACGTCGGCACGCTATCGCCTTGGTGCGGTGGCGGTGACGAACACGCGTTCGAGCGAACAGCAATATCGCAACGCGCGACTCGATGAAATTCGCTACACGGGCGCGCGGCTCACCGATACGGCCACGCTGTTCCAGGCGATGGGCGATCCGCTGCCTGCGACTGCATCTACATCTGCGGCAACGACAACAGCGACGGCCTCACCAGCATCGACCAGTGCCGCACACGACTGAATCGCAGCGGGGTTATCCGCAGTTCATGTTGAACAGGCTGTTGAAAACCTTCGGACAAGCGCGCTAACGCGTTGAGCGCACAGTGCTTTTGCAGGGTGATGCGAAAAGTGTCGCGTCGTCACGCGATCGATGCAAAACGCGATCGTGTGACGACGAAGTTATCCCCAGTTTCTGTTGACAGAGCTGTTGATAAGTGTCGCGCAGCGACTCTAACTATCTGATGTGAATGGCATTGCCGTCGCGGGTGCGCAGTCATGCAGGTCCGCACAGGCTCGGCGCTAACGACAACGACACACTCGGGCGATTGCGTCCGCACACGGTCGCGCAACGCAACCCTGCGCGGATCGCGACGTTGTCCACAGATTGTGTTGAAAGACCTGTTGATAACACCCGGACAACCATGCCAGGTGTTTGAATGAAGGCAGCTTTCCGCTGCTGCTGGCCGATACGCCGTGCGTGAACGCACACAGCGTCCACGCACGGCGGGATCAAGACCCGATCAAGGCTTGTTCGATTCGAACAGATCGAGAATCTGCTGTTTCTCACCCGACGATACGGTCGGCACCGGAGGCGGCGTCAGCCCACCCGGATTGCCCACGGCATCGGTCCCGCCCGCGAGCGGATTCGCCGCATCCATCCCGATGCTCGCCACAAACCCGTTGCCCGGCGTAGCGTCGGCAAAGAACAGCTCGCCATCCACCGTCGTGACGGTATCGGGCATTGCCGGTTCGGCCTGCGGTACGCCGCGCAACGCACGTTGCATGTACTCGACCCAGATCGGCAGCGCGAGTTGCGCGCCGAATTCGCGACTACCGAGCGATTTCGGCTGGTCGTAGCCCATCCACGCCACCGCGACGAGCGATTGCTGATAACCGGCGAACCAGCCGTCCTTCGCATCGTTCGTGGTACCGGTCTTGCCCTGCAGGTCCGAGCGATGCAGCACGTTCGTCCCTGCGCCGGTACCGGCCGTCGCCACCGAGTGCAGCAGGCTGTTCATGATGTAGGCGTTGCGCGGTGTCAGTGTCTGCGGCGCGTCGCGACCGGCCACGAGCGGCTGCGCTTTCGACAGCGGTTCACCGCGCGCATCGTCCACTTCCGCGATCAGATACGGATTGATGCGATAGCCGCCGTTTGCAAACACCGAGTACCCGCCCGCTGACTGCAGCGGCGTAACGAGACCCGCGCCGAGGGCCATCGGCAGATACGGCGGCGTCTTGTCGACATCGAAACCGAAACGCTGCGTAACGTAGTCCTGCGCGTACTTCGTGCCGATAAACGACAGGATGCGGATCGACACGAGGTTCTTCGACTTCTCCAATGCGAGGCGCATCGACATCGGACCTTCGGGCTGATCGTCGTCCTTCGGTTCCCATGCGTCGCCGCCGGGTGTCGTCGGCGGGAAATACAGCGGCGCGTCGTTGATGATCGTAGCCGGCCCAAGACCCTTCTCGAGCGACGCCGAATAGATAAACGGCTTGAAGCTCGACCCCGGCTGACGCCAGGCCTGCGTTACGTGATTGAACTTGTTCTTGTTGAAATCGAAGCCGCCGATCAACGCGCGAATCGCGCCGTCCTGCGGCGTCAGCGACACGAGCGCGCCTTCCACCTGCGGCAACTGCGTGATCTGCCAGTTGCCCTTCGCATCGGCAATCAAACGCACGATTGAACCGGGCTTGATGCGCAGCGTCTGCGACGCGCGCGGCGACAGCGCCGCGGCCACGAATCGCAGTCCGTCGCCGCTGATCGTCGCAACCGTACCGTCGAGCACCTGAGCCGTCACCTGCTTCGGCCCCGCTGCGGTCACGACAGCCGCGATGATCTCGCCGTTGTCGGGGTGATCGGTGAGCGTGTCTTCGATCGCCTGATCGCGGTCGTCGCCGGGCGGCGGCAATTCGACATACCCTTCCGGTCCACGATAGCCGTGGCGGCGTTCGTAATCCATCACGCCCTTGCGCACCGCATCGTAGGCTGCCGTTTGATCGGCGGAATCGATCGTCGTCGTCACGTTCAGGCCGCGAGTATAGGTTTCGTCGCGGTATTGCGCGTACATCATCTGGCGCACCATTTCGGCGACGTACTCCGCATGCACGCTGTATTCGTTGCCGGCCGTCTTCGTATGGATGTCTTCCTTCACGGCCTGATCGTATTGATCCTGCGTGATGTACTTCAGATCGAGCATCCGCTTCAGGATGTATTCCTGGCGAATCTTCGCGCGCTTCGGATTGACCACCGGGTTATACGCGGACGGCGCCTTCGGCAGCCCCGCGAGCATCGCCGCTTGCGCCAGCGTCACGTCCTTCAGGTCCTCGCCGAAATACACGCGCGCGGCCGCGGCAAAGCCGTAGGCACGCTCGCCCAGATAGATCTGGTTCATGTACAGCTCGAGAATCTGGTCCTTGGTCAGCGCGCGTTCGATCTTGTACGCAAGCATCATTTCGTAGATCTTGCGCGTGTAGGTCTTTTCGCTCGACAGGAAGAAGTTGCGCGCCACCTGCATCGTGATGGTGCTCGCGCCCTGCGATGCGCCGCCGTGCATCAGGTCGGCAATCCCCGCCCGCAGAATACCGAGGAAGTCGACGCCGCCGTGTTCGTAGAAGCGGTAATCCTCGATGGCGAGGACCGCTTTCTTCTGGATGTCGGGGATGTCCTGGAAGCGCACGAGGCTGCGACGCTCTTCGCCGAATTCGCCGATCAGCACGTGGTCCGCGGTATAGACGCGCAACGGTACCTTCGGACGATAGTCGGTCAGCGAATCGAGCGACGGCAATTGCGGTCCCATCACGACGAGCGCATAACCGATGATCAGCGAACCGATCACGGCGAGCGTCGCAAAGAATCCGGCAAACCACAGCGCGAGCGTCACGCCGAACGAACGTCGGCGCGGCGTGTGGTTTTCGCGCGGTCGTCCCGTGGGGGTTCCGGCGTTGAAGCGGGGTTCGCGATCTCCGGACTGGCCGGGCGACTGGGAAGAATGCGGTCGTTTAATGATAGGCATGACTGGAATGGTTGGCGCGTCGCGGCGCATCTTCGGCGCCCGAACGGACGGCGCTGCGCGAGGCAGACACCGCCATGCGGCCCCAAGCCCCGGGGTGCCGCATGGTGCGCCGGACAAAGATGCCGGCGCAACTTAACAGCGCATTCTAAAGAAATCGAGCGGCCTGTTTGCCAGTTTTTTTGTAAGAATTCCCTCACTCATGGTCCCGCGGACGCCCACGCCACCCCGTTTGTACCGCGCGGACACGCCGTCCGGCCGGTCTGTGCGATGCCCGACGGTTATCAACAGAAAATGTTGAACACCCTGTGGACAAACCCGCCGAAAAGCGTACAACTTGTTGAAGTCACGGCATTTTCATGTGCCGCCCGGTTTCGCATCCGGGCAACTCGACTTATGATGAAGTCATCAGGCGGCGGCGCACACGGCATAGCGTCCCGCGCCCGCAGGAAACGAAATCAACAAGGCACGTGAGCGGATCATGAACAAGCCTACCGAACGCATCGTCGTATTCGTCACGCCCGCGCAGAAACGCGCGATCGCCGCGAGCGCGGAAGGCCTCGGGATCAGCGTCAGCGAACTGATGCGCCGGGCCGTGCTCAGCTTCGGCGCGACCAGCGAACAGGTGAAGGCCGCCAGCATCGTCGATCGGCTCAATGCACCGCGCGAACCCGATGCATTGAACGAGGCATTGCAACGCGTCGCGCGCACTGCGACGAAACAGCGTACTGCACCGCGTGCAGCGACAAAAGCCGCGCCCGTGGTCGAACCGCGCGACACGTCCGATCCATCGTCCGCCGGTGCGCCGTTCGGCGAACATCACGGCGCCCCGCTCTCGGTACCCGACGCACTGCGAGCGCATCACGACGCGCTCGCCGCAACTGCGGCAGCTGTCGCGGCGGCCGCCGGCGCGCTCGATGCACCAATGACCGACACCAGCGCCGAAGACCTGCAGGCAGCCGCAGAAGCCGCTGCGCGCGTGACCGCGGCCAAAGCTGCGTCCCTCGCTGCAAACGCCGCCAAAGCACCCCGCACGCGCCGCGCAACCCGTTCCGAAGAAGACGACTCGCATCCGGACCCGGCAACCCCCGACGGACATTTCGCCTGACCGGCCAGCGCTGCAACGTACAACGTCGACGACTTGCGAATAGCGACAAAAACGACAATAAAAAACTCCGCCAATAGACGTTCACGATACCGTTTTGAAACACATGTAAAACGGTTTTGGAAACCGGCGTTTTAAGACCGTTTTAAGGGAGGCCGTGGTGTAATATCCGCGGACAGTCTGGCCCTTTAGGATCTTTTACGATCTTTCGCCACAGGTAGCATCGTCAGCAGCTTATTCGTGGCCGGACTATTGCAATTCGCATGGGTGCCCCGATGTCCGGGTCGGCACCGCTGCGCACAGCCTGTGCAGCACGCGTTTTTCGCGCGGCGCAGGCTGGCGCTGGACGCCGGGCGCCGTTTTCAATCAATGGAGGGTTTCATGTCGCTTATTGACAGCATTTCGCGCACGCTCAAGGGTCTTCTCAACGACGCTGCCGATTCTGTGCAGGACCCGTCGCGCGACTCGCGGCAGATCGTTCGCGAACTCGACGACAGCATCGCGAAAGCGGAAAACTCGCTGATCGAGATTCAGGCGCAGGTCGCCACGCAGCAAAGCAAGCGCGACGTCGCCGCAGATAAAGCGAAGAAGTACGAAGACGGCGCGAAGCGCGCGCTGCAATCGGGCGATGAAAACCTCGCGCGCGAAGCGCTCGGCGCCCAGGCGAACGCGGAAGCCGAACGCAATGCGCTCGCGAGCGAACTGTCCACGCTGGAGCCTTCCGTCGACCAGCTCAAGCAGCAGATCGACGACATGCGTCAGCGCCGCAACGATCTGAATGCGCGCTCTAATATTCTTCAGGCGAAGCAGCAGATCGCGCAGGCCAAGGATGTCGCGGCCAGCGCGCTCGGTGGGATCGGCGGCAAGAATCTGTCGGAAGATTTCCAGAAGCTCGAAGACAAGGTAGCGCTGTCGAATGCGCGCTCCGACGCCCGCCTCAATTCTGCCGACACGAAAAGCGGCAAGGCCCTCGACGACAAGCTCGCGGATCTGAACCGCGGTCCGTCCGTCGAAGACCGTCTCGAAGCACTGAAGAAGCAGTTGAACACGCCTGCGCAGTAGTCTGGTTGGCAGGACGGGTATCTCACTACCGCGCAACCATCTTGCATGAAATCGGCACCGGTGCCCCGCACCGGTTCCGGTCGACACATGGAGACGGGCGGCTAGCCGCCCGGTCCGCATCATGAAGAAATTCCTCGCAGCAGCGTGTCTGTCGCTGATGCTCGCTTCGACCGCTGCGTTCGCGGTGCCGAGCGTCCAGCAGATCGAATCGGCGATGTCGCAGGGCAACTGGCAACAGGCCGATAGCGGCCTGACGCAAGTGCTCGAAGCGCATCCGAACAATGCGCACGCGCACTACCTGTACGGTCAGGTGCTCGATCGCGAAGGCCGCTCCGGCGACGCGCTCGCGCAGATCCAGCAGGCGAAGACACTCGATCCGCAAATCCGCTTCACCGATCCGACGCGTTTCGCGCAGACCGAAGCGCGGATTCGTCGTAACGCCGAGCAGAGCGCAGGCGCCGCGCCTGCGAACCGCACTGGCAACGCGATCGTTCAGCAGCAGACCACGGCGTTTGCGCCGCAGGCGCCGCAACGCCACGGCCCGTCGATCGGTTCGTGGATCGGCATCGCTCTGCTCATCGCGGTGATTGCGTTCGTGCTGCGCTGGACGCTGCGACGCGCCCGCTCGAACGACGATACGCGTAGCGACGATGAACGCCGCACGCAATTGAAACGCGCCACCGATCTGCTGAACGCGGTCCGTTCGCTGAAGCTCGACGTGCGTTTGTCCACCGCGCCCGGACACGATGTGCTCGAGAAGGAAGTCGAAGGCGTCGAAGGACAATTGCGCGAGCAGGTCGAAGCGCTATCGAACGGCAAGAACCCGGTGCCGCCCTATCAGCTCGACGAACTCGACCGTCGCGTAGAAAGTCTGAAAGCGCGCGCCGATGGTCGCCCCGATCCGTACCCTGCCGGCGCAGCACCGGTACCCGGCCAGTCGCCGTATGCCCGCGAAGCGGATGAACGCTTCGGTCGCTCGCAGGAACCGCCGCCGCCCTACTATCCGCAACAGCAGCCGCCCGTCATCGTCCAGCAAGGCGGTGGTTTCGGTGGCGGCATGGGCGGGCTGCTCACCGGTGTATTGCTCGGCGAAGCGCTGAATTCGGGCCGCGACCGGGTCGTCGAGCGTGACGTGGTTGTCGACGATGAAGAAGCACGACGTCGCGCCGCCGGTGGCGATAACGGCGGCCTCGATTTCGGTCGGGGATCGAACGACTGGAACGATGGCGGCGGGGGTGGCGGCGTCGATATGGGCAGCAACGACGATTCGGGCGGCTGGTCCGATACGTAAGCGATCACCGTTTCAAACATCGCAGTACCGTTGTTCCGACACCCTGCGTGCGCGCTGCATGCAGGGTGTTTTTCTTTTTCATCAACGCCCGTCAATACACAGCGCGTAACGCTACCGGCTCACGACGCTGCCACCGGCGCGGCCGGATCGTGCTGCACGAGTACGATCGCCCCAGCAAACAACCGGATGATGAAACGCTCCGCATAGTCGACCAGCGCCTCGCGATTCACCGCGTTCACGATGTACTCGTGCGACAGATGAAACAGTTGCAGCACGATCTGCGTGCAGATTTCGTCGATCGTCGCGCGCGACAGTGCCGGCATCAACTCCAGTTGCACGACGTCGTCGGCCATTTCGGCGGCGACCTCGTTGAGGTTCGCGCGCACCGCTTCGCGCAGCGCGGGCGACGTGCCGTGATATTCGGCGAGCGCGCTGAGAAACGCCTCGCGATTGTCGAGCGCGAACGCAAAAAAAGCTGCGCTGGCGCGCCGCGGCACACTCATCGGTTCGTCGTGTGCGGCAAGCCAGCGCTCACGCCGCAGCATCGGCCGTAGACGCCGGCTCACCCAGGCGACCGCCTCGCGCGCGAGCGCATCGAGCGTATCGAAATGGCGATAGAACGTGTTCGGGTTGAGCCCCGCCTCGCGAGCCAGTTCGCGCAGACCGAGCGTTGCGAAACTGCGGCCGCCGGCCGTGAGCCGCAGCGCCGCTTCGATCAGCTTGCGCTTGCCCGGGGCAAGCTCCTGATCCAGATCAAGCTCGGATTCGATGCCGGGTTCAAATTCCATGATGTCCTGCAAAACGGCGTGGAAGGCCAGATATGCGTGCACTCTAAACGATCTTGACGGGATGTGTACAGTTGTCTACTCTCTGCCAGATGCGGTAGACACCTGTAGACATTGCGGTAAACACTGAGGCGGCAGCAGCCGCTGACCAGGGAGACACATCACATGGCAAGCCTCGAATCCATCTCGCCCGCACAGCCGGCTCCGCTGCCGCGCCGCTCGCTCGCCGCGCGGCTTGGCATCACCAGTGTGCCGCGCGCCGATCTGCGCAGTCGCTACACGCAAAGCAGCTCGAAATTCGTGCAGATCATGGGCGGCGACGTGCACTACGTCGAACAGGGCACGGGCCCACGTACGCTCGTGATGATCCATGGTTTCGCCGCATCGCTGCATACGTGGGATGGCATCGCGGGCGATCTTGCGCGCGAGTACCGCGTCATTCGCCTCGACCTGCCGCCGTTCGGCGTAACGGGGCCGCTGCGCAACGCGTCGGGCGGCATCGAAACCATGAACCTGCCGACCTATCGGCGCTTCATCGATACGTTCATGCAGGCGATCGGCGTGACGCGTGCAACGCTGATCGGCAATTCGCTCGGCGGCATGATTGCGTGGGACTACGCGGTGCGGCATCGCGAGGCGGTGGAGCAACTCGTGCTGATCGACTCGGCCGGCTTTCCGATGAAGCTGCCGATCTACATCGACCTGTTCAACTACGCGCTGGTCCGCGCAAGCTCGCCCTGGTGGCTGCCGGAGCCGATCGTGAAGAGCGCGGTGCGCAATGTCTATGGCGATCCGCGCAAGCTGTCGCCGACCACGCTGCGCCGCTATATCGAGTTTTTCCATGCGGAAGGCGCGCGCACCGCGATCGGCAAGATGGTGCCGACGCTCGATTTCAAGGAAGTCGACACCGACACGATGAAGACGCTCGACGTGCCCACGCTCGTGCTGTGGGGTGCAAAAGACCGCTGGATTCCGCCTGCGCACGCCGCGGAATTCACGCGTCGTATTCCGGGCTCGCGCTCGATCATGTACCCGACGCTCGGGCACGTTCCGATGGAGGAATCGCCCGAGCAGGTACTGCGCGATTTACGCGCGTTTCTCGTGGAGAAAACGGCGGTGCAGCCGGCCTGAACGTGCGGGCCATTTCATCGACCGTCAGCCCGTAGCGCGACCGACGTAAACACGCGTGTCGTACCTGAATTCGATCGTGCCGTGCTGTTCGGTGCGCTCGAACAGATTGCGCAATGCGGCGAGCAACGGCGCGTGATTCGGGTGCCCTTCCTTGGGCGCATAGGACGACGACATCAGGCGCCCTTTCAGTCCGTCGAAATCGAGCTGCTGCGCATTCGGGAAACATCCGCTGCCGACGAAACGCGGACCGAACCAGCGGACCATCGTTGCATCGTCGCCATAGGTATCGGCGACTTCGCGATAGCCGACGCCGTAGCGCTGCAACAGCGCCTCATACTCTTCCAGAAACACCGAACCGGTGAGCAAGCGGCTGTTCCAGAACAGCGCGACACGTCCCTGTGTCGTGAGAATGCGCGCGAATTCGTCGCGTACCGTCACCGGATTGAACCAGTGGAATGCCTGGCCCGCGATCACCAGATCGACGCTGCCTGCGTCGAGCGTGGTCGCTTCAGCGGTGCCGGCGACGCTGCGATACGACGGTGCGCTACCAAGCCATGCGTCGGCGGCTGTGCGCATCGCCTGATTCGGTTCGACCGCGACCACCGGATGGCCCGCATCGAGAAACAGCTTCGTCGAAATACCGGTGCCCGCGCCGATATCGGCCACCCGCGCATCGCCCGCTACCCCGCACTCGCCATGCAGAAAATCCACGACGTCGCGCGGATAGGTGGGCCGGTATTTCACGTAGTCCGCGACGCGGTCGGTGAAGCGCTGGGTGGAATCGAAACTCATCGGGGGATCCTCTTGTAACGGAACGTAAGCGATTGAAGCGGCCTGCGTGGCATTGCGCGACGCGCATCCAACGTTACCCGAGTTCACCGCTCGATGCATGACGTCGGGCTTTCATCCACCGCCGAGAAAACGCAGCAGATCCCACACAAAGCGGCAGACAAGCACAATCAGCTCCCATAGCTGGACAAGCTGGTGCCAGAGTCCGACGCGGAAAAGTCCTTCGATCATCGATACAGACAGTGTTGATTCGAGGCGTAAGTAAAAACAAGGCAGGCGAAAACCTGCCGACGATTCCGCATGATATCGGCCACGGGACATCCCGTATCAAGTTCCGCGTGCGTGCGCCGTAAACGCGGAGAGCAGGCGAGGCGTTCGCGCAGCACGGCAACGACCCCGCTGCCGCCAATCCCGCCACCTCTCGCGTGGGATCGATCAGGAGACACCGTCATGCCGCGCTTCAGTTTTTCCCGTCTGCGCAACCCCGCCCGTTCGCGCACGGTAGTCGGGGATATCGCCGCTCAGGCGGGTACCCTGGGCATCGAGATCTGCGATGTGTCCGGCCACGTCGACGAAGTAGCCACGCGCATCCAGAATCAGGCCCATGTGTGCCGGGCGTTACGCGATTCGGCGGCGCAAACGATGGCGGGCAATCACCGCATCGCCGAAGCCGCTCGCGAAATGCGCAGCGTCAGCGCGCGGGCCGCAACGAGCGTCGAACAGTCGCAGCAGACGCTCGAAACATCGCTCGCGGATATTCACGGGCTGGTGGAAGGCGTCACGGTGATCGAAAGCCAGATCGGCGCGCTGCGTGCCGCGCTCGCGCATGTGAGCCGCGTGTCGGAAGAGATTTCGCTGATCGCGCGACAAACCCATCTGCTCGCGCTCAATGCCGCGATCGAAGCAGCACGGGCTGGTGACTCGGGCAAGAGTTTCGCCGTGGTCGCGGCCGAAGTGAAGAATCTGTCCGCGAAAACGGCACAGGCCACCGGTCAGATCGAAACGACGCTCGCGCAACTCACGCAGCAGACCGAGCAGTTGATTGCGGAAGGGTCGGTCAACACCGAACGCGCCCATCGTGTGCGCGAAGGCACGCGCATGATCGGCGATGTCGTTCACGCAACTGGGCACGCGATCACGCAACTCAACGACGAAGCAAGCCAGATCGCGACACTGACCGGCGAGATCGAAACGCAATGCAAC
Organism: Paraburkholderia megapolitana; assembly: GCF_007556815.1. Classification (NCBI taxonomy): domain Bacteria; kingdom Pseudomonadati; phylum Pseudomonadota; class Betaproteobacteria; order Burkholderiales; family Burkholderiaceae; genus Paraburkholderia; species Paraburkholderia megapolitana. Next base: position 2,458,131 of record NZ_CP041745.1, read on the forward strand.
GGGCTCGAAGCGCAGGTGCTGGAACTGGCGGGCGGTGTCGAGGATTCGAGCGAGAATTTCGTGCAGGCGAAAAACCGGCTCGGCAATCTGCTCGGTGTGTCCGAGACCTTGATCGAACTGACCGCGGCAGCCGGTGTCGAGACGACCGATACGCCGTTTATCGAAGCGGCCCAACATGCCGCCGAGAAAATCGGCAAGACCTTCGAGGCCGCGGTGGCCCGCGGCGATATCGCACTCGACGATCTGTTCGACGCGCACTACGCGCCGATGCCCGGCACGAATCCGCCGCAGTTCATGACGCGCTTCACGCTGTTCACCGACCGCGTGCTGCCCGCGATCCAGGAGCCGCTGCTTTCACTCGATCCGCGCGTCGCGTTCTGCGCCGCCGTCGATACACACGGCTACTTGCCGACACATAACCTGAAGTTTTCGCAGCCACAGGGCACGGACCCGGTGTGGAACGCGGCGCATTGCCGCAACCGGCGACTCTTCGACGATCGCACCGGGCGCGCCGCAGGCACGCATACGAAGCGCTTTTTACTGCAAACGTATCGGCGCGATATGGGTGGCAATGCGTTCGTGCTGATGAAGGATGTGTCCGTGCCGATTTTTGTCGGTGGGCGGCATTGGGGTGGATTGCGGATTGGGTATAGGGTTTGACAGCGGGGTTTGACAGCGTTGCGCGGCATCGTGATAGATTGGCGACCTGTGTTTCCTGACGGGATCACATAACTGAATAACTGACATTTCGGAGGTTCGTGTATGAAAGCTCATTGCGAATTGATGTTTGCAAAATCCACCTTCAAACCATCTTCGCAATGGAATCATGTCCAACACGAACTCCGACCCGTTTCGCTTCTCCACGATCGCGCATCGTAACCATCATTACCTTAGCCCGCTCTCGATCGGTAAGGCCCGGGGGCTGCTCCGAAGCCTGACAAGCGGTCTTTCCGCGCAGGACGTCGTGCTCGACGCTGGCTGCGGCAAGGCTGCCTTGCTCCGCGAAGCACTCGATATGTCGCCGGCACACGGCGTAGGTGTCGATATCAACCCGCGTTTTCTCGACGAAGCGCGCTGCCTGTTCAGCGATGCTTCGCCCGGTGATTCACGACTCGCTTTGCTCAACTGCCCATTGCTCGAACATAGTCCACCGCCACACGGCTACGCGGCGATCATCTGCGTCGGCTCGGTACATGCATTCGGTTCGTTCGACGAATGTCTGCGCCGCAGTGGCGACTGGCTCACACCCGGTGGGCGCCTTCTGATCGCGGACGGCTACTGGAAGCAACCGCCATCGCAGGCATACCTGGACGTCCTCGGCGGAACCGCGGACGAATTTGTCTCTCACGCCGAAAATGCGCAACGTGCGAGCAAACATGGTTATGCCGTGTTGCGAACCGCCACCAGCAGTGACGACGAATGGGATGAATATGAAGGCGAGTATTGCAGCGCAATGATGCAATACCTCGCATCGCATCCCGACGATCCAGACTCGGCGGAATTCTCGCTTCGTATGCAGCGATGGCATCAAGCCTATCTGTACTGGGGGCGAGCGACACTCGGTTTTGGTTATTACCTGCTTGCGCGTCGCTAAACGCTTTCGAAATGATGGCCCGGCTCCGTCGCTCTCGCGACGCCGGGCTTGGTCTCTTACTTCATTGCTTCAGCCGGCACCACTCGGCTTCAAAGAGACCACGCCGCCCTCTGCAGAACCACGCGATAACCGTCGTGGTCTTCGAACGTCCGCCCCGACACATCCCAATACGGATTGAACGACGGCACGCCAACGAAACCGTTTTCAACCAGACGGTCACAAGTCGATTGCCACTCGTCACCGTCGGGCACGTAAAACACCAGCAAATCCTCGTGCGTCGGCGACGGCGCAACCGGATGCGTGCGGCACTGCGTGAACTCGAAGTGATAGTCCATGCCGGACCTTCCCAGCATCACACCGTCGAACCCCTGATGGTCCTGAAATCTCGCCAGCGCAACGAGGTTGAGCGCGGCGCAATACATGCGCTCCGACCTGGCAAGATCGCTGACGGGTCGGGCGACTCTGAGATGTGTCTGCATGGAAGGTCGTGGTAAGAAAGGTGGTTGGGAATGCCGGAAAAACCGCGTGACTGCGGCCGAAACTACTGTACACGCTGGCACGCCCCACAAGCCAACAGAAAGCTCCCTCCTCTACCATCACCTCCACGACAGCGAAGGGGCGCCTCACACCTGCCCGCTTCCGGTCGCACTGACTGCCATCGATGATGACGGCTTTGTGTCGGCTACCCACTGGCTGCGGAGAAATCCATGCTCGGAACAATTGGGCGGTACGGTTGGGCAACGCTCGGCGCGCTCACTGCGTGCGCATGCCTGCTATCGATGCCGGCACATGCAGAAAATGTCGTCATCGGCGTGAACGTCGTCAACCCGATGCGCGCCAGCATCGCCGACCAGAACGCTGTCTTCGCCCAGTTGAAGGCCGCGGGTGTGCATGTGATCCGCTGCGGCATCACGGCCGACTCCAAAGGTATCGATTACGCCAGACGGGCCGCCGCGCAGGGCATCAAACTACAGCTCGGCGTCAGCCCGACCTACCCGCCCGATGCGCCCAGGCGCCCCTATCAGCCGGCACTCTTTCCGCAGATGTGGAGCGGTCCGCCGTTGTCCCTTGCCGACCCGGCTCTCTCTCGAACCTCGTTCCAGTTCATCTTCGATCAGCTGGACGCCAACGGCATCGCACTTGCCGGCGTCGAGCTCGGCAACGAGATCAACTGGGCGGCTTTCAACTCCGAGTTTCCGTTACCCGGCGAGGGCAAGATTCTCAGTCTCGCCGATCTTGCCCACGATCCCGAAGGCAAGCAGATCGCCAAAGGATTCCTCCAGTACCTGAAGATCCTCGCAGTCCTCAAAGACGTGCGGGACCATTCGAGCATCAACCGGAAAACGCCGATCATCTCCGCCGGGTTCGTCGATGCGCAGGACGGTGCGAAGCTCTATAACAACCGGAAAGAAGACATGGTCAGTCTCTCTGCAACGCTCGCGTTTCTTCGTGCGCACGGTCTCGATTCGCTCGTCGATGCATATGGGATTCACACCTATCCCTCGTCCGCACAACCGGGCAATGCCGCCACGGCCGCGGCGCGCGCTGCCCGCCTGAACGACGTCACTTTCGCGGAATGTGGTGTACAGGGTGCCTCGGGGAGCGCCAAACCCTGCTGGGTCACCGAATGGGGTTTTCCCAATAGCGACTTTTCGTGCCCCTCGCAGGATGCGAGCCGCACGCTGCTCGTTCAGGAAGTCCATCGGGACTTCGCACAAATGGCGGCCCAGCGCCGTCTGGTCGGTATCACCTGGTTCGCGTGGAACGCCGACCCGTGGTCGAAAACGCCGAACCAGGACAACATCTATCGCTGCGACGCGCTCATGCCGAGTGGCCGCGCAGCCATCAAGCCGATCGCACTCGGCGGATAGATATAAGTAGAGCGCAATAAACCTGTCGACAGCTCACCCCATCACGGTGGCGACGTATGCCAGAGAGGACTTGCTGCGGCCGATTGAATGATGATCGCGCTGTCGTCGGGCAGGAGGAAGCCGTCCCGCTCAAGTTCGCGCGTCGCGCGTCGAACACGGTTCACATACTCGTCGCGCGTCGTGTATCGCTCCAGAACGGGACGACGTCCATCGTGCGCTGCTTCGGCGTCCGCCTGTGTTCGGGGGAACGCGACGTAGGCGCCAGCAAGCATGCACAGAAAAGAAAGCGGTGGATTTTGCCGCGCGTTCGTGCCGAGCGGCGCCTCCATGTCGGGGAGCCTTACCCCTCCCATAGCATTTCCATCTTCGTCACGCTTCGGGATTTCGACTATCGCTTTGGGCAGATAACTCGGCGCGTGCAGAACCATCGGATCATTTTTGGCATCTTCAAGCGGCATGAGGTGGCTTTCCGGTGGCTCAGTTCCCTTCACCACCCAGTCTTCCAGGTGCAGTAGCGTTGCGCGTGAGACCGGACTCCAATCCAGTCTGGCCGGTGGTAGTTCGCAGTGGGTCTCCCGCAAAACGACGTGGGATGCACCCGCAATGTCATACACGCGGACATTGTCCGGAATGCGCCGCTCGGCTGTCCCTTCGGCCCCGGTACGCGACAGGGATGCTCGCAGCGAGAAGTAGTCGGTCGTGGAGTTGATGAGAATCATGCGAGGGGGATTCTCACCTCGCGCCTTGACCCGTTGAATGACGTCGCCGATGGTCAGCACGCCATCGTTGACGCCGCGAAATTCGGGGTTGCCGAAAGTCGGAACCTCGGCAGCGCTCGACTGCGGCCCCGTGCCCGATTGCATGATGGGCAACATGCCCGCGCCCGAGACAAAAATATGCATGCCGTCGAATACGCGATGCCCCTCCGTCATGTTGAAACCGTTCAGGAGGAAAGTTTTAAGGTATCGCCCCGATTGCGACTTGCCGGATGCGAGTGTCCACATGACAGCGCCTTGCAGGGGGTTGGCCGTGCCGGATTTATCGGACGTAGCATGCGCAAGGAAATCGGCGGCGTCTCTGACAATTGCGAAGCCGACACCTTCGATGAAGCGCTGCCGTCCTGATCCGTCGATAAACACAGGCAGGTCGGCACCTTTGCCCAGTTCCCACTGCACCTCAGCAACAGCGAAACCTCGATCCTGAAGAAAGCCCGTGCCCGCTTCAGTCGCGCCGGCCTCAAACGGCTCATCACGCGGGCTGTTGTAAAGCGCCTGTGCATAGGGACGACCCCGGTTAGGAATGTCGACCAGAAGCACACCGTTGCCGCTTTTCGGGTCCTTCGGAAAGGTCAAAGAGATTTTTTCTGAGTACTCGACGAGTCCATCGGCATTTCTCGGTGCCTTTTCAATGTCGGGAATCTTCTCGGTGGGTTGCAGTTCACCAAAGATGCGGCCTTCCCAGTGTTCGAATTCACCAGGTTTGAACGTGCCGTAGCTTTGCTTCGAGGTAATCTCCAGTCGGGTGACTCTGGCATCGGCTAAAGCCGGGAAGCCGATGCCAGTCATGAGCGCCGTGATCATGACGGCCATAGAGGTCAAATGCGCACGTGTCATCCAAAGTCTCCGTACGTCGGTGGTCCGACTGATTAACTGTCCCAGGCACGGTGCCATCACCCGGCGTCTGGTCAGAATTGTCCGGAAAGCAGGTGCCCTGCGCCGCGTACTTCGGCCTTCAGATCAAGGGTCTTGAGAATGCGATAGACGGTAGCGACCGCTGCCGACAATACCGGCTTGCCCAAACGGTCCTCGACCAGCTGGATCGCGGGCAGCGAGGGCATCTGTACACAGGCGGACAATACGACGGCGTCGGCTTCGCTGACATCGAGCCGTTTCACATGTTCAAGCAGATTCATCGGATCCAGGCGCCCCACTTCGAGGTTGTCGGAGACCTCGAGACTGAGGGTGTCCGTCACCTCGATGTCTTCGCTTTCGATATAGGTGGCGACCTGCTGCGTGAGCGGCTTCATGTAGGGCGTGAGAATGGCGACCTTGCGAAAACCCATCGCCTTGATTCCTTCGCATAGTGCACCGGCCGAACTGATCACCGGTGTGGGCACCCCGTTCTCCTCTGCGACCCGGCTCAGCCGGGACTCGGACTGACGATGGTATCCCGGCCCCTGACACATGATCGCTACGAGACATGCGTACGCGAGCACGTCGCATCGCGCATCGATCAATTCCGCTGCACAGCGGTCGCTTTGCACGTCCATGTTCTTCAGTTCCTCGGGGGTCACGTGCATCATGCGCATGCGCGCCGAGTGGAAGGTGAAGCGTTCCTCCGGAAACAAGGCCTGCCGTGCATTGAGCATCGCAGGGATTTCTGTCTCCATCGTGGTATTGGAACTCGGCACGATCTGGCCGATTCGATAGCTCTTCATAAACTGCTCCGGTTGATTGGAAAAATTCAGTTGCCGCTAGTCAATTGCGCGCCCTTTGTCTCACGCAACGTGAACACCAGCGCGGCAGCACACAGGTAGGTCACTGAAGCCATGCAATAGGTCAGCGTGAAACCCAGGATGGGGATCAGCATCGGCACCAGCTTGATGCCGGCGATCGCACCGACACGGCCGAAGTTGAAGCAGAACCCGGCCGCCGTGGAGCGGACGCTGGTCGGGAACAGCTCGGCATACCAGGCGCCGAATCCGCTGAAATAGCCCGTGAAAAAGCCCAGCAAAGCGGAAAGCCCGCCGATGCCAGCAATGTTTCCAGTCGTCCACGCAAGCCGGCCGTCGTACAGCGGAATCATGCGTGCGCCATAGGCGAAGATCGGCACAGCCAGTGCGATGCCGAGAAAGAAAACCGCAAACGCCTGACGTCGACCCACACGCTCCGCCAGGACGCCATAGAGCAGATAACCGAGCGTTGCACCCACCCCTGTCCATACCAGGAACACCGGCGCCTGATCGATCCTCACGTTCAGGACGCTCTGCAGGTAGATCGGCGTGAAGGTCATGATGATCCAGTAACCGAACATGCCGAGGATCGAGATGGAGAGTGCAAGCAGGGTCGTTCTGCGCAGATCCGCGTTGAATATCTGCAGCAGCCCCGCCCTGGTCTTGTTACGACGCAGGAACTCGCGGTTCTCGAGCCAGACTGGCGATTCCTTGACGAACGCCAGAATCAGCAGCGCAACGCAATAGGCGGGCGCTGCCGACATCATGAACAGCCGTCGCCACGAGGCAGGATCGGAGGCGTCCAGCAGCGTCCACGCGAAGACGGCCGCAAGAAGGCTGCCCGCCGACCAGCCGGTCTGCATGAACGCCATGGCTTTAGCGCGGCCGGAGGCCGGCCACACTTCACCTACCAGCGCGACGGCAGCAGACCACAACCCGCCCACTCCAATGCCCACGGCAAAGCGATACACGCTGAGCTCGGTGACGCTATGCGCGAAGCCGCATAGCAAGGTACCGGTCGCATAGGTCAGTACCGAGATCAGCAGCGCGCGCTTACGTCCGATCCGGTCAGACAGGTTCCCTAGCAGCAGGCCGCCTACGCCCGTCGCAAGCAGGAACCAGGCGACGATCGAGACAACCTGCCCGAGCGTTGCCCCGAACGTGTGTGCGATGGAAAGAATCACGAAGCTGAAGATGGTTGCATCGAGGGCATCGAACAGCCACGCTCCCCACGTACCGCCGAGCGTCGCGTAACGCACGAATCGCGACGAAACTCCGATCTCCATTACCTGCGTTTCTCGCAACGTCTCCATGGCTCCTCCGATTTCCTTTGTCTGGTTTTTTGCATGCATGGAGCGCGTACCTTCACCGCGCAAGCATTGGTTTGCGCGAGGTTGCGTCTGTCAGACATGTCATTGACCCGGCCGCTGTCTTTGTAAATTTGCGGACCTCGGCCTCGATTGACTTATCGTAGGGGGCTGGCGAAACCCTGTATATCAACGAGTTGCGACCGTGCCATCGCGAAACGCGATGGCAGCCGGCAAGGTTTCAGCGGGAGGCGCGCAGGTGGTCAAAGAAGAGTCTCGCAACGGGCGACAGGGCGTCGACACGACGCACGCAAACGGAGAGTTCGCGGCTCGCCCATGAATCTTCAAGCGCTAGCGTACGTGTTCCCGAAAGCGCATAGATCTCGACAATGCCAGCGGGCAGCACGCCGATCCCGACACCGCACTCGACCATCTTGCACAGCACATCGTAAGAAGCGACCTCCACCCGGGAGCGCAGCAATTTACCGGCTTGCCCCGCAGCCGTCAGCATGCGCAGGCGCAGATGAGTGCCGGTACGCAACACGACATGCTCGTAGTCGAGTACCTCCGAGAACGTAACCGACTCGCGCGCAGCGAGCGGATGATCCTCGCGCACGAGCACTTTCAGTTCGTCATGACGAAACGGATAGACCTCGATATCGGCGCTGTATGGCAGGCTGGTAAAGACGCCTATGTCAGCCAGGTTCTCAGCGATACCTTCGGTAATCGACAGACTGTCGCGCTCCATCAACCGGAACTGCACGTCCGGATAACGTTCGCCAAACGATTTGACAAGCGGCGGGATGAAGGTCGACACCGCCGAGATATTGACGAGCAGTCGCACCAGTCCGCGGGTCCCGTCGGAGAACTCCCGCATCCGCGTGACGATGTTTTGCAGATCGTCCAGCACGTCGCGCGCCATGACCGAGAGATTGATCCCGGCCGCGGTCGGCGTAATGCCTTTATTCGTGCGTACCAGCAGCGGTGTGCCGAGTGCCTCTTCGAGATCGCTGAGCCGTCGGCTGATTGCCGCCGCGGCAATATGCTCACGGGTGGCTACGCTCGTGATAGTGCCGTCCTCGACGACCCGCACGAATAATCTCAAGGAAAGAGGGTCGAGTTTCACGGCAATTGGCGCTCGTCATCGGGAAGGGTCGGCGGAACACATACGGCCGCATCACTGTACCGCGCACCATCGAAAAGGCTATCCAATACAATCAGTTTGACCGGATTGACCGACTATTTGACCGGATACGGAGCCACCGGCTTGATTAGCGCCCATACAATGCCTTAACCATGTGGTCGCCGTTTCCGGTCGGGCACATGCCTGATTTCCTCATTGCCCCCCAGGACGACACCCCACCATGCAACTCATCAGTCAAAGCTTTAAAAACGGCGCAACGATTCCCGGCGAGTTCGCATTTGCCGTCGCCGACCCGGTCTCGCACGTCGCCCTGTCGTCAAACCGCAATCCTCATCTGGCGTGGAGCGACGTGCCCGAAGGAACGCAATCGTTCGTCGTGGTCTGCCACGATCCGGATGTGCCGAGCCGCGGCGACGACGTCAACCAGGAGGGCCGTGAAGTACCTGCTTCGCTGCCTCGCGTCGACTTCTTCCATTGGCTTCTGCTCGACATCCCGACCGGTATCACCGAGATTCCCGCCGGCACGCACGCCAGTGGCGTCACGCCGCGAGGCAAGGCCGGCCCGCTTGCCCATAATGGCTGGCGCCACGGTATCAACGACTACACGGGCTGGTTCGCGAACGACGAGCACATGCAGGGCGAGTACTATGGCTACGATGGTCCGTGCCCGCCGTGGAACGATGCGATCGTCCACCATTACGTGTTCACGGTCTATGCGCTTGCCGCTCCCACGCTCGAAGTCAGCGGTCCGCTTACCGGAGCGAACGTGCGCGCCGCGCTTGCCTCCGCATCCGTGCTGGGTCAAGCCAGCGTGACCGGACTGTACAGCCTGAACCCGAAGGTTCTGCTCGACTAGCGATATCGCATCCACGATCCAGCCATGGCCTCGCCTCACCTCATTTCCGATGACGCCCTACCGCTCTCCAAAGTTCGGGAGCCGATGGGAGAGGCGAGCTGGCATCTGCCATCCGGCGCGCCTGTATCGAGGCACAACCTGTGCGGTCTGGCGCGGCCATGCTTGAGGCAGGCCCTGCGAACCCAACGTTTCCGCTTTTTTGAAGCGACCGTGTTGCTTGTGGTGACAGGTCGATTGACGCTCGACGACGGAACACAACGACTGGTGGTCGATAGCCCGTCGTCCCTGATCCTCGTCGACCAGAGCACGTGCACGGATATCCTGAAGACCCCCGGGGGCGATGAAGGCCGCTTCCGTTCGATCTTCCTGACGTTGTCAACCGGACTGCTTGCTGAGTTCCATCGTCATCACCCTTCCACGCGAACGAAAGAGCGCCGGTCGATGGCATTCCAGCAGGTTCCGCTAGACGATGATTTGTCGTCGACGTTCGAACATTGCGTGCAGAGCATCGAAGCACACCAGATTAGCGATCAACGGCTTCTGCATCGCCTGATGGACTTGCTGATCGCGCTGTCGGACCGCGGCCATCAGTTTGCCTGTGACGGGTTGCAGATAACCACCTCGGAACGATTGCGCAGCCTCATCAGCGAGGCACCCGAGCGTCGCTGGACAGCGCAGGAAGCCGGTCGCGAACTCGCAATGAGCGAATCGACATTGCGCCGGCGCCTGGCCACAGAACAGGTGCGCTTCGAGGAATTGCTCCTCGACACCCGCATGCATCACGCCATGATGCTGATGCAGACAACGGCCTGGACCATTCCGCATATTGCTCAGGCCTGCGGGTACAAATCCCGCACGCGATTTGCAGAACGCTTCAAGGAACGATTCGGCCGTGCGCCATCCAGCGTCCGCTGAGCGGTAGTGCCTATCCCACCGCCTCCGCCATCCGCCGCTTCTCCGCCCGCTGCATGAAATGATTCCCGATGATCACACCGGCGGTCACGACGGCGATAAACAGCGTCGCGAGCGCATTCATCTCGGGATTCAAGCCAAGCCGCACGCGCGAAAACACGACCAGTGGCAACGTCGTCGAACCGGGCCCGGACAGAAACGCCGACAGCACGAGATCGTCGATTGACAGCGTGAACGACAGCAGCCAGCCCGCAATCAACGCCTGCGAAATCAGCGGCAACGTGATCGCGAAGAACACGCGCAGCGGCGTCGCGCCAAGATCGAGCGCAGCCTCTTCGAGCGACGGATGCAGCTCACGCACACGCGACTGCACGATGATCGCGACGTAGGAAATACACAGCATCACGTGACCGATCCAGATCGTGAAGATGCCGCGCCCCGCCGGCCAGCCAAACCACTTCTCCATTTCGATGAAGAGCAGCAGCAGCGAGATGCCCTGAATCACCTCGGGGATCACCAGCGGCGCGTTGATCATCCCGGTGTACAGCGTGAAGCCGCGAAAGCGGCCCATGCGCGCCATCACGAAGCCGGCCCACGTGCCGATGAACACCGACGCGAAAGCGGTCAGCAGCGCGATGCGCAGCGACAGCCACGCCGCCGCAATCAGCTCGTCGTCCTGCAACAACGCGGCATACCAGCGCGTCGAAAACCGCGTCCAGACCGTGACGAGCTGCGACTCGTTGAACGAATAGACGACGAGGCTGACGATCGGCACATACAGGAACAGAAAGCCGATCCCGAGCGCGATGAACTGAAGGATGCGATTCGGTTTCATCGACGCTTCTCCCCCAGTTCCTTCGCCTGCGAGTACTGGAAGAGCGCCATCGGCACCAGCAGCAGCAACACCATCGCGCACGTCACCGCAGATGCCATCGGCCAGTCCGCATTGTCGAAGAACTCGTTCCACATGACGCGGCCAATCATCAGCGTATTCGCACCGCCGAGTAGTTCCGGAATCACGTACTCACCCACCGCCGGAATGAACACCAGCAGGCAACCGGCGATCACACCGTTTCTCGACAGCGGCAGCGTGATCTGCCAGAACGCCTTCCACGGCTTCGCGCCGAGATCGTAGGCGGCTTCGAGCAGCGTCATGTCCATCTTGACGAGGTGCGCGTAGAGCGGCATCACGAGAAACGGCAGGTACGAATACACCATGCCGATATAGACGGCCGCGTTCGTGTGATACAGCTCGATCGGCGTATGAATCAGACCGATCGACATCAGGAAATTGTTCAACAGGCCGTTGTTCTTGAGGATGCCGATCCACGCATACACGCGGATCAGGAACGACGTCCAGAATGGCAGCATCACCGCCATCATCAGGATGTTGCGCGTAGCCGGATTCGAGCGCGCGATGTAGTACGCCATCGGGTAGCCGAGCAGCAGACACAGCAGCGTCGAAATCGCCGCGACCACCACCGAGTTCACATAGGTCGCGAAGTACAGGCTGTCGGTCAGCAGGAACGCGTAGTGCGACAGATCGAACGCGAACTGGACCACGCCGTCTTTCAACGTCACCAGTTCGGTGTACGGCGGAATGCCGAGCCGCAGGTCGGCGAAGCTGATCTTCACGACCAGCAGGAACGGCACGAGGAAGAACAGCAACAACCAGATGAACGGACCCGCCACGACGGCGGTGCTACCCTTCAGGTTGAAGCGCCGCACCGGCCACGCAATGAAAGCATCGAGTGCGCGCTTCATGATGTCAGCACCACACCGGCCGATGCGCTCCAGCGTACGTAGACCTCGTCGCCCCAGGTCGGCGAGTCGATCTCGGAGAGCGCGAGGCTCGTGACGTTCGCGATCACCGTCTTGCCGCCGTCGAGCTTCACGTGATACAGCGAATAGCCGCCCATGTAAGCGATGTTCGAGACAACGCCCTTGCCCCAGTTGTAGGTGCCCTCAGGCGGCTTGCGCGTAAGCGCGATGCGCTCGGGACGCACCGAGATCGTCACCGGCATGCCAAGCGGTCCGGTGATGCCGTGGCTCACGTACAGGCGGGTCGGCAGATCGGCGGTTTCGATGAACACGTGGTCGGGCTCGTCCTCGACCACATTCCCGTCGAACAGATTCGTCGAGCCGATGAACTCCGCCGAGAAACGACAGTTCGGAAACTCATAGACTTCGTGCGGCGTACCGAGCTGCATGATCTCGCCCTCGCTCATCACCGCGAGACGCGAAGCCATCGTCATCGCTTCTTCCTGATCGTGCGTGACCATCATGCAGGTCACGCCGACCTTGTCGAGAATGTTGACGAGTTCGATCTGCGTGCGTTGACGGATCTGTTTATCGAGCGCGGACATCGGCTCGTCGAGCAGCAGCAACTTCGGCCGCTTCACCAGCGAGCGCGCGAGCGCCGCGCGCTGCTGCTGGCCACCCGACAGCTGATGCGGTTTGCGCTTCGCATAGCGCGCCATCTGCACGAGTTCGAGTGCGCTCTGCACACGGTCTTTCAGTTCCGCTTTCGGCACGCCTTCCTGCTTCAGGCCGAACGCGACATTCGACTCGACCGTCATGTGCGGAAACAACGCATACGACTGGAACATCATGTTGACCGGCCGTCGGTACGGCGGCAACTGCGCGAGGTCTTCGCCATCGATCAGGATCTTGCCCGACGTGACGCTCTCAAGACCGGCCATCATGCGCAGCAGGGTCGACTTGCCGCAGCCCGAGCTGCCGAGCAGCGCGAACAGCTCGCCCTTGCGGATGGACAGGTTGACCTCTTTGACGGCCACCGTCTCGCCGAATTTCTTCACGACGTCGACGATCTGCACGAAGTTATCGGTGGCACCCCCGGCGGCGCCACCGACGACACTGCCGGCCGTGCCCGGCAAGCTCGACTGGTCACTCATGATCGATTGCTTTTACCTGTTTCTCAGCTGCGTTAGACGAACAAAGCCCCCGGTGAGTACCGAGGGCTTCAGGAGTTGCGTGGCCGTTTCCTGCGATCCGCTATCGCTATCGATGCTTCAGCGGCCGGACTTGAATTCGGTCCAGAGCCGGGTCTGCAGACGCTGGATTTCAGGCGGCAGCGGCTTCATCAGGAACAGCGTCTTGACGACGTCCTGCGGCGGATAGACGGCCGGATCGTTCGCCACGTCCTTGTCCACGTACTTGCGCGCTTCGGCGTTCGCACTCGGGTAGTAGACGGCATTCGTGATCGCTGCGTGCACCTGCGGCGTCTCGATGTAGTTGATCCATTCGAGCGCGGCTTCCTTGTGCTTCGCGTCCTTCGGAATCGCCATCACGTCGAACCACACCGGCGCCCCGCCCTGCGGAATGTAGTACTCGACCTTGTACGGCTTCTTCGCTTCCAGCGTGCGGTGCTTCGCAATCACCACGTCGCCCGAATAGCCGTACGCGAAGCAGATGTCGCCACCGACCAGATCGTTGATATAACCCGACGAGTTGAACTGCGTGATGTACGGACGGATCTTCTTCATCATCGCGAGCGCCGCGCGATAGTCGTCCGGATTCGTGCTCATCGGGTCTTTGCCCATGTAGTGCAGCGCGGCGGCAAACACCTGGTCCGGTGCGTCGAGCAGCGACACGCCGCAAGCCTTCAGCTTCGAGATGTTTTCCGGCTTGAACAGGACGTCCCAGCTGTTGAGCGGCACGTTGCTGCCAAGCAGCTTTTGCGCCTTGGTCACGTTGTAGCCGAGACCGGTCGTGCCATATGCCCACGGCACCGAGAACTGGTTGCCCGGATCTGCACCGGCGATGAGCGCCATCAGTGCGGGATCGAGATACTTGAGATTCGGCAGCTTCGATTTGTCGAGCGGCGCGAAGATGCCTGCTGCGATCTGCTTGCCTGCGTAGTTGCTGGTCGGTACGACAATGTCGTAACCGGAATTGCCGGTGAGGAGCTTGGCCTGCAGCGTGTCGTCGCTGTCGTAGTTGTCGTACTGGACCTTGACGCCGGTCTGTTTGGTGAAGTTCGGGATTGTGTCCTTGGCGATGTAATCCGACCAGTTGTACACATTCAGCTGCGTGTCCTTCGCTGCCGCCGTCACCCACGGTGCCGCACACAATACGAGCGCGGCCAGCCGGCCCATCACCTGTCTCTTCATCCTGTTCTCCGTTGCCGACCGGCCCGAACCGGTCGCTCATGTAACTTACGTCGCCGATGCCGCGCGTCCGCGCACGGCACCCCCGAAAAATTCGAAAACTACCATTAATTGCTGCGCGCGCCAAAGAAAAAACCTTCCTGTCGCACAAACAGTACAGGGCGTGCGACCTGTCGTTGTTGGGTCCGCTGCATTCCTGTGCCGGTTTTTGCCTTTGCCGTGTAAATCTCGCGCTGCAAAACGGGCGCAATTTTAACGGGTTATGCGCGCGTGTCCAGCCGGAAAAAAACCTCCCGCTCCGGTAGCATCCTGCCGGGCCGGTGAACGGTCCGCGCGCCATATCCCGCCGACGGCTTATCGCCAATGCATATTGACGCACGCGCGGCAGGGTAATCGATGTTCGCAGCCGCGTTGAAGGGCACAATAGGCCTGACCGGGTCGCCCGACACCTCGCGCGGTCGGGCCCGCTGCCTGCGCCAAACCGGCTTACCGGCTGTACCGTCCAGGGTTCGCGATGAATACCAACCCGTTTGCGCTGCGTCCGAATCGCCGCCGCCCGCCTCAGGGCGGCGAGCCGGGCCGGCCCGCGCACTGGTTTTCGTTCGTCGGGGCGGGAGCGCTGATCGCGGTCGGCTACATGGACCCGGGCAATTGGGCTACCGCGCTGGCCGGCGGTGCGAGCTACGGCTACAGGTTGCTCAGCGTCGTGCTGCTATCGAGCCTGATGGCGATGCTGCTGCAATGGATCTCGTCGCGACTCGGCCTCGTCACCGGGCGCGATCTGGCGCAGTTATGCCGTGAACGCAATAGCCGCGCGGCGACGGTCTTCCTGTGGATCACCAGCGAAATCGCGATCATCGCGTGCGATGTCGCCGAAGTGGTCGGCAGCGCGGTGGCGCTGCAACTGTTGCTCGGCGTGTCGCTGACGGTCGGGGTGTTGTTATCGGCGGTCGGCACGCTCGCGATGCTCGCACTTCAGCAGTACGGCAGGCGCACGCTTGAAGCCGTCGTCGTCTTACTGATTCTGTTCGTCGGGATGTGCTTCGTCGTCGAACTCGCGCTCGCCAGACCCGACTGGCACGCGGCGCTCGCCGGCACCGTGCCAAGTAGCGAGCTGCTGCGCAACGCCGGAATGGTCTGGCTCGCGGCCGGAATTCTCGGCGCGACGGTGATGCCGCACAACCTTTACCTGCACTCGGCGCTCGTCAAGCAACATGCGCCCGGTGGCACCCGGGCGGAAATCGCCCATGCACTACGCGGCGTGAACTTCGATACTTTCGGCTCGCTGTCGTTTGCGTTCGTGATCAACGCGGCGCTGCTGATACTCGCGGCCGCCGTGTTCTACGCGAACGGCCATCGCAACGTGACCGATCTCGCCGACGCGCACCGGCTGATCGCGCCGATCGTCGGGTCGCGCTGGGCCAGCATCCTGTTTGCGGCGGCGCTACTCGCCTGCGGGCTGAACGCCACGGTGACGGGGACGCTGGCCGGCCAGGTCGTGATGGAAGGTTTTTTGCGGCTGCGGCTGCCGCGCTGGCAACGTGCGTTGCTGACCCGGGCGCTCGCAATGGGGCCTGCGCTGCTGGCAGTTGCGCTGTTCGGTCCGCATGGTTCGAACCAGTTGCTCGTGGCGAGCCAGGTTGTGCTGAGCCTGCAATTGCCGCTAGCCGTGGTGCCGCTGATCCGTTATGCGTCCGATCCGCTGTTGATGCACGACTGGCGCGTGCGCGGTGTGCCGCTGCTGCTCGCGTGGCTTTGCGCCGTGGCGATCCTCGTGCTCAATGGGGTGCTGGTCTGGCAGGTTGCGACCGGGTCATGAGCTGTTTCTTCACGCAGGCGCCCGCGTCCTTTCGTTTAACATAGCGGGACGTTCCCGTTTTTTCGCTTCCAGCTTCAAGGTCTTCGATGGCATCCAATCTTCACGCACTTCCCGACAGCCCCTGCATCGGCGTCTGCTCGACGCTTTTCGACGAAATCTGCAAGGGCTGCGGCCGGACGGCCGGCGAAGTAGCGAACTGGGTCTTCATGACCGACGACGAAAAACGCGCGGTGTGGGAGCGTATTCAGCGTGAAGGTACTGCGATGCGGTTTCAGTACGACAAGCTGTAACGCGGCGGCGTGGGTCACATGAGCAACCTCGCCGCCGGTCGGTGTGCTTACTCCACACCCTGGCTAGCGAGGAAATCCTCGTAATTCCCACCAAAGTCATTCAACGTGCCATCCGTCTTCACTTCAATGATGCGATTGGCCAAGCCATTCACGAACTCGCGATCGTGCGACACGAAGATCAGCGTGCCTTCGTATTTCTCGAGCGCGATCTGCAGCGACTCGATCGATTCCATGTCCATGTGGTTGGTCGGCTCGTCCATCAGCAGCACGTTGTGACGGCCGAGCATGAGCTTGCCCCAGATCATGCGGCCCTTCTCGCCGCCCGACAGCACCTTCACCGACTTGCGGATATCGTCCGCGTTGAACAGCAGCCGGCCGAGCGTGCCGCGCACCGACTGTTCGTCGTCGCCTTCCTGGCGATAACCGTCGATCCACTCCATCAGCGTGACGTCGTCCGGGAATTCCTCATAGGTGTCCTGCGGCATGTAGCCGAGGTTCGCGTTCTCGGCCCACTTGATCGTGCCGTGATCGACCTTGAGGTTGCCCCTCAGCGTACGCAGCAACGTCGTCTTGCCCGCGCCGTTCTCGCCGATGATCGCGATGCGCTCGCCCGGCTGCACGCTGATGCTGAAGTTGTTGAAGATCGTGCGGTCGTACTTCTTGGTGATCTTCTCCGCGACGACGGCGATGTTATGCAGCTTCTTCTCGTACTCGAAGCGGATAAACGGGTTCTGCCGCGACGACGGCTTGAATTCCTCGATCTTGATCTTGTCGATCATCTTCATGCGGCTAGTGGCCTGACGGGCCTTCGACTTGTTCGCCGAGAAGCGGCGCACGAAGTCCTGCAGGTCGGCCACGCGTTCCTTGGCCTTCGCGTTGGCGCTCTGCTGACGCTCGCGCGCCTGCGTGCTCGCCAGCATGTAGTCGTCGTAGTTGCCCGGATAGACCTTCAGCGTGCCGAAGTCCATGTCGGCCATGTGCGTGCAGACCTGGTTCAGGAAGTGTCGATCGTGCGAGATGATGATCATCGTCGAGTTGTACTGGTTGAGCACGTCTTCCAGCCAGCGGATCGAGTTGATGTCGAGGTTGTTGGTCGGCTCGTCGAGCAGCAGCACATCGGGCTTCGAGAACAGCGCCTGTGCGAGCAGCACGCGCAGTTTCCAGCCGGGCGCGACGTTGCTCATCGGGCCGTTGTGCAGGTCGATGGCAATACCGATGCCGAGCAGCAGTTCGCCCGCGCGCGCTTCGGCCGTGTAGCCGTCGTACTCGGAGAACTTCGCTTCGAGTTCGGCGGCGTGCATGTAGTCGTCGTCGGTGGCATCCGGGTTCGCGTAGATTGCGTCGCGCTCGGTCATCGCGGCCCACATCTCGGTGTGGCCCATCATGACGACGTCGAGCACCCGTACGTCTTCGTACGCAAACTGGTCCTGGCGCAGCTTGCCGAGGCGGATATTCGGTTCGAGCATCACGGTGCCCGAACTCGACTCCAGGTCGCTGCCGAGGATCTTCATGAACGTGGACTTGCCGCAGCCGTTCGCCCCAATCAGGCCATAGCGGTTCCCTTCCCCGAATTTGACCGAGATGTTCTCGAAGAGGGGCTTCGGCCCGAATTGCATGGTGATGTTGGCGGTAGACAGCACAGCGCGTCCCTTTGAAAGGTAGTACGGCGAAAAACCGGGTATTTTAGCAGGTTCTCGTGAACGGTTCAGGTTGGGCGGCAGCCCGGTTCACCGCTACCGACGCCTGGGCGATACCCCACATCATCTGAAATATGGAAATGACGACGACTCAATCAAGTTCAAGTATGAAAACCAATCCTGCACACACGGCCGAACGATCGGCCAGCCCGGTGACCTGGTGGTGACAGCCATGAACCGCACCAAAACAACACCCAGGCCCATGCCCACAAGAATCCGGAGAGCACTCGGTATCGTCGTTTGCCTGTGGCTGCTGGGGGGCATTGTGCTGGCTTCAGCGGGATTGCTCACGCATGCTCAGCCCGCCGATGTCGGCGTCGTGCTGGGCAACGCGGTGCAGCGCGACGGCACCCCGTCACCGAGGCTCGCAGCGAGGCTGGACACGGCGCTGCAGTGCTATCAGCAAAGCCAGTGCGGGCTACTCTTCGTGAGCGGCGGCATCGATCCATCCGGCACGAACGAGGCGCTGGCCATGCGCGCCTACCTGGTAGGCCACGGCGTGCCGCCCGACAAGATCGTGGTGGATAGCACGGGCGGCGATACATGGAGCACCGCCCGTCACGCAAGCGCCTTCATGCGCAGCCGGGGACTGTTCAGCGCCGTCGTGGTGACGCAATACTTCCACCTGCCCAGGACCACGCTTGCTCTCAAACGCTTCGGCGTACGCGACGTAAGTGGCACGTATCCGCGGTTCTGGGAACTCCGCGATATCTATTCCGTGGCACGCGAAGTCCCCGCCTACTTCTGGTACAGCATCCGCCCAAGCTAGATCCACGCGCGGGAGATGCTGCCCGAGGGGTATGCCGGCGTTACTTCGGCAGCACCCCGTCGACGCCCTCGACATACCAGTTGAGCCGCTGCAGTTCCGCATCGGCCAGCGTCTTGCCCGCCGGAACCTTCACCGCACCGGTCTGATCCTTGATCGGACCGGTGAACACATCCCACTTCGCGCTCGCGATTTGCGCACGCTTCGCTTCGACGTCCTTCTGCGCGGCTGCGGAGAGGACACCGGTATTCAGGTCTTCGAGATTGACGGCTTTCTGCGGAATGCCCCACCACACCGGATCGTTCTTCCATTTGCCGTCGAGCACCTGCTGGATCGCCGCCGTGTAGTACACGCCCCAATGTCCGACCACCGAGCCGAGATGCGCGTCAGGACCGAACTTCTTCATGTCCGAGTCCCAGCCGAACGCATGCACGTGTTTCTCCGAAGCGGTGGCCAGCGTCGCGCTTGAATCGGTGTTCTGCAACAGCACGTCGGCGCCCTGCCCGATCAGCGTTTCGGCAGCCTGTTTTTCCTTGCCTGGATCGAACCAGCTGTTGATCCAGATCACCTTCGTATGCACCTTCGGATTCACCGAGCGCGCGCCGAGCGTGTACGCATTGATGTTGCGGACCACCTCGGGGATCGGCACCGACGCGACGAAACCGAGCGTGTTGGTCTTCGTCACATAACCGGCCGCGACGCCCGCGAGATACGCACCCTGGTACATGCGCACGTCATAGGTGCCGAAGTTCGCGGCTTTCTTGTAGCCGGTCGCGTGCAGGAACACGGTGTCGGGAAAGTCCTTCGCGACCTTCAGTTCGAAGTCCTGGTAGCCGAAGCTCGAACCGATGATGATCTTGTTGCCCTTGTTCGCGAGATCGCGGAAGACGCGTTCGGAGTCGGCGGATTCGGGCACGTTTTCGATCCGCGTGATCTTGATCTTGCTGCCGAACTGCGCTTCGGCTTCTTTCGAACCCTGATCGTGGGCGAAGGTCCAGCCGGCGTCGCCCGGGTTGCCCAGGTAGACGAAGGCGACGCCAGGTGCGTCGGCGGCCTGTGCCGGTTGTTGTGCAAGCGTTGCGCCAAGACTCAGCGATGCGGCCGCGAGCGCGAACGTGGTCAGCAGTTTTCTTCTCATTGTGTTTTCTCCAGTGATGTCGTTAATTGTCAGATCGTTGTTATCCAGATGCACTCAGCCTGCGGCGAAAAACGGTTTGCCGAGCGAAGCCGGCGCGTTCAGCCGGATCGTGTTCGGGTTGCGCGAGATCAGCACCAGCACGACGATCGTCGCGAGGTACGGCAGCATCGCGAGAAACTGCGTCGGCACAGGCACGCCGATCGCCTGTGCGTAGAACTGCAGGCCCGTCACGGCACCGAACAGCAACGCGCCGATCAGCAGACGCCCCGGGCGCCACGTCGCGAACACGACGAGCGCGAGCGCGATCCAGCCGCGCCCCGACGTGAGCTGCTCCTGCCACAGATGCAGATTGACGATCGAGTAGTAGCCGCCCGCGAGTCCCGCCATGCCGCCGCCAAACAGCACCGCGCCATAGCGCACGCCGACCACCGGGAAGCCCACCGAATGCGCAACCTGTGGCGACTCGCCCACCGAGCGCAGCACGAGACCCGCACGCGTGCGGTACAGGAACCAGCCGATCACAGCGAACATCGCGAACGCGAGGTAATCGAGTGGCGTCAGACTGAAAAACGCGGGACCGAGGACCGGAATTTTCGAGAGCAGTGGAATCGGCCACGCATCGATCGTCACGCGCACAGCCGCCGATGTGTACGGCTTGCCGACATACGCGGACAAACCGATGCCGAAGATCGTCAGCGACAGGCCGGTTGCGACCTGGTTCGCCATCATCGTCAGTGTGAGAAATGCGAATAGCAGCGACATGGCCACGCCTGCCGCGATCGCCGCCATCACGCCGAGCCACGGGTTGCCCGTGATTGCGGTGACCGCATAGCCGCTCACCGCGCCCATCAGCATCATCCCTTCGACGCCAAGGTTGAGTACCCCCGATTTCTCCGCGACGAGTTCGCCCGCGCCGGCGAACATCAGCGGAATCGCTGCGGTCACGGCGCTCGAAGTCAATGCACTGGCTTGCTGGATATCCATGAGAGTCGTGTTGGAGAAGTCAGTGGGCGTGCGGAACGTGCGCGGCCGTATGGCGGCGACGCACGCGGTAATTCACGAACAGGTCGGCACCGAGCAGGCAGAACAGCAGCAACCCCTGGAACACGCCGGACAGCGCCTGCGGCAGCTGCATCGACGTCTGCACCGCTTCGCCGCCTAGGTACAACAACGCCATCAACAGGCTGGCGAGCACGATACCGAACGGATGCAGCCGGCCGACGAACACGACGATGATCGCAGTGAAACCATAGCCCGGCGACCACGTCGCTTGCAGTTGCCCGATCGGCCCCGCGATCTCGCCCATGCCGGCCAGCCCAGCCAGCCCGCCGCTGATCAGCAGCGACGTCCAGATCGTGCGGCGATCCGAGAAGCCTGCGTATCGCGCGGCCAGCGGCGCAAGACCGCCGACGTTCATGCGGAAGCCCGCAAAGCTTTTACGCATGAAGAGCCACACGAGCGGAATCGCGACCAGCGTGATGAAGATCGACGCGTTGAGCCGCGTGCCGCGCAGGAATTTCCAGTGCCAGTCGCCGGCGAAGGTCGGATAGAGCGCGTCGCCAGAGAACATCTCCGACAGCGGAAAATTCATCCCCTGCGGGTCGCGCCACGGGCCGCTCACCAGATAGATCAGCAGTTGCGTGGCGACATACGTGAGCATCAGGCTCGTGAGGATTTCATTGGTGTTGAAGCGGCTCTTCAGCAGCGCGGGAATCGCGGCCCACGCCATGCCGCCGATTACACCGGCCAGCATCATCGTCGGCAGGATCCACCAGCCGCTCGCCTGATCGAAGTAGATCGCGACACCGCTCGCAGCAATTCCGCCGAGCAGCATCTGCCCTTCCGCGCCGATGTTCCAGACGTTCGCGCGATAACCGATTGCGAGACCGAGACCGATCAGACACAACGGCGACGCCTTTAGCAGCAGTTCGGTCCAGCCGTTGATGCTCGACAGCGGTTCGATAAAGAACGCGTGCATCGCCTGCACGGGGTCGCGGCCCACCAGGCCGAAAATCAGAAAGCCGATCACGAGCGTCAGCAGTGCGGCGATCAGCGGGACGGCGAGCTGCATCGCGCGGGACGGCGAGGTGCGCGCTTCGAGTCGATACGGAGGGATCATGAGGTCGGTGTGGTGAGCGTGTCGTTATCTGTCTGTGCGCTGTGTGCTTTCATGTGCGGGGTCATGCGTGCGCTGGTTCGCCGGGCGGTGACGGCGGCAACGTTGCGCTGTCGCGCTCGCCGAACAGGCCCGCCATCCAGCGGCCGATCTCTTCGGCATTCGTGTCGCCGCACCGGCGCACCGGCGAAAGACGTCCGCGCGCGAGCACGGCCACGCGGTCGCAGATGTCGAACAGTTCTTCGAGTTCTTCGGAGATCACGAGGATCGCTACGCCGCGCGCCGACAGATCGAGCAACTGCTGACGGATGAACGCCGCCGCGCCGACGTCGACGCCCCACGTAGGCTGCGCGACGACCAGCACCTTCGGCGCCTGGAGCATCTCGCGGCCGACGATGTACTTCTGCAGGTTGCCCCCCGACAGACTTTGCGCAAGCGCATCGGGGCCGGCGCAGCGCACGTCGAACGCCGCGATGCAACGCTGCGCGAACGCTTTCATTGCGCGCGCATCGATCCAGCCCGACCGGACCATCTTCTCGCGATGCGCGGTGAGCAACGCGTTTTCCGCAAGCGACATCGCTGGCACGGCGCCGCGCCCGAGCCGCTCCTCGGGCACGAACGCAAAGCCGAGCGCCCGCCGCGCACCTGCACCGAGTCGCCCTGCCGGCTGGCCGCAGATCTCAATCGCATCCGCTTGCGAACTGCGCGCTTCGCCCGACAGCGCGGCGAGCAGTTCCGCCTGGCCGTTGCCCGACACACCCGCAATGCCGAAGATCTCGCCGCCGTGCACCGCGAGCGACACATTGTCGAGCGAGGTGCCGAACGGATCGGCGCTCGCCACAGAGAGCTGCCTCACCTCGAGCAATACGTTGCCCGGCGTGTGCGCACGGCGCGTGTAATCGGGCAACGAATGGCCGACCATCAATTGCGCAAGCGACGCATGCGTTTCGTCGCGCGGCGTCACGCGGCCCGTTACGCGGCCGCCGCGCATCACGGTCGCGCTGTCGCACAGCGCCTGGATTTCGTCGAGCTTGTGACTGATGTAAAGGATGCTGCAGCCTTCGGCCGCGAGCCGCCGCAACGTCTCAAACAGCTTGCGCACCGCCTGCGGCGTCAACACCGAGGTCGGTTCGTCCATGATCAGCAGACGCGGGTTCTGCAGCAGACAGCGGACGATCTCGACGCGTTGCCGCTCGCCCACCGTCAGGCTATGCACGTGGCGCTGCGGATCGATATCGAGGCCGTAGTCGGCGGAGACTTCGCGGATGCGTTTGCCAAGTGTCTTGAGGTCGAACGGTTCATCGAGCGCGAGTGCGATGTTCTCGCCGACCGTCAGTGTCTCGAACAGCGAGAAGTGCTGGAACACCATGCCGATGCCGAGCTTGCGCGCGGCCGCCGGACTCGCGATCTCGACGGTTTCGCCTTCCCAGCGGATCTCGCCGGCATCGGGACGCACCGCGCCGTAGATGATCTTCATCAGCGTGCTCTTGCCGGCGCCGTTCTCGCCGAGCACCGCGTGGATCTCGCCGGCTGCGACGGTGAGCGTGACGTCGTCGTTGGCGCGCACGGCCGGGTACTGCTTGCTGATGCCCGTCAGCGCGAGCCGCGGAGCGGGTGTCGACGGCGCCGCGGCCGGGCCGCCGGCAGAAGAAGATGAAGCAGGGGAAGAGTCGTCCATGGGATTCCGTAGTGCATCGATACGCCGTCTGCCGCCCTGCGCCGCCGCTCCGAAGAGCCTCGTGTGCACTGCGGCAACCGGTCGACAATACCTAATTCGCCGCAGCCAGTCGAGCCGTCAAAAATCGCGCAAAGCCGCGCCACAGCACGCTTTCCGGGTTAGCCACCCTTGACGTGGCTTTGTGTCTATATTAAAACGCATATACCCCACAGCACCCTCGATCAGCCTTTACATATAATCGGAGAAGTCATGAGCCAGCAACGCGAGGCGATCGACACCTACTTACTGCGGGTCTTGCACACCCTGCTGATGGAGCGCAGCGTGACGCGCGCCGCCGTCAAACTCAACCAGTCCCAACCGGCTATCAGCGCGGCGCTGCGCCGGTTGCGCGACATCACCGGCGACCCGCTGCTCGTGCGCGGCAAATCCGGCATGGTGCCTACCGAGTACGGTCTGCGCCTGCTCGAGCCGGTGCAGAATGCGCTGCGCGAAATCGAGCGCATCAAGTTCCAGCAGCACAACTTCGATCCGGCGACGTCGATCCGCTGTTATCGCATCGGTTGCCCGGACTATCTGAACGTGCTGTTCGTGCCGACCGTCGTCGAGCGTTTCCGCCAGGCCGCACCCAACGCGACACTCGAATTCCATTCGCTTGGGCCCGCCTTCGACTACGAACTCGCGCTCGAAGACGGCAAGCTCGATATCGTCGTCGGTAACTGGCCCGAGCCGCCCGAGCAACTGCATCTGTCGAACCTGTTCGTCGATCAGATCGTCTGCCTGATGAGCAGCGCGCACCCGTACGCCAAACGTGGCGGCCTCACACTCGATCAGTACCTGAACGCGCCGCACCTCGCACCGACGCCCTATTCGGTCGGCCAGCGCGGCGCAATCGACGTGCACCTCGCACGCGAGCGGCTCAAGCGCCACGTCGTCGTTACGCTGCCGTACTTCAATCTCGCGCCGTACGTGCTCGTTAAATCGGATCTGATCTTCACGACGACGCGGCTCTTCGCCGATCACTACTCGAAGTTCTTGCCGCTCACGGTCGTACCCGCGCCGCTCGACTTTCCACCGATGCAGTACTACCAGTTGTGGCACGAGCGCTGCCATTACTCCGACGAAGTTCGCTGGCTGCGCGGGCTTGTTGCCGAGGCGACTCGGACGTTGATCGATAAACCCTGACGCGAGCCCGCGTTCATTGTTACGCGGGCTCCCATCGGCAAGACGGACAGCGTGCTTGCGCGCAGTCCTTCAGTCCTGGTTGCGCAACCACCTGATACAGCGTCTGAGTGAGCCGGTTGTGCCACTCACTCGTACGCTGAATGACTATCGTAGCTACGCAGCCGCCTGATACAGCGTCCGCGCAAGCCCGTTGTGTCGCTCGATCACCGGCCCTAGATCGAGCGTCGTCAGCCTCCCCTCCTTCACGACGACACGCCCACCGATCACGCTATAGGCCACCTGCGACGGCGCGCAGAACACCAGCGCCGCAACCGGGTCGTGCAACGCGCCGGCAAAGAGCGGCTGGCGCAGATCGAACGCGACGAAATCGGCGGCCATGCCGGGCGCGAGCGCACCGATATCGTCGCGATTGAGCACCCGTGCGCCACCGAGCGTCGCGATTTCGAGCGCTTCGCGCGCGGTCATCGCATCGGGCCCAAAACCGACGCGCTGCAGCAGCAATGCCTGACGCACTTCGGCAACCATCTGCGCGCCATCGTTCGATGCCGAACCGTCCACCCCAAGCCCAACCGGCACGCCGGCCAGCCGCATTCGTTTAACCGGCGCGATGCCCGACGCCAGTCGCATGTTCGAGCACGGACAGTGCGCCACGCCGGTGCCGGTCCGCGCAAACAACGCAATCCCTGCATCGTCGAGCTGGACACAGTGCGCATGCCACACATCGCGCCCGACCCAACCGAGATCCTCGGCGTATTCGGCCGGTGTCATACCGAACTTCTCGCGGCTGTACGCGATGTCGTTCACGTTCTCCGCGAGATGCGTATGCAGCGACACACCATACTGCCGAGCCAGCGCCGCCGATTCGCGCATCAGGTCGCGGCTCACCGAAAACGGCGAACACGGCGCAACCACCACCCGCAGCATCGCGTAGCGGCCCTCGTCGTGATATGTCTCGATGAGCCGCTGCGTATCCTTCAGGATGTCCGCCTCGCGCTCGACCACCGAATCCGGCGGCAATCCCCCGTCTTTCTGTCCCACACTCATGCTGCCGCGACTCGCATGAAAGCGCATACCGATGCGCTGCGCGGCGGCGATGCTGTCGTCGAGCCGGCTGCCGTTCGGATAGATATACAGATGATCACTGGACGTCGTGCAACCGGACAGCAGCAACTCGGCCATCGCCGTCAGCGTCGATACCTCGATCATCTCGGGCGTCAGATGCGCCCACACCTTGTAGAGGCTCGTCAGCCAGCCGAACAGCTCGGCGTCCTGCGCGGCCGGGATCGCCCGCGTCAGGCTCTGATACATGTGGTGGTGCGTGTTGACGAGCCCCGGTATCACCAGGTGCCCGTGCAGGTCGAGCACGTCGTCCGCTGTTTGCGGCAATTCGGCTGTCGGGCCGACCGCGACGATCCGGTTGTCTTCGATATACAGGCCGCCGTCGCGCAACTCGCGTCGTGCGCCATCCATCGTCACGAGCACATCGGCATGTTTGACCAGCATCGTTCTGCCGCGGGTGTTTTGCTGCGCCATCGTCATTCGTTTCTCCGCCTGATTCATGCCGCTCCGGCGAATTGCCTCAGCGACGGGTGCGAGGCGCACCGAACGCGATGGGGCGAGCACGCACCGTGCCGCCGCGTCCGTTCAGACGCCGGGGGCCCGGTTACCCGGCGTGCTGCGCCGTCTTCGGGACACGCAGCGGGGCTGCGCATGGGCATAACCTTCGCGGGCCAAAATTGCGCTGACAACACGCACCGGTGCGATACCGGGATTCACGCTGCCGATATAGTGGGTCATTCTGGCGCCGGTACGATCGGTAAAACGCATAAACCGCGTCGTCATACGGCTCCGGTGCGATCCAGCTTTCAGCGGGCTGTCATGCGTCAGGCTTTATCTTTCCTATCGCTCGTGCGCGAATGCGTTCATCCTTTTTACAATGGCTGCCACGGCGCTCGCTTCGATCCGCCGACGGGTATGTAGCCACTGACGTGGAGCCTCGATCCGCCGCACACGCATCATGGATCGGGCCGTCGCTGAAACCTCGCATCGATACAAGGAAAATTGCGAATGGGAAAGCTCACTACCCACGTGCTCGACACCGCGAACGGCCGGCCCGGCGCCGGCGTCAAGGTCGAACTCTACGCACTGGCCGGCGACACGCGCCGCCTGCTGAAAACCACCGTCACTAACCACGATGGCCGCTGCGACGCACCGTTGCTGGCAGACGATGCCTTCGTGGCCGGCGAATACGAACTCGTGTTCCATGCCGGCGACTACTTTGCCGCCACGGGCGCGCAGTTGCCGCAGCCGCGCTTCGTCGATCGTGTCGTGCTGCGCTTCGGCATCGCCGATGCGGGTTCGCACTATCACGTGCCGCTGCTCGTGTCGCCGTGGTCATACAGCACGTATCGCGGTAGCTGACACAAGGCCGGTCACCGTCCGTGCATTTTGCAGATGACGAGGAGACACCTGCTGAACGCTGACGGACGGCTGGATCAGAACGGCAACCGCACACCCACATACGGCGCCCTACGCGCCTGACGCAGTCCGCGCGCCGGCCACCCGACGAGCCGCGCCGCGACGCGCATAACGAACAGGAAGTGGAGGAGTTTCATGGAAGGATTTATCACCGACTGGCTGAATCTCGCGATTCGCTGGTTTCACGTCATCGTCGCGATTGCATGGATCGGCGAGTCGTTCTATTTCGTCGCGCTCGACAACAGCCTGAAACCGCCGCAGGACGCGAACCAACGCAAACGCGGTGTGTTCGGTGAACTCTGGCATGTACACGGCGGCGGCTTCTACAACATGCAGAAGTACACGGTCGCACCACCCGAAATGCCCGACGACCTGCACTGGTCGAAGTGGCCGTCGTACACGACGTGGCTGTCAGGTTTCGGGCTCTTCACCGTGCTGTATCTGTTCGCGCCGAACACCTACCTGATCGACAAGAACGTGCTCGATATGGGACCGGTCGTCGCGATCTTCTCGGCGCTCGGTTTTCTGGCGGCTGGCTGGATTGTCTACGACTCGCTTTGCCGTCTGCTCGGCACGAGAGACAAACTGCTCGGTATAAGCGTTGGCCTGTATGTGCTGATCGCCATCTGGCTCGCGTGTCATATCTTCGCGGGGCGTGCGGCGTATCTGATCACCGGCGCGATGCTCGCGACGATCATGTCGGCGAACGTGTTCGTCGTGATCATTCCGGGTCAGCGCAAGATGGTCGACGCGATGTTGAAGGGCGAGACGCCGAATCCGATCTACGGCAAACGCGGCAAGCAGCGCTCGGTGCACAACACCTATTTCACGCTGCCTGTGGTGTTCGCGATGCTGTCGAACCACTACGCGATGACCTACACACATCCGTACAACTGGGCCGTGCTCGCGATCATCATGCTGGCCGGCGCACTGATCCGTCAGTTCTTCGTGATGCGACACCGCGGCCAGGTGCTGTGGTATCTGCCCGTCGGTGGCGTCGCGCTGATGGCTGCCGCACTCGCGTGGACGATGCCGAAGCCGGTCGTGCCGCAAGCGCAGGCGGCGAACCAGCCGGTGCTGAAAGTCGCGGATATCGCGCCGGTGTTGCAGCAGCGCTGCATCGCGTGTCACTCGTCGCATCCGACCATGATGGGTAGCGCCCCGGCCGGCGTGATGTTCGATACGCCCGACGAGATCTCGCAGAACGCGCAACGGATCTACAACCAGGCAGTGACGTTGAAGGCAATGCCGCTCGGTAACGTCACGCACATGACCGATGCTGAACGGCAGAAGATTGCTGCGTGGTTTCAGGCCGGCGCCGCGAAGTAAGCGATAAGGGGCTGGCCGCAGGGTCGGGATGACCGGCGGCCAGTCCAGGATGCTCCACTCCGACAGATCGACCACGCGCTATGACAAACGCGCGAGGAAGCTACCGATCGCACGATTGAACGCGGAATTGTCCTCGACATGAGGGATATGCCCGATGCCCGGCAAGACGTTCATTTGCGCGTCAGGCAACAGGCGCGACAGGCGCAGTCCATCGCTAACGGGTGTTACGCCGTCGGTTGCACCCCAGATCACATCGACCGGCATGGTCAGCGACGCGTAGTCCGGCGAGTGGCTGCTTTTGCTGAGCCCTGGATCGTTGAGAAATGCATCGAGCCAGTTCTCGTAAGCCACCGTCGTCCCAACCACCGAGAGCGGTCGCTGATAGACGGCGATCCACTCGGGCGTCAGCGCGTCGTGACGCGAGGTGAACTTCCGTAAAAACCACCCGGTGAGCCGCGGATTGGTCGCCGTCGCGGCAATCACCGGTCGCGCGACCACCGGTAGCGCAAGCAGATTGCCGATTAACCCTCGCTGCGCGGGCGCTTGATCGATAGACAGCGCAACATCCACCAGTACCGCTGCCTTAAAGCGCTCCGGTTCAGTCATCAACGCTTCGACCGTCGCTCGCCCGCCAAACGAATGACCCACGAGTATGACCTGCGAAAGCTTCAGCGTGTCGAGCATCCCGAGAATGCGCAGTGCCTGGTGGTCCGTGTCGTAGGTATCGGCCGCCGGCCGGCTCGTATAGCCAAAAGGCGGCAGGTCGACCGCAATGCAGTGATAGCCCGCCTGAGCGAGATAATTCATGGTCGGCAGCCACGTCGAACTCCAGGCGCCTGCGCCGGAAATAAAAACAATCGGCTTGCCGTTCGCGGGACCCCGCTCCTGTATCAGCATGTCCACGTCCGCCGCCCGCACAAAACGCGATCCAACGGGCGCAGCGCTCTGCGCGACATCCCGCTCGCGGCTATGGGCCAGCAGATCCGCGGCGCCCAATACGCACACCAGCGCGATGATCGGTGTAGCGACCACGGCAATCGTGATTTTATAAAATTTCATGAAGTCTCACGCGTTCTTGTTATGTTTCGTCGTTGCAGCGGCATATTTACTATGGAAAATAATTACATGTGCCAATACTGGGCCAGTTTTCTCAAGATCAAGATCGACCGATAATATCAAGTCCGCTTAGAATTGCGCACCGAAGCTTAAAACAAGCTGACAGTTTCAATAGCCGTCAATCGACTCCCGGGAACAGGCGAAAACAAACATGCTATTAACTACAGTCGTCCCCGCTTTCTTTTTGAGCCGCGGTCGCATTACCCGCAGCGAATGGCTAACCCGCATCGTCATCGCCGCACTCGTGTGCACCGCTTTCGGCAGCCTCGCCGGATCCTGGTTTGGCGAAACGGGCACGAGCCTCTTTGCAATCGTCTTTCTCTGGAGTGCAAGCGCGCTCTCGGCGCAACGCCTGCACGACACCAGCCGCAACGGATGGTCGTTATTAGCCGCCGTCATCCCGGTGTTTGGACCGATCTGGGTTTTGATCCACCTGCTGCACCGCGGCGTCGATCACGCCAATCGCTTTGGTCCCGATCCGGCAATCCGCTCGGATTACCTCAAAGTCAATATCGCGGAGTGATGCAGACATGGCAACGGTCAACGACGTCACCCAGCTAAACCGGATTCCGGTATTTTCAGTCGCTACGCCGACTACTACTCAGGAAGTCGTCGAGGCGCTCACGCAGACCAATCTGCCGGTATCGGTAGGCGGCGGTCACTTCAGCATGGGCGGACACACTGCCAGCCCGGGCACGCTGCATCTGGATATGCGCAAGATGAACCGGATACTCCGGTTCGAGCCGCATACATCGGTGATTCGCGTGCAGGCTGGTATCCGCTGGTGCGACATCCAGCACTTCATCGATCCGCATGGTCTGTCCGTCAAGATCATGCAGACTTACGCGAACTTCACGGTAGGTGGTGCGCTGTCGGTGAACGCGCACGGGCGTTACATGGGCCTCGGGCCGGTCGTGCTGTCGGTACGGGCCATTACGCTCGTGCTCGCGAGCGGCGAAGTCGTCACCGCGACGCCTGCTGCGAACACCACGTTGTTCAATGCGGCGATTGGCGGGTACGGCGGTGTAGGCATCATCACCGAAGTGGAACTCGACCTCGCGCCCAATACGCGGGTCAAGCGCAGCGATCGCAAGATGCACACGGTCGATTACAAGGCATGGTTCGACAAGAACGTGCGCGGCCATCACGATGTGATCTTCCACAATTTCGATCTCTATCCGCCGCGCTACACACGCGGCCGGGCCATCAGCTGGACAGTGACCGACGAGCCGGCAACGTCGGGACGATTGCAGCCGCTCAGCCGCGGGTTTCTGGCGGCGAAATATTTTCTGTGGGCCATCACCGAGACACCGCTCGGCAAGTTCCGGCGCGAGTATCTGTACGACCCGCTGCTGCATTTCGGCAAAAAGGTGCACTGGCGCAATTACGAAGCCGGTTACGACGTCGCGGAACTCGAACCGGTCGGGCGTCGCCGGCGCACGTACGTGCTCCAGGAGTATTTCGTTCCCGTGGCCGTCGTCACGCAATTTGCAGAGGCGCTCTCGGAGATCCTCTCGCGACATCGGGTGAATGCCGTCAACATTTCGATCCGCCACGCGCTCGCCGACAACCGCACCGTCATGGCGTGGGCACGC
The DNA here is from genome assembly GCF_007556815.1 of Paraburkholderia megapolitana. Lineage (NCBI taxonomy): Bacteria > Pseudomonadati > Pseudomonadota > Betaproteobacteria > Burkholderiales > Burkholderiaceae > Paraburkholderia > Paraburkholderia megapolitana. The sequence continues at coordinate 2,489,601 of NZ_CP041745.1, forward strand.
GGCGAGACATTTGCCTTCGTGCTCTACTACAAGCAGCGCACGCGCGACAACGCCCGCGAGCGCGTCGCGGTATGGACGCGCGAACTGATCGATGCGGTGCTGGCGGTGGGCGGTACCTACTATCTCCCTTATCAGTTGCACGCGACGCACGAACAGTTCCATCGCGCTTATCCGCGCGCGCGCGAAATGTTTGCGCTCAAGCAGCAATTCGATCCGCAATACCGGCTGCGTGGTGCGCTGTGGGATCGCTACTATGCGCCGGAGCGAGGCACGCCAGAAACGACGCCGATGTCGACTACGGCTGCGGCAACAAAGGAAGACAGCAGCGGCACGTTGTTCTCGACGATCTACGGTAACGAGCACGAAGCCGATCGCTTCTATACGTTCCTGCAGAACATCTTCCACGTGTTGCCTGAAGACCGCCTGCATACGTTGATCAAGGCGTCGATGGCGGAACACTCGGGTGACGAGGGTATTTATCGCGCGATCCAGGCGGGTCTCCCCGCTATCACACCGCGCCTCGCGATGCTCACCTACGCGCTGCCGTCCCTGTCGACGCAGAAAGCGGAAATGGGCCGGCAAGCCGCCACGCTGCTAGGCGATGCGCCGTTGCGAGACTACGTCGAGATCGGCACGACAGGGCGTTACGTGCGCGCCATGAAGAAGTACCTGCATCTCAAAGGCGAGGTCACTCTGGTTCACGACGTGCGGCCGGGCATGAGCCCGGTCGATATCGTCGAGCGCGGGCAGCTCGGCTCGATCGGCAAATTCCAGCCTTTGAACGACTACGCTCCGATCGCACTACCTGCCGCCAGCGCGGATCTGGTCAGCTGCTTTGTCGGTCTGCACCATATGGCGCCGGCAAAGCTTGCGCCGTTTCTCGACTCGATTGCGCGGATCGTCCGTCCGGGCGGCTATTTCGTGGTCCGCGATCACGATGTGACGACACCGACCATGGACGCATTCGTCGCGCTTGCACATACGGTCTTCAACGCGGGGCTCGGCGAAACGTGGCACACCAACCAGGCGGAATTACGCCATTTCGCCAGTGTGGACGACTGGATCTCGCGTATCGAAGCCGCAGGTTTTCGCCATACAGGCGCGCGCCTGACCCAGCACGGCGATCCATCGGACAATATCCTGATGGCGTTCGTGCGCGTTGGAGAAGCGGCATGAGGTGGCCGTTGCGCAATGCGCTTCTCGCTATCGGCGCGGTCATCTGCGCGGTCATCGGTATCGTGCCCGCAGTCTCGACGCCAGCTGTGTATGCAGCAACGCCCTCCGCGACACAGGTGGCTCCGGGCACCTCATACCAGAGCCCCGTGCCGGTAGCGGATCGCCGCGGCACCGAACAGACGCTGCTGACCTTTCCCGAGTGGTATCTCGTGCACAGTCCCGCGGAATACGCGCGGATCGTCCGGATTGCGCCGTCGCACGATTTTCCGTTTCTGGACCAGACCGGCCAGCTGTGGTCGAGCTACGCAACGGTCACGCGCGAGCAGCTGCATGACCACTATCCGCTCAATCCCGGCTATCACGTGATGATCTGGGTGATCGCGTCGAGCACGACGATCGAATACGCACTGCGCTCGATCTATGAAAATACCGTGGGCCGCGCAAGTTGGCTGCTAGGCGGAGAAAAGCTCACCGCCGAAGACCGTTACGGTGCCCAAGCCGCGCAGGAGTACGTGGACTTCATCCGCCAGGAGCCGTGGTATCTGTTCGATTTCAGCGCGCGCCTGCACCACCTCTGGAGCGATGTGCCGCTGTGGGGACCCGGGCTGATCCGCAAATGGGAACGCCGCTACACCCTGACCACCGAATACGCGATCAAGGCAGTGTATGGAAAGATGATTGAAAAGGCCACGCGGGCTGCTTATACGCCCGCGCTGATGACGACCGATGTGGTCGTGGACCACCTGCCCGATGGCTGGTCGGCGCCCACCCATGTCAGCGTGCTTGCTCACCTGCCGGACGGTCAGGCGTTACTTGCGTTGCCGCGCTATTTCGACTTCAGGCTGGCGGCGACAACGCTTGCGCAACAGGGCATTCATCTCACCGATATCGCCGGCAACCGATCGGTGATTCTGGTCACGCTGTGGGTAAAGGACGACCAGGTATTGCCCGCGACCAGTGGCCGCGTGCTGTTCGAACAGCCGCTCACGATGCCCGCCCATACCCGACGCGTCGCGCTGCTGATACCGGTTCGCGACCTGTCCGACTTTCTGGCGGCGGCCGGGAAAGACGGTCTCGAGACGGAGCATGTGTACGACTATTGAATCCGCTCAGAGCGCGACCGCCTGCAGCGCCTCTTCAGTCAACCACAACGATTCGTCGAGATCCTGTTCGTTGAGATTGAGCCCATCGCCGCCACGATCGACGACGATGAAATCGCTAATTTCGCCGAGCGCGATCAGCGGATGGTGCCACACGCCCTTCGCGTAATTCACGCCCTGCCAGCCGCTCGTCACGAACGCGCGGATCGCCTCCGAATCGAGTTCACCCGCCGGCGCAACGACCACCAGATACGGCTTGTCGTTCAACGGTACAAACGCCTGGCTACCAAGTGGATGCCGTTCGAGCATCTTCACCTCGAACGGCAGCGTGCGCGGCTGGCCGCGAAACAGGTTCACGAGCGCACGACCGCCCTCATCGACGACATCGACATGCGCGAGATCGTGGTAGCGGATCGTCGTGCCGAGGTTGATCGGAATCTGCTTTGCGCCGTCCAGTTCGATCACGTCGCCGAACGGGGCGAACGCGGCGCGGGTCAGCGGTTCGATAACGAGCTTGTTCATCGTGATCAGGCGAGCGTGCCCCATAGACGCAGGCGCGATACGCCGCCGTCCGGGATGATGTTAAAGCGCACGTGCGTGACCACGCCGAGCGCTGCCAGTTCGCTTTCGAAATGATGCTGCCGGTCCATCTGCAGCTTCTGTTCGCCGAGCAGCACCGGCCAGAACATCGCCTGCGTCACCAGTGAACTGTCAGTGCCGCCCGTCACGCGCGCGGCCTGGATCGAGCAGCGATCCGGATAGTTGCCCTTGAAGTGCGCCGTATCGACTTCGATCTTGCGGATCACACCCGGCTGCGCGAGCGCGAAAATCGCCCAGTCGTTGCCCGGTTCGCGACGACGTCGCGTTTCCCAGCCGTCGCCCATGTTGACGCCGCGACCCGGCCTCAGCAGCGTGGAGGCAGCACCGAAGTGCTGGTTGTTCGCGCCGACCAGGTATGCGCCGTTTTCCATCGCCGCCAGATCGAACAGCTCGGTGCGACTTGCGCCGGCCCAGTCGACCTGCGGCTGACCATATACGCGCAGACGCGCGATGCCGCCGTCCGGATAGATGTTCACGCGCAGATGGGTCCACGCGTTGGCATCGTTCACGTCGAGATAGTGATGGCTGTTGCCCTGCAAGGTGGTCGACGGGACGATCTCGGTCCACTGCGTCGAAGCACCCGGCGCACCGTCGACGACACGTGCCGCCTCCACCGATGCCGCCGGCGGAAAGTTGCCGGTGAAGTGGCTCGTATCGAGGTCGAGCCCCTTGATCACACCCGGCCGCGCCAGCTTCACGACGCACCAGTCATAGCCGCTCGAACGCTTGCGGCGGGTTTCCCAGCCGTCCATCCATTTGCCGTTGTCGTCGTACTTGCCGGGAATGAAGACGGCCGGTTCCGGGTTCAGCATGCGTTCCTTCGGCGCGAAGAAATCGTCGCTGGCCTCGAGCGCCTGCGCGCCGAGACGCGGGTCCGCCAGATTCACATAGCGACGCGTGAAATCCGGTGCGTTAGGGTCGAGAATCGGGAGTGCCATCGTTGTCTTCCTTTTTGTCTATGAATGCCGGCGTCGGTGGCCGGCGGTTGCAATGTCGCAATGTTGGTTAACGCGCGCGCTACGCTTCGATCAGATCGTCGAGCCTGAAGCGCGCGATCCGGTAAATCTGGTCGAGGCTCGCACGCAGTTCTTCGGCTCGGCTGTGGCTCACGCGCGCTTCGAAGTTCGCGATGATGCCGTGACGGTCATAACCGCGCACCGCGAGAATGAACGGAAAGCCGAACTTCTCGCGATACGCCGTGTTCAGGCTCACCAGCCGCTCGAACTCTTCGCGCGTGCATTGATCGAGCCCGGCGCCGCTCTGCTCTCGCGTCGACTCTTCTGTCAGCTCGCCGCGTACCGCTGCCTTGCCGGCCAGCTCCGGGTGGGCGTTGATCAGCGCGAGCTGGATCGCTTCGTCGGCACTTTCGACTGCATGCGTCATGGTCGCGTGCAGCGCGTCGATACTCGCAAACGGTCGCGCACCGGCGGCGACTTCGGCCACCCACGGCGAATGCTCGAAGATGCCGGACAGCGCCGCGACGAACGCATCGGTTGAACTGTGATTGAGCTGGTCGAGTGTGTAATGCATCGCCTTCATGCCGCGGCCCCGCGGGAAAGGGGTTGATAAGGATGATGGTCGCGCCAGTGCCGCGCGATATCGACGCGTCGTGTCACCCACACGCGATCATGCTGCTCGATGTGATCGAGAAACCGCTGTAGCGCGCGGAACCGCCCAGGGCGGCCGAGCAGCCGGCAGTGCATGCCGACAGACAGCATCTTCGGTGCTTCATCGCCCTCTTCGTAGAGCACGTCGAACGCGTCGCGCAGATAGGTGAAGAAATGATCCGCCGTGTTGAAGCCCTGCGGTGAGGCGAAACGCATGTCGTTGGTATCGAGCGTGTACGGCACGATCAGTTGCGGGACGTTGACGCCGCCCGTCACTTCGACGTCAAGCCAGAACGGCAGGTCGTCGCCGTAGTTGTCCGAGTCGTACAGGAAGCCGCCGTATTCGGCGACAAGCCGGTGCGTGTTCGGACTGTCGCGACCGGTGTACCAGCCGAGCGGCCGCTCGCCGGTCACGCGCTCGATCGCTTCCATACCGAGCCGCATATGTTCCGCTTCGCGCTCCGGCGCCATGTCCTGGTAGTGAATCCAGCGATACCCATGACACGCAATCTCATGCCCCAACTCGACGAATGCGCGCGCGAGCTCCGGATGCCGCTCGATCGCCATGCCGACACCGAACACCGTGAGCGGCAGGCTGCGCTTTTCGAACTCGCGCAGGATGCGCCACACGCCGGCACGCGATCCGTATTCGTAGATCGACTCCATGCTCATATGCCGCGACGGATAAGCCGCTGCACCGACGATTTCCGACAGAAACTGCTCCGACGCCGGATCGCCGTGCAGCACGCAGTTCTCACCGCCCTCTTCGTAGTTCAGCACAAACTGCACGGCGACGCGTGCGCGCCCCGGCCAGTTCGCCTGCACCGGGTGGCGGCCGTAGCCGATCAGATCGCGCGGGTAATTCGAATCGAATGACATGGTATGGACGAAAAGCGGTCTAGCGACGCGGTGAAAAGAGGCGTGGAACGCGGGATACCGACATGTATCCCTGACGTTCGAATACGGACGCCACGATGCAACGAGTGTAGCGAAAACGCCCGGATGCGCCCATACACACGGGCAGATAGTGCGAGTCAGACCGGGTGTATGTGCGGCTGCCGCTGCGGTTCGGCGCCGGATGCCGGATCGCTCGCGTTTACCCGACCTGGTATGCCAACGGCACTCTGGCCGCTGGCCCCGGGGGACAGGGGACCACTGGCCGGCCCGGGGCCTTCTAGCCCTGGGCCGGCCAGCTCGGGACTAAACCGCTCGAATTCGCCGTCATAGCGTTTCGGCAGCGGCCGCGCATAGTCGCCGCGCTTCGCAGTCGCGAGACGCAACGCAACCAGCGCCTCGACCCATTTCACCGCGGCGGTCACGCCTTCGATTACCGGCGCACCCAGCGCATCCTCGATTTCCGCGCACAGTTCGGCCATCCCCGCGCAACCGAGTACGATCGCGTCCGACCCGTCTTCGTCGAGCGCTCGGCGGCATTCGTCGAGAATGATCGCGCGTGCCGCCGAGCCGGGACGGTCGAGATCGAGCACGGCGACATCGGTGGCGCGCACGTTGCGGCAAAAGCGTGTCATGCCGTACCGCTCGGCGAGATGCCATGCCATGCCGCGCGTGCGCGCCAACGTCGTCACTACCGAAAACCCCGGCGCGAGCACGCTCGCCGCGTGCATCGCCGCTTCCGCGATGCCGATCACGGGGCCACGCGCCAGCTCGCGTGCGGCGTAGAGACCGGGATCGCCGAAGCACGCGATCACGTAGCCGTCGCAGCCCTCGCGCTCGCCCGCGGCGACTTCGGCGAGTAGCCCCGGCGTGGCGAGCGCTTCGTCGTAGTAGCCCTCGATCGATGGCGGGCCCATCGGCGGGCTCACGGCGATCAGCTCCGTGCCGGGCGCGACGACTTCGCGTGCACAACGCGCCATCGCGTCGGTCATGCGCCACGTCGTGTTCGGGTTGATCAGTTTGATACGCATGTCTGCTCCTGCTTGAATTGCAACTTCAGTTGTCGCTTCAATGGCTATCTCATCTGCGCGTGAACATCAGGTAGAACCCCGCGCCAAGCGCCGCGCCGATAAACCACGAGAAATTCGCGAGCCCGTTCAATCCCGGCACCAGCACGCAGATAATCGCGATCACCGCCGCCGGCACTAGCGCCGCGACCGCCTTGTAATTCACACCGCCGCGATACCAGTAGCTGCCCGATTCGGACACGGTATACAGATCGTCGAGTACGATTTTCTGCCGCTTCACCAGGTAGAAGTCGACGATCAGCACGCCGTATAGCGGCCCGATGAAACTGCCGAGCACGTCGAGCGTGTAGTGAATCACCTCGGGGTTGTTGAACAGGTTCCACGGCGTGATGAAAATCGATGCGACCGCGGCCAGCATGCCGCCCGCGCGCCAGCTAATCAGACGCGGCGCGACGTTCGAGAAATCGAATGCCGGCGACACGAAATTCGCGACGATGTTGATGCCGATCGTCGCGATCGTGAACGTCAGCGCGCCGAGTATCACCGCAGTCGGATAGTCGATTCGACCAACCGTTTCGACCGGATCGGTAATCAGTTCGCCGAACACCGGCAGCGTGGCCGCCGTAGTGATCACCGTGACGAGCGAGAAGGCGAGGAAGTTGACCGGCAGGCCCCAGAAATTGCCGCGCTGTACGCTGCGAAAGCTCTTGCCGTAGCGTGAGAAGTCACCGAAGTTCAGCATCGGCCCCGAGAAATACGACACCACGAGCGAGATCGCCGTGATCATCACCGGCACGACTTCGAGCCCGTGATACTTGACGCCGCCCAGGTTGATGCCGATGTTGCGCCAGCCCGCACGCCACACCATGTAACCAGCGAGTATGAACATCACGATGTAGACGGCCGGCCCGGCGAAGTCGATGAACTTCTTGATCGTCTCCATGCCGTTCCAGAACACGAGCGCCTGCAGCACCCACAGCAACATGAAGCCGGCCCAACCGATCGTCGACAGGCCCATGAAGCCGTGGTGATGAACGTCCGCATACGGAAGAAGCTGCGGGATGAATTTCAGCACGACGATGACGAGCGCACTCGAGGCCAGGTATGTCTGGATGCCATACCACGCAACCGCGATCAAGCCACGGATCACCGCCGGAATATTCGCGCCAAGCACGCCGAACGTCGCGCGGCACGCGACCGGATACGGCACACCGTTCTGTTGGCTCGGTCGCGCGATCAGGTTGCACAGCACATTGACGATCGTGATGCCGACCAGCAGCGCGATCAGCACCTGCCAGCTCGTCAGACCGAGCGCGAACAGACTGCCCGCGAACACATAACCACCGACGCTATGCACGTCCGACATCCAGAACGCGAAGATGTTGTACGCGCTCCAGGTCTGGTGCCGCAGCGGTGCGAGGTCTTCGTTGTAGAGACGTTCGCTGTAGCCGGCGGGCAGCGGCGCGCCGGGCGTCGAACTGCCCTCTTCGAATGCCGGCATTGCGGCGCTGGCAGGGTTACCCGGTGCTGCACTGAACTGAGCCATGACTCCTCCTTGAGATGGGACCGTCGATTGCGAATCGAAGGGCATTGCATCCTGCATGCCAGCGGCCGGGCCGCTATGGCCGGGGCTGCGCGCCTGCAGGCGCCGCGAGTGTCTCCGTACGTACGTACTGGTTTTTATCGCTCCGATATGAGCGCGGACTCATACCGGAGCGCGTTCGCCTGCGTCTGGGCTGGACGTGGGCGTCCCTCCACGCGATGGACAGCGCACTACGCTGGCCATCGCACGGCGGTGGTCGTTCAGTTCGAATTCAGTGCGACGCGCACCACGCCTGAGCGTGGCTGCGCGGAGTGCTTCAGATTGGCGCGGGCTTTGTGCCTCGTGTGCCGAACACTTCGTGTAGATCGGCAGCGCCGCGCGCAGGACGATCCAGCATCTTCAACTCGACGCTTTGCAGGTGGCGCGCCATCAGCGCTGCGGCTCCCTGCGTATGGCCGGCGTCGAGCGCGGCCAGAATGGCTTCGTGATCTTCGACCGAGCACGGGCTCTGGCCAATCGATTCGTACAGCGCCGAGATCAACGTCGAGCGCGCAACGAGCCCGTTCAGGCAATCGCACAGCACCGTGTTGCCCGTCAGCGCGGCCAGCTCCGTGTGGAACTCGCCCGACAGGCGGATCCACGCGGAAAAGTCTCGCGTCTCGAACGCCTTGCGCTCGCGGCCGATCATGCTGGCGATGCCCTTCAACCGGCGCGTGCCGTGCCCCGAGCAGATCCGCTCGACGACGGCCAGCTCGATGATGCGGCGCATCTCGAACACCTCGTGCACTTCCTGCAGCGACGGACTCGCGACAAACGCGCCACGGTTCGGCTCGAGATCGATGAGCCGGTCGGTCGCGAGCAGCGCAAGCGCCTGGCGCACCGGCCCGCGCTTGACGTCGAACACCTCGCACAACTGCGCTTCGGTCAGCTTGGCGCCCGGCGCGAGTCGATGTTCGAGGATCGCGTCGCGAATGCGTTCGGCGATGGCCTCGGGCCGGTTACCTGCGGAAGAAGCGGAAGTTCGGTCGGACATGATGTGCGTTCCGTTATGGAGAGCATCTTAGGTTGGACATTAAAATTGTCAACAATTTTTGCTGTCAATGATTGGCAATTCAACCTGACTTGCCCTGTCACCGTGGAGATATGTCATTTTTTAAGGGAAAATCCTGGTCTTCTGGGCATGACAAGCCACGATTCTGCCGCATATTTTGTTGACAATATTTTCTGGGGTCGCGCTCGATGAACCAATACGCGCGGATTCGTGACCGGCAGTTAGTTGCGACAGACAGGCGTTCGCGACGTGCGCTATCCACCGCCCTGCTCTCGCAGCGGATAGCGCACATCGGCGGATAACGAAGACGTGGACGGATGGAAGCCGCATTACCGCCGGCCGCCCGCTCAGCCCAGATGCGGATAGTTCGAGACGGTCAGCTGGAAGCCGTGTGGATCGGCGACGAGGTGCGCATCGGCGCCGAACGGCAGCGTCACGATGTCGGCAATGTGGCCGAACGGCAGCCCGGTGATCACCGGAATGCCGATGACCGACCTCACCTGTTCGATCATCGCGTGCAGGTCGTAGCCGTTGTCGGAGTCGAACAACCTGGCGCCGGAGAAGTCGCCCAGCACCAACGCCTGCTGCTGCGCGAGGATGCCCGACAGATGCAGTTGATAAATCATCCGCTCGACCCGGAACGGCTGTTCGTTGACGTCCTCGAGCCAGAGGATGCCGCCCTGCACCGGCGGCATATACGGTGTGCCCACCAGCGACGAGAGCACCGCGAGATTGCCGCCCCACAGCATGCCGGTCACATCGGCGGACTGCGCCTGATGAGCATCGCTCGTCACGGTGAAGGTCGGTTTCGTGAGCGCATTCCAGAAGTGCTGCATCGTGAATTCGCTTGGCGTTTCCGCGCCGAAGTCGCTCAGCAGCATCGGCCCGGCAAACGTCTTCACACCCGCGCGCGCATACAGTGCGAGCTGGATCGCGGTGAAATCGCTGTAACCGACGAGCGCCACCGGTGCGTCACGCAAGCGGCGCTGCAACCCTTCGTAATCTAGCCCGTGCAGGATGCGCGTCGCCCCGTAACCGCCACGCACCGCGAGCACGATATCGGGCAGTGGGCGCGAAGTATCGGCGAGGCGGTTCAGATCCGCGGCACGTTCGCCGTCGGTGCCCGCAAAGCGCTGATAGCAGCGCTGCGTCGCGTCCAGCCCTTCGATGCGATGTCCTTGCGCGCGCAACCTTTGCAGCGCGCGCTGCGCCGCCTCCTGGTCGTACGGGTAGCCGGAAGGCGCGATCAGCTCGATGGTGCGGTGGGCGGTCATGGGCAAAGGCAACGAAGGCGAAAAATCGGGTTGGGTCAGGAGTCGGCGGGGTCGGAAGGTGGCGTGTCCGGCGAAGCCGGAGACTGCGCTGCCGGGGTTTGGGGCGCAGGGGCGGCCCGAGCCGCCCGTGCTTCCCTGCTCGCGCGCCGCCGGTCGGCGAAGAAAGTCTTCAGCGCAGCACCACACTCGTCCTCCAGCACGCCGCCGATCACCTCGGTGTGGTGATTGAGCTGCGGATTCGCAAACGCATCGACGACGCTGCCGCACGCGCCCGTCTTCGGGTCGCGCGCGCCGAACACCACACGGGCGATGCGCGCGTGCATGATCGCGCCGGCGCACATCAGGCACGGTTCGAGGGTGACATAGAGTTCGCAGCCCGGCAGCCGGTAGTTTTCGAGTGCCTGCGCCGCGGCACGCAGCGCGGCCATCTCGGCGTGCGCGGAAGGATCGTGGCCGCCGATCGGATGGTTGAACCCCGTCGCTATCACTTCGTCGCCGCGCACGAGCACCGCACCGACGGGGACCTCGCCCGCGGCCCGCGCTTCTTCGGCGGCCGCCTGGGCAAGCGCCATGAAGCGACGATCGCGTTCGGAAACAAGGGGGGAAGGCACAGCAACCGGCGACGTCGGAACATCGCGGCTCACATCGGAGGAAGTGGAAAGCAGGTTGTGTGCGGCGCTGTTAGTGGCCCCATCAGCGGTGGCCGGCGTCTCGCCCGGCGGCTGCGGAGTGCTCACGCCATGCCTGCTTCGCCGCTGCCGCCCGAATCGGCGGAAACCCGCTCCGACAGGCGTTCGGCAATACGCCGGCAGTATTCGCGCGGCAGCACCAGCGGACCGCCGCGCAGCGATTCGAGCGCCATATCGAGTGCGAGCATGCGGGCCTGCAGACTGCAACGGGCAGCTTTGTCGCCCGCGGCGTCGAGGTCGTCGCGCAGATCGCAGAGCGCGCGCAACTGCTCGACGGCGGGCGGCACGAAGCCCGCGTTCTTCAGGATGCGGTTCGCGATGCGGACCGCCTCCGGCACGAGCAGGTCGTCGTCGAGCGCGAGCGGCGCCCGGGCACGGGACAAATCGTCGAACTCGCCACGCGCGGCTGCGGCGGCAATGCGCTGTTCGACTAACGCATCAAGCAATTTCATCGGTCATCCACTACGTTGCGGCCCGCGCATTTTATCAGGGAGCCGCCCCGGCGGGCGCCGGCGGCACCGTGTGTGGCCTCTAGCGGGCCCGCCATTCCCGGGAAAGCGTGGCCCGGCGGGCGGTCCGGGTGATCTGGCACCTCGGCGAATAACAGCGTCGGCGCTGCAAACAGCCTGTAAACTGGCGCAATCGACCGGGCCTGCGGGTCTTCCAGGCCCTGTAAGCCATCAAACAACGGAGGGACTCCAATGAAACGGTTTTTCCGCCCAGCACTCGTGATTGCCGCCGTATCGGCCGCCCTCCTGCTCTCCGGATGCGGGGTTTTCTGCGGTGGCGCAGGTGGTAGCGGTGGCGGCTTTGCCGGCGGCTGCGGAACGGGCATGCGCTTCTGATCGATTGCTTCGGGGGGAGCACCGCCCTCAGCCTGTGCACCGCCCCCGGCCGCTAACGCACAGGAAGTTCGCCGCCGAGCGTCCATCGCCCCAGCACCTCGTGCCGCGACTGCCCAAGCAGGCTATGGACAAGAAAAAACTCGCGCACTGGCCAGCCGATCCTGTGCACGATTTGCCGCGCCACCGGCGGTGTGTCGTAAAGCAGCGTGACATGTGGCGTGAAACTCGCTGTACGTCTTTTCGCTTCGCTGAATCCGATCGCCGCCCCCAACGATTCGCGAAACGCACCGAGCGCCGCAATGCCGGGTGCACCAGGCGCGGCGCGCAACACCAGCGGCTTGTTGTCCGCCCGGCGCCCAAAATACTCCACACGATCCAACTCGACATCGAATGGGGCTGCGCCTGTGCCAACCTGCGCGGCAGCGAGATGCAACAGATCGACGATTTTTTGCGGCAACCCGAAGTGGTCGCCGAGCCAGAACAGCGTGATATGCAGCCGCTCGCGGGCGATCGGCTTGTTCGTCAGCCCCGATGCGATCCGCAGGCGCGCCACCAGCCGCTCGATATGGGCAGTAGCTTCATCGTCGGGACGGATCGCGAAGAAGAGCCGGTCTGTCGGCCCAGGCAGATTCTCGAATCCGTCCAGCAAAAGCTGTGTCGCCACGACGTCTCCTCGAGGTTGTCGTCACCCACGTATGTGCCCGGCGATGCGGCGAGCTCGACCCGGTCAGATCGACATGGCCCGCGCGAGTGCATTCATCTGCACGCCGTCGGGCGCGGCCAGATCGTCGAGCACCGAAAAATGCGTGCAATCGGGCACCGGCAGATAGACGACCTGCTCGCCCCGCTCGTTGCACGCGTGCGCATAGTCGCTCGAATGCCGCACGAGTTCCGGTAACTCGGCCGCGCCTACGCTCACCGTCATCGGTACGCCCTGGCCGATGTGGCGCAATGGGCTGTACGCAGCGATCTCTACCGCTGTCAGTTGCAACTTGTCGTTCAGCCAGGACAAGCCGATCGGTTCGAGATCGACTAGCGCACTGATCGGCATCGCGTAGCTGATGCCCGCATGCGCGCGATACAACGCGGCCAGTTGTCCGCCCGCCGAATGCCCGCTCAGGCACACGGGGCGCCCGCCAAAACCGGCAGTGCCGGTGTCTGCTGCAAGATGATCGAGCAGCCGGCCGATCTCGTCGACGATCTGCGTCATCGATGCAACCGGCGCCAGCGTGTATTCCACCAGCACGACGTTGAAGCCGCGACCGAGCGGCCCGCTCGCGACGAACGCGAAATCTTCCTTGGTGCAGTTCTGCCAGTAGCCGCCGTGAATGAAGATGAAGGTCGGCGCATCGGGCCGACCGCACGGCAGCCAGTCGAACCGTTGACGCGGCCGCGCACCGTAGCGAATGTCGCGTTGACCGGGCACCTCGCGATAGAGCGCTTCGCTTTGTTCCTGAAATCGCGCCAACGTGCCGGGGAAATCGGCGGCGGCCTTGACGTTGTTGTAGGCCGTATCGAGCGTGGCGCGGTCCATGCCGCGATAAAGCAAGGTCATCTCGTGCGCCTCCGTGCGCAGGTCATCCGGCAATGCAAACGTACGTCGTCATGCCGACTCATTGCGAGACGCGACCCGGCTGCCGAGCGCCGCAACGACCTGCTGCACAACCTCGTCCCAATCGCCGGGACGGCTCTGACGAAACAGATGCAGCGCCTGCGGATACCACGGCGAATCGCTGCGCGGCTGCATCCAGCGCCAGTCTGTCCAGTACTTCGACAGCAGCACCCAGCACGGTTTGCCGAGCGCACCGGCCAGATGGGCGACCGCGGTATCGACTGTGATGACCAGATCCAGTTGGGCAATCACGGCCGCCGTGTCCGCAAAGTCCGCGAGATCGGGCCCGACTGGAACGACCGGCTGATGCGCGGGCGCGCGCGCAGCTTCTTCCTCTGCCGCGCCCTTCTGCAGGCTCACGAAACGCACGCCCGGCACCGACCATAACGGCGCGAGCGTCGCAAGGCCCGGTAGCGACCGGGCGTCGTCGTTCTGATGCCCCGTGAAGCCACGCCAGACGAGGCCGACCTTGAAGCCCTCGGCGGGCAGGCGGTCGCGCCAGCGCTCGAGTCGTCCGGGCGGCACACGCAGATACGGCAAAGACGCGGGAATCGTGTCGAGCGTCGTACCGAGAAGCATCGGCAGACTCATGAAGAACGACCAGTAGTCGTACGTGCGCGCCGGCTTGAGCGACGTCGTAACTTCGTCGACTCCATCGACCGTCGCGAGCAACGCCGCGAGCGGTTCCGGGCAAATCAATGCGAGATGCTTGACACCTTGTGCCTTCAGCAGCGGCACATAGCGCACGAACTGAAGGTAGTCGCCGTAACCCTGCTCCGGCCAGATCACGAGCGACTTGCCGGTCAGCGCTTGCCCCTGCCACCGCGGGTAGTCGAGCTGCGGGACATCGGTACGCGTATTTCTGCCTGCATGGTAGCGAAACTCACCGTGCGGCCAGCCCTCTTCGTAGCGCCCCTGACCGAGCAACAGTATCGAGAGGTTCCAGTGGGCATCGGCGAAATCCGGCCTGCGCTCGAGCGCTTCGTGGTACATCGCCTCGGCTTGTGCCGGACGCTCGAGCAGTCTGAGCGCCGTGCCGAGATCGTTGCGCGCGTCGACATGCGCGGGATCGATTGCGAGTGTCTGGCGCAAGGCGAGTTCGGCTTCCTCGATGCGATCGGTGCGCAACATCAGCAGGCCGAGGTTGTAGTGTGCGTGCACATAGTGCGGATCGATTTCGAGCACCCGGCGATACACCGCATACGCATCGGAAAACCGTTTGTCGCGCACGTAGATCGTGCCGAGATTGTTCAGTGCACCGGTTGCATGGGGATCGATTTCGACTGCGTGCAGAAACGCCGCTTCCGCTTCGTCGAAGCGCTGACGCTCCATCAGCACGTTACCGAGGTTGTAGTGACCCGGCACGTGGCGCGGCCCAAGTTCTACTGCGCGGCGGCACATTGCTTCGGCTTCTGCGAGACGGCCTTGCTTGGCGAGCAGATTGCCGAGGTTCGCGAGATACACGGGGTCTTCGCTCTGCGCGATTGCCTGACGCATCAGCGCCTCGCCACTGGCCGGATCGCCCGCGTCGGCGCGTAGCAGGCCGAGTAGATGCAGCGCGTCGGCATGCTGCGGCTCTTGGGCGAGCACCTGAAGATAGCCGTCGGTAGCTTCCTGGAAACGGCCGGCCTGATGCGCGGCGTATGCAGACAGGAAAAGAGACATGAATGGAGTAAGCGGCTTCGATCAGGGGAGTCGTGAAACGGTGCAGCCATTTATCCGCGTCGATATTCGCGGATGCGTGAAGTCTAGCAGTAGATGTGCGATGTGTTGCTCAACGCCGCATGCAGTCACAAAACTTCAAAATCGGGGACTAGCGGTGCAATTTTCTAAAAGCGGCGCAACAAGCACACGGCAAGGCTAATCAATCCGCGTCAGGCGTGGCTTTCTGTTGCGCCTGACGCTGCAGGCGGGACAACTGCGCCAGCGCATCCGCTGCAGATTCGACGGGCACAAAAATATGGTCGTGAAAAGCCGCTGCGACCACGTTGCAACTGATACCCGCGTCACCGAGTGCTTGCGCGAACGCCGCGGTCAAGCCCACCGCGTGCAGGTCGGAATGCACGGTGAGCGTAATCCACGCGGCACGAAACAGTACCGGTAGTCCCGCTCGTTGCGCCGTTGCTTCGTCGACGATCAGTGTCAGTCCCTCTTGCTCGCGAAATGTCGCGAGCGGAGTCAGTGTTTTGATATCGGCATCGAGTGGAACGGACGAATACACGTAGACGCCCTCGTTTAACTCAGGGCGTATCGATGCGAGCAGCTTGTCGAGATCGGTGATGGGTTGGCTCAAAGGTTTCTCTGTGCAGGTTGAATCACGCTACGCGCACGGGCGCTCTCACGGGCGCTCTGTTTGTCAGCCCGGGAGATACGGCGCAATGTTCGCCAGCGCGCGCTCCACGTAGACCTCTTTCTCCCCGACCGGCGCGACATAATGGATCGCGCTGCGCGCCGCGTCGACACCTTCCAGTCGCGCGATGAACCAGGCGGCCAGATACTGCGACGACAGGCACCCGCCCGCGGTCGCCACATTTCCCTTCGCGACGAACGGCTGATTGAGCACGGCCACGCCCGCTTCCTCGACCCACGGCCGGGTGGTCAGGTCCGTGCACGCTGGAACGTCACCCAGCAAGCCCAGCTTCGCGAACATGAGCGTGCCCGAGCACTGCGCACCGAGCAACTGGCGCGTCGGATCGAACTTCAATTGCGACATCAACGCGGTGTCGGCGACGATTTCGCGGGTTCGTACGCCGCTGCCGGCGAGTACTGCGTCGGCGTCGCATGCTTCCTCTAGCGACGCTTGCGCCTCGACCACCACGCCGTTCATCGAACGTACTTTGGCCGATGGACTGGCGATCGACACGCGCCACCCCGGCTTCTTGACGCGGTTCAGGATGTTCAGCGCGATCAGCGAGTCGAGTTCGTTGAAACCTTCGAAGGTCAGGATGGCGATATGCATGAGGATCTCGTGCTAAGCGTGCCGTTGTGTTGCGTCATCGTAAAGCCGACCGCCGATACATTCAAACAATTGCGATTACTTCCACTCCCGCCGCAGAAGCCCATAGACCCACGAATCCGATACCTCGCCATTCACGATGCACGCTTCGCGCAACGTGCCTTCGCGGACAAATCCGAGCTTCTCCAGCACGCGGCCCGATGCCGTGTTGCGCGTGTCCGCCTCGGACTGAACACGGTTCAGGTCCAGCGTATCGAAGGCCCACTGCAACACCGCGCCGGCCGCTTCGGTGGCAAAGCCCTGGCCCCATGCCGAATCATCGAGGCAGTAACCCATCTTCGCGCTGCGATAGTCCGGATTCCAGCGGAACAGACCACACCAGCCGATGAACACGCCGTCGGCGGCACGCTCGATGGCGAGCCGCGCGCCGGTGCCTTCCTGCTCGAACTGCCGGCAAACCTCGATGAAGCGCTCTGCCTGCTCGCGTGTTTTCCAGGGCGGCGCGTCCCAGTAGCGCAGCACGTACGGGCTGCTATGCAGCGCAAAGATCGCATCCGTATCGGCTTGCGTGAAAGGACGCAATAGCAGACGGGCGGTGTGCAGTGTCGGGGTGGGTAAGGACATACCGGTAACCATTAACTGTTGCGAAGACCGTTGATTATCAGACCCAGTCCAAATTCAAAGGCCACGTCGGGATCGATGGGACTTATCGCTGAGCCGGGCTGTGCTGCCGCGGTGTTCCTGTCCGTATCGGATGACGCACCGCCCGTGTCACGCGCCTGCTCTTCCAGCACGCAACCGAGCGTGAACTGACCCGCCGCCAGCAACGCCATCTGGGCGTCCGGTTCGCTGAAACCTGCACGCACAAGGTAGGCCACTTTCGGCACTATCCGCGCCAGCTCGTCCTGGTTCGGCGTGGTCCCCGCATGCAGCAGTGCGCCGTCACGATAAGTCAGAAGCGCACTGCGGAAGCTGCGCGCGTTATCGGCAAACCAGGCCGGCCAGTCTGCGCTGTCCTCGGGCACGTCGAGCGTGTGGTGCCGCGTCAGCACCAAAGAGGCCATCTCGGCAAGAAGCGCCGACTTGTCGCGGAAATGCCAGTAGAGCGTTGCCGACTCCACACCGAGTTTCTCGGCAAGACGCCTTGTCGACAGGCCGTCCAGCCCAACTACGTCGAGGAGTTCCAGCGCCGCACTCACCACTTCGTCACGTCGAATTTTTGCCACGCTTGATTTTCTCTATCATTGATAGATATACTTATCGCCGATAGACTTTAGCACGAGGGAGTCAACCATGCCTGTTTCCCCTATCCGCACATCGGTGCTCATCGTCGGTGGTGGGCTGGTCGGGCTGTCCGCCGGCCTGTTCCTGCAGCGTCTGGGTGTTCCCTTCATCCTCGTCGAGAAAAACGAGGGGGTTTCGCCACTACCGCGTGCCCGTGGCATCCACTTGCGCACGATGGAGCTGTTTCGTCAGGTCGGCGTTGAGGACGCGGTCAAGGCAGCAGCGGCTGCGGCCTGGAAGCAAGGGGCGTTCGGTGGCGCGCGACGCGGGGAAACGCTGATCAACGCGGAATCGATCGTCGACGTCGCAACGATGCGCTCGAAGATAGCGGCGGCCGGTGCCTCGCCGTCGAGCTTCGGTGCGTGCCCGCAGACGCTGATCGAGCCAATAGTGCGCCAGCACCTGGAAACGCGCGGCGGCAATGTGCGCTTCGGTCATGAACTCGTGTCGTTCGCCGAGTCCGGGTCCGGCGACGTCGTGGTCGCCACCGTACGTGCCAAAGATGGGCTGGAGACGACCATCGAGGCCAATTGGCTGCTCGCTGCCGACGGAGGGCGCAGCTTCGTGCGCAGACAGCTGGGTATCGGCATGAGCGAGACGCCCGCCCCCCAGCATCTGGTCAATATCTTCTTTCGCGCCGATCTGGCTCAGGCCGTGGAGGGCCGCACTTTCAGCCAGTGCGAAATCGCGAACGAGAAGGTGCGCGGCCTGTTCCTCGCGATGAACAACACGGACAAGTGGTCGTTCCACCTCGAATACGATCCGGCGCAAGGGCCGCCGGCTGACAGCGCGTTGCCCGATCTGGTTCGGGCCGCGATCGGCCTCGCCGATGTCGATATCGAGATCCTGAGCCATGGCAGGTGGAGTACTGGGGTGTCGATTGCGGAGCGCTATCGGGTGGGTCGCGCTTTCCTGTGCGGCGACGCTGCGCACCTGATGCCGCCGTGGGGCGGCTTCAACGCCACGACCGGCATTGCGGATGCCCACAATCTCGCGTGGAAAATCGCTGCCACGCTGCGCAGTGAGGCGGGACCGGCGCTGCTCGACAGTTATGAGAGCGAGCGGCGGCCGCTGGCTGTGCGCAATGGCCATCAGGCGTTGTTGCGCTCGGATTTCGATGCGCGCTTTGGCATGGAAACCCCCGCCAACCGGGGGTTTTTTGCGGATCTGCTCGATTCCGGCGCCTTGTTGCTGCGGCATCGCTATCTCGATGCAAATATGTCGTCTGCCGGCGATACATCGGAGTTGGTCGCTCATCTGCAGGCGCAGACGGGGACGCGCTTCCCGCACGCCTGGATTCGACATAACGATCAACGGATCTCGACGCTGGATCTGTTCGGCGACAGCTATGTGTTGCTGGCTGGCCCAAAGGCGTCGGTGCAAGCGTCGAGTCGCCCTTCCCTGGACTCACGCACACCTGTCACCTATGTCGTTGGCAAGGATTTCGCATTCGTCGATGACGAGGACAGCTGGTACACGTTGACGTGTCTGCCCGACGACGGCGTGGTGACTGTGCGGCCAGATGGATTTGTGCAGGAGCGCTCGGACGATGCGCTCGATCAGGGTATAAGGCGTTTCCGGAAGAACACGACTCGCTCGGTTTCTTCAAAGCCGAGTGCTCGATGCAATGCTTGAGCATGGGCATTGCCGACCTGTGTATCGGACGCGAATTCCATGCAGCCATGGTCAGATCCCCATTGACCGATAGCGGCACACAACGCACTCGCAATTCCTGCCCGGCGCATCTCCTGGACGACGTAAATACCTTCGAGAAACAGCACGGGTGATGTCTTGCAGCCGTTGACGTAGTCGCGACGCACCGCGGCTTCGGCAAAGCCAATTGGTGCGTTATCGTCAGATAACACGATGAACGCCACATAGCGATGTGGGTCGGTGAGCAGTTCCTGAGCTTCGAGAAGGTGATCGTCGTCGCTGACGTGTTGCCAGAGCAGGCGTCGCAACGAACACCATGCCGAAATGTCACTGGGCAGAACCGCTCGAACCGTAAAAGAAACGTGAGGCACGCTCAAACAGGTACTCCGTCAGGTTATCTACCCAGCGACGAGCCGCAACAACCCGCGCTCCCACTCATTGCCCCGCTCCACGCGCATTCGCATACGTATCGCCCACCATCAGATGCACGATCTCATCACCATTAGTCGCGGCCACGAGCCGCTCACCCGCAACCTCTCCACGCCGCAACACAACGATCCGGTCGGCAATGGCAAAGATATCGTGCAGGTTATGCGAGATCAAAATCACGGATACGCCCCGCGCTTTTAACGCGGCAATCAACTCCATCACCTTGCGCTGTTCGGGTACACCGAGCGCCGCCGTCGGCTCGTCCATGATCAGCACGCGCGCATTCCAGTAGATGGCACGACCGATTGCAATAGCCTGCCTCTGACCACCGGAGAGCATCTTCACCGGCCCTCTAAGCTTGCGCTCGGGAATCACGATATCGAGCCGCTCGAGCACTTCACGCGCGACCTCGGTCATGCGCAACCGGTCGATCACCTCAAGCCCGAACTGACGACGCGTCGGCTCGCGTCCGAGGAAGATATTGCTACCTACATCGAGGTTGTCGGCAAGCGCGAGATCCTGGTAGATCGTCTCGATCCCCTGCGCACGAGCATCCTGCGGATCACGCAGTTGCAAAGCCGCACCGTCGAACAACAACTGCCCCGCATCGGCATGATAGACACCGGAGATGATCTTGATCAGCGTCGACTTGCCCGCGCCGTTATCGCCGGCCAACGCCAGCACCTCACCGGCCATCAGTTGCAACGACACGTGCCGCAGCGCCTCCACACCGCCAAAGCGGATCGAGATGTCGCGTGCTTCGAGAATCGGCGTGCTCATTGCGCGCCTCCGAGCCGGTCCTTGTACTGATCGATCAGTACCGACATGATGATCACGATGCCGACCACGATAAATTGCCAGAACGCGTTGACGTCGATGAACACGAGCCCGAACTCGATCACCGCGATAATCAGCGCGCCGATCAATGTGCCGATAACGTTACCGGTCCCGCCAAACAGACTCGCCCCGCCGATCACGACCGCCGCGATCGAATCGAGCAGCATCGGCTCACCGGCATTGGCGGCGCCCGCGGCAAAACGCGCCGTATAGACGATGCCGCCAATCGCGGCAAACGCCGCAGCGATCAGATAGATCACGAGCAGATGGCGCCTGACATTGATGCCGGCCCGAATCGCCGACTGCGGATTGCCGCCGATCGCATACGTGTACTGGCCAAAGCGCGTCTTCGACAGCACCCAGTGCATGACGAGCAGCAACACAACGGTCAGCACGACCGGCGTCCAGCCATGACCGAGCCAGACCAGACCGGCATTGTCCACGGCCACGGTCATGCCGCTCCCCGCGGCCAGAAATCCCGCGCCGCGCGCAACCCCATACATACCGAGCGTGCCGATGAAAGCAGGTACGCCGAGCCGCGCGATCAGTACGCCGTTCACGAGCCCGGGAATCGCGCACACGGCGACAGTCAGCGGAACGGAAAACAGCATGACCCACGGCGAACCGCCGCCCAGTAGCGTAAATTGCGCGACGCACACGGCGGCGAGTCCCATCACGAATCCCACCGACAGATCGATGCCCGCCGTGATAATCACAAACGTCTGGCCGATCGCGAGCAACAGCGGCGCACTGGCCGCGAGTCCGATCGATTGCAGGTTGTAGGCGTTGAAGATGAACGAGCGATGATCGGATATCTGCGCCCAGGCTTCAAAGAACACCAGTAGCGCCCCCAGGAAAAGCCAGGGCCACACCTTGCTGATCAGGGCGAGTCTATCGAGCCGTGAGTTATCCATCGAGTCTTCCAGGAAACCGGCAGTAACGCCCGCGTACGCGCAGCGGCGCACGCGGGGCAGATTCTCGTTCGACAGCGCCTGACTAGTTCGAATAGATGTATTGCTTCATGTCCGGCTGGTCGATGTTCGTCTTGTCGAGCACCACGAAGCCCGTGCTCTTGAACGGCGGAATCTTCTTGCCGTGAATCAGGTCTGCCGCGTACTTCACGCCGTAGTAGCCGATCTCATCCGGGCGTTGTGCGATCGCGATGTCCACGAGACCGCTTTTGATCTGCTGATCGACGCCCGGCACGGCATCGAACACGACGACCTTCACGACACCCTGCTTGCCGGCGGCCTTGACACCTTGAGCCGCACCGCTGCCGGAGAAAGTATTGGCGCCGAACACGCCGGCCAGATCCGGGTTGCGCGCCAGCACCGCAGCCACATGCGACGCGGCGCGATTCGCGTCGTCCTCGTTATATTGCGTTTGCAGCACCTTGATGTTCGGGTGCTTCTTCATCTCTTCGAGGAAACCTTCGGCACGCGCATCGGTACTCGAGATGCCGGGCTTGTTGTTTTCGCAGTAGACCGTCCCCTTGTCGCCGATGGCCTTCGCAAGCGATCGCGCGGCCACGCGTCCACCTTCCAGGTTATCGGAGGCGATATAAGACAGCGGGAAATCCGCGTCGCCCTTGCCGGTTTGATAGTGACCGTCGCCGATATACGTGTCGACCGTGATGACCTTGATGCCTGCGTCGGCGGCTTCTTTCAGCGGTCCGATCAGTTGCTGCTTGTCGACGGGCGAGACCAGCAGGACGTCGGGGCGTTTGGCGATGAAGGCCTTGAGGATCGGCACCTGCTCGATGGTATTCCACGCCTTGGGCACCTGGAACAGCAACTGGACATGCTCTTCGTTCGCGGCCCGCTCGGCGCCGCGATGCATCGTGAAGTAGAAAGGATCGGTAACGCCCGGCAACAACGCGACCACGGGATTCGCCGCATCCGCGTGCGCCGGTCCCGTGAACGAGCAGGTAACGATCGCCGCCAGCGCGACCAGATAGTGGGAAACGATGCGCTTCATTCTTGTCCTCCTGTTGAGTCCGACGAACGGTGCATAACCTCACTTCTTCCGACTTGCTTCGATCTCCGCGAAGCAACTGCGTCCGGCAAGTGGGCCAGTATACTGGCGAGCGTCAACAGCGAGCCTGGTGTTTTCCTGCATCGTTTCCCTGCCTTTGCGCGGCAAGACCTGGCTCGTGCGGTCTTGCCGTTCGCCGCCGCTCAGAACTGTTCGATAGACAGCTCCGAGCCACTCGATGCGCCGCTACGTATCGTTTCCAGCAACGCGTTCGCTCCCGGCAGAATCTTGTCGGCGTAGTAGCGCGCGGTGGCAAGTTTGGTGCGATGGAAATCGGGGTCTTCGTTAGCCGCGCTTTTTCTCGACGCCACCAGCGCCGCGCGCCCCATCTGCCATCCACCGCATACGTAGCCTGCGAGCATCAGATAGTCGACGGAACTGGCAAGCGCTGCATCGGGTTGCGTCGTCAATGTCTGCACGACCCATGCGGTGGCTTCCTCCAGCGCCTGGACGCTCGTCGTCAACGCTGCGCCGATGGACACCACCTGCGTATCGGTGCTGCGCACCTGCTCCGCCGCGGTCTCGCGCATCTCCGCAATCAGTTCGGCCATCCCGGCGCCTCGATCCGACGCGATCTTGCGGCCGATCAGGTCCGCAGCCTGGATGCCGGTCGTGCCTTCGTAGATCGGTGCGATGCGCGCGTCGCGCAGAAACTGGCATGCACCCGTCTCTTCGATATAGCCCATTCCGCCGTGCACCTGTACGCCCATCGATGCGATCTCGACGCCCAGTTCCGTGCACCATGCCTTCAACACGGGGATCAGAAGATCGACACGTACCTGGCGACGTGCGCGCTCCGCAGCATCGGGGTCGCGATGCGTGCGGTCCATATCCGCGGCCATCACGTAGGCGAAAGCACGCATCGCTTCGACCTGCGACTTCATCGTCAGCAACATGCGCCGTACATCCGGGTGATGAATGATCGCCACAACGCCGCCTGACCTGCTCGATGCGAGCCGCCCCTGCACGCGCTCCTTCGCATATTCGCGAGCCTGCTGATAAGCGCGCTCCGCAATCGCCAGCCCCTGAATACCGACCTTCTGGCGCGCCTCGTTCATCATCGTGAACATGTGCGCGAGACCTTTGTTCTCCTGCCCCACCAGATAACCGATCGCGCCACCCTGGTCGCCGAAGCTCATCACGCAGGTCGGACTCGCGTGAATGCCGAGCTTGTGTTCGAGCGACACGCAGTGCACGTCGTTGCGTTGCCCCGGCGAGCCATCTGCATTCAGCAGAAACTTCGGCACCACGAACAGCGATATGCCGCGCACGCCCTCGGGCGCATCCGGCGTGCGTGCGAGCACGAGGTGAATGACGTTGTCCGTCATATCGTGATCGCCCCACGTGATGAAGATCTTCTGGCCATACAGGCGATAGTGGTCGTCTTCGGGCACGGCCTTCGTGCGCACAGCGGCGAGATCGGAGCCCGCCTGCGGCTCGGTCAGGTTCATCGTGCCGGTCCATGCGCCGCTCACGAGCTTCGGCAGATAGCGTCCTTTCAGTTCGGCTGAGCCGTGTTGACGCAACGCTTCGGTGGCGCCCGCCGTCAACAGAGGACACAGTGCGAACGCCATGTTCGACGAATTCCACATCTCGACGGTCGCCGCTTGCAATAACTCGGGCAAGCCTTGCCCGCCGAATTCCGGATCGCCCGAAAGGCCGCTCCAGCCGCCTTCCACAAACTGCCCATAGGCTTTCGCAAAGCCGTCGGCTGCAACGACGCCCTCTTTCGACAGGCGCGCTCCCTGCTCGTCGCCGGTCTTGTTGAGCGGCGCGAGTACTTCTGTTGCGAGTCTGGCCGCCTCATCGAGTACAGCGTCGGCGAGTTCGGGCGTTGCCTCTTCGAAGCCCGGCAGCGCGGTTAACCCGTCGAGCCCGGCCAGTTCCGTCATCACGAAGCGCATGTCGCGCAGCGGGGCGATATAGGTGCTCATCATGACCTCCAGCGTCAGTTCGCTTGCAGTTTGTCCAGTTCGCCGGACAACTCCGGCAACACCTTGAAGAGATCGCCGACGATCCAGTAATCGGCAACCTGAAAGATCGGCGCCTCTTCGTCCTTGTTGATCGCGACGATCACCTTCGAATCCTTCATGCCGGCCAGATGCTGGATCGCACCCGAGATGCCGACCGCGATATACAGTTGCGGCGCGATGACCTTGCCGGTCTGACCGACCTGATAGTCGTTCGGCACGAAGCCGGCATCCACGGCAGCGCGCGATGCACCAACCGCCGCACCCAGTTTGTTCGCGATGTCTTCGAGCAAGGCGAAGTTTTCGCCGGAGCCCATGCCCCGGCCACCCGAGATCACGCGCTGCGCCGCTGTCAGTTCCGGGCGTTCGGAGCGTGTCAGCTGCTGGCTCACGAAACGCGAGCCCGGGACTTCAGCGGCCGCTGCGAGCGGTTCGATTGCTGCCGTGCCGCCTTCGGCAGGAGCTGCTGCAAACGCCGTCGTGCGAACCGTGATGATCTTGATGCGGTCCGCGCTGCGCACGGTCGCGAGTACATTACCCGCGTAGATCGGGCGCACGAACGTATCGGCGGATTCGACGGCGACGACATCGGAGATCTGCGCGACGTCGAGCCGTGCGGCGACGCGCGGCAGCGCGTTCTTCGCGGTGGTCGTGGCGGGTGCCAGCACGTGGCTGTAGTCGGCGGCGACTGCTTCGATCAACGCGGCCAGGTTTTCCGCGAGCGGATACGCATAGTGCGGCGCATCGGCAACCCGCACGCACTTCACACCGACGATGCTTGCGGCCTGTTCGGCCACAGCCGCGCATTGCGCTCCAGCGACAAGAACATGAATGTCGTCGCCAAGACGCGCAGCCGCGCTTACGGTGTTCAACGTCGCCGCCTTCAGCGTGTGATTGTCGTGTTCTGCAATAACGAGTATGGACATGCTTTCCTCTTCCGGTCAGATGACGTGAGCGACATTCCTCAGCCTGGCGACGAGATCGGCGGCGTCGGTCACGCGCACCCCTGCCTCGCGTTTCGCCGGCTCGGCGAGCTTCAGCGTCGATAGCCGCGGCGCAACGTCGGCGCCGAGCGCATCGGGTGTTATCACGTCGAGTGGCTTCTTTTTCGCCTTCATGATGTTGGGCAGCGTTGCGTAGCGCGGTGTGTTGAGACGCAGATCGGTGGTCACGACAGCCGGCAGATCGATCTCGATCGTTTCGAGCCCGCCGTCGATCTCGCGCGTCACCGTCGCTTTTCCCGCTTCCACGACGACCTTCGATGCGAATGTCGCCTGCGGCCAGCCCAGCAATGCCGCGAGCATCTGGCCGACCTGGTTTGCGTCGTCGTCGATGGCCTGCTTGCCTAGCATCACGAGTTGCGGTTGCTCCTTCTCCACGAGCGCCTTGAGCAGCTTCGCCACGGCCAGTGGCTGCAACTCCATGTCGGTCTCGACGAGAATGGCGCGGTCGGCGCCCGTTGCGAGCGCCGTGCGCAGCGTTTCCTGGCAGCCCTGCACGCCGCAGGACACCACCACCACCTCCGATGCCGCGGCCGCCTCCTTCAACCGTACGGCCTCCTCCACGCTGATTTCATCGAAGGGATTCATCGACAGCTTCACGTTCGCGATGTCGACGGCGCTGCCGTCGGCTTTCACGCGGACTCTCACATTCGCGTCGACGACGCGTTTCACAGGAACCAGTACTTTCATTGGCGACTCCGTTTAGATGGAAAACTGCGCGACGGCGGCAACGCTTGGTGCACCGCAATACGATTCGATGCGCGAGGCATGTCTCCTTCCTCCAGATGGTTGGGCGTATGATTTGTTCATGTTGTCCGAGTGCAGCGCCGCGCAAAATCCCCCGTAAAGGGGAGTGCGATGACATGGATGGGGAATGGCAGCCAGGGTCAACCCGAACGCCCGGAGCATCTGATGCACGTGATAGAAGCGACGCCCCCGAAGAGGCCGCCTCTCTTCCTCGCCACGAAAGTCTTTCCGCCGCGCCTGCCCCCTGGGTTGATCGACCGGCCGCGGCTACTCTCTCTCGCCGGCAAGGCGGAATACAAACGGCTCACGGTCATCAAGGCGCCGGCCGGTTTCGGTAAAACCTCGCTGGCGCTCATGTGGCTCAACGAGCTGAATGCAGGCGGCGCCTTTGTCGCCTGGCTATCGCTCGATACCGAGGACGACGAGCCCGCCCGCTTCTTCCATCACCTGGCCCAGGCATTACGCAACGTCTGCGCGAGCGTCGGGCCATCCGCGGTCAGCCTGACCACCGAAGCGTCGCTCGTGCCCGCGCATCTGGTCGTGTCGACACTCGTCAACGAACTCGTCGAAGTCGACGACGAGGTCTATCTGTTCATCGACGACTATCACGTGATCACCCTGCCCGCCATTCACGATGCGATGTCGTACTTCATCGCGAACGTGTCCTCGAACGTGCATGTCGTGATCTGCACGCGTGCCGATCCACCGCTACCGCTTGCCAACCTCAGAGCGCGCAACGAGTTGCTGGAAATCGATGCGTCGACGCTGCGTTTTAACATCGACGAAACCCGCAGCTTCGTCGAGCACGAATGCCCCGGCGAATTGCGTCCGGCCAGCGTCAAGTCGTTGTTCGCGAGCACGGAAGGCTGGGCCGCGGCGCTGCGCATTTCGGCTTCGGTGCTCGCGCGCGGCGAAGGCAAAACGGATTGGGGTGCGAGTGCGCCATCCGGTGCGTCCCGGCCGTTCGCCGCCTACCTCGAAGAGATGCTCAAGCGTTTGCCCGCGGACATGGTCGAGTTCATGTTGTGCACGTCGATACTCGATCGCCTGAGCGCATCGCTATGCGAAGCGGTCACCGGCATCGCGACCGAACGGGACATGCTCGAGACGATCTCGGCGCGCCAGTTGCTGCTCGAGCCGATCGATGTCGAGGGACACTGGTTCCGCTATCACCATCTGATGGGCGAATACCTGCGTCAGCGGCTCGAAACGCAACAGCGTGGCAAGGTTGCGGTGCTGCATCGGCGTGCGAGCGAGTGGTACGCGAAAGAGGCGCTATGGACCGACGCGGTCAAACACTCAATCGCCGCGGGGGACACCGAAGACGCGGTCGCGCTGATGAGCCACTGCGCCATGGCGCTCGTCACAAAGGGCGATCTGCTGACGCTGCTCGGCTGGCAACGCCAGTTCCCCGCACATCTGATGCGTGGACAGGTCAAGATCAAGCTGGCCATTGCATGGGGCATGGCCCTGGCGATGCGTTTCGACGAAGCGCGCGCAATGCTGGACGAAATTGAGCACGACGCGGGCAGTCACTCAGGCGATGCGCTCGACAACATCCACTGGGAGTGTCAGGCCATCCGCTCGGTGGCGATCGCACTACAGGACGATGCGCCGCGCGCGCTTGCGATCGCGCAGACCTGTCTCGAACGGCCTTCAACCGATAGCTGGACCACCAACGTCGTCTCCAACGTCGTGCGTTTCGGGCACTGGAAAGCAGGCAACCTGCAGGCGCTGTACGCGACACCGTGGATCCCCTACTCCATCGAAGAGGATCAGCGCAACGTATTCGCCTCGGTCTACCGGCTATGCCTGCTCGGCCACGCGGAAATGCAGCAGATGCACTTCGCGCTCGCCGAACGCTATTTCACCGAATCGATGCAGCTCGCCGAGCGTCATACGGGTCCGAAGTCGATCTCGGTTGCGTTGTGCGCGCCGATGATTGCGCAGATCTGGTACGAGCAGGGACGGCTCGACGAAGCGGAAGCGTTGTTGCTCGATCTGATGCCGGTGATCGATCTGGCGGTGCTGCTCGACAGCACGTTGATTGCCTACCGTGTGCTGATCCGCATCGCGATTGCTCGTGCCGACACTGAGCGCGCCTATACGTTGCTCGATCAGGCGCAGATCCTCGCTTATGCGCGCGGCTGGGACCGGATGATTGCCGGTGTCCTTGTCGAGCGCGCACGGCTCTATCTCGACGAAGGAAGGATGACGGAAGCATCGGCTTGTATCGTGCAAATGAATCAGCTCGTGCGCTCGCATTCCAACGCCGGGCAGGCCGTCTCGCCGGAAATCGAAACCTACCGCGCGATCGCAATGGCCTGGGTCTCGATGGCCCGCAACGATACCGGTGAAGCGCTCGCGTCGCTGGAGGCTGCGTTGCAAAGCGTCGAAGACCGGCACGGCGATTATCTTGCCCTGCGCCTGCGCACGGTGCTCGCGCTCGTCTGGTTACGCTCGAACGAGCCGACGCGCGCCGTAGAAATCTTCCGCGAAGTCTTGAGCGCGAACAGCGACATCTACCGCTCGATCATCGACCAGGGGCCGGAAATCGGGCCGCTGTTGCGCGCGGTGCGCGACGACACGCGCTCGACGCCGCAAACGAAGGAGAGCACCGCGTACATCGATCGTCTGCTGGATGGCTGGCGGGCACTGTACGAGCCCGCGGTGCCCCGGCGCGACATGGAACGCGAGCCGTTGAGCGCACGCGAACGCGGCATTGTCGAGCTGATTGCCCAGGGGCAGTCGAACAAGGAAATCGCACGCACGCTGGGGATTGCGCCCGAAACGGTCAAGACACACGTCAAGAACATCTTCGTCAAACTGGATGTCGACAAGCGCGCGCACGCCGTTTCCCGTGCCCAGACATTAGGACTGGTTGCAGCCGGTTAGCGCAGGTCTCAATGCATGACGAAAAGTGTGGCGGCATGAAGCAACAGGCCGACCATGCCGCCTACGAACGTACCGTTGATCCGCACATACTGCAGATCGCGGCCGATTTCCGTTTCGATCTTGCGGCTGACTTCTTCTGCGTCCCAACCTTTGACGACTTCGGTGATCAGCACAGAAACCTGGCGCCCGTAGCGCGTGACGAGTTCACGCGCAAGCGTGAGCCACCATGCATTCAGCTTGCGTTGAATCTCGGGCTCGCGGCCGATCCGCTTGCCGAGCGACACCAGCATACGGGTGAAAGCGTCGCGCATCGCCGATGGCTCACGGCCGAGATCGGCGATCACATGTTCGCGCAAACGGTCGAGCGGCACGCGGTAATAATCGGCTTGCCTGAAATGACGAATGCAGTCGCGCATCAACGACCTGCCGAAACGACGATGTACGGGCGAGGTCTGCAACTGCACGATCAACTCGCGCACTGTTTCATCGAACTGGCGGCGCAGTTCGTGATCCGGACTCGCCGCTGCTTCATGAAGCAGCGCAATGATGCCCTCGACAAATTTCCTGACGATGTAGGCATCGAGCCGCGCGGGCGTGTACTTCGACGTTTCGCTGAACTTGGCCTTGATCATTTCAACGTTGGCCACTAGCCACTTTTCCAGCGCATCGAGCCCGTGATCGAGCCACGGCTGATGCCGCTCGTCTTCAGTCAGGATCTGGAGCACGTTGCCGGCCATGCGGGAGACGTCGAGCGTACGCAGTTGCGGTATCACCAGATGATCGAAAAACCATTGCACGTCTTTTTCATTCATGCCCGCAAGCAGTCCGGCAACGGCATCCGCGGCGACATCGGCGACGCCGCGGCTGTTCGCCGGTTGTGCCAGCCACTGCGCCAGCGCCTTTGCCGCATCGTGACTGCCCAGCCTGTCGACGATGAGATCCGGTGTCAGAAAATTTTCTTCGACGAAGTGACCGAGACTCTCGGCGATGCGTTGCTGGTTTTGCGAAATGATGGCCGTATGCGGGATCGGCAAACCCAGCGGGCGACGAAACAGCGCGACGACCGCATACCAGTCCGCGATCGCACCGACCGTGCCGGCCTCTGCAAACGCACGCGGCCACGCAAGCCACGGATACTGCGCCTGCCACACCACACATGCGAACAGCAACGCGATCATCAGGACGAGCAGGCATAGCGCCGTCCGACGCATGCGCCTCAGGCCCGCTATCTTGCGATCTTCACGTGCATTGGCAGCGGCATTAATCGACCGCGCCTCATCTCCATCGCCAGCAAAAAAATTCAACCTGCCTCCTGCCTGAGAAACCTGCGCACCACCGGCCCGACTTCGCTCGCGCGCGAGATAAGAAACAGATGACCGTCATCGATCACATAGAGCGTCGAATCGCGGATACGTGCCGCGAGAATTTTTGCGTTGGTCAGCGGCACGATCGGGTCGTCGGTGCCGTGCATGATCATGGTTCGCTGGCGCAGCGCACCGAGCCACGGCAGACTGCTCCAGCCAGTCGCGGCCAGCAGTTGATACAGGTAACCGCGGCCGCGCGGCGGCTGGATATGCCGGCTGTGCGCCTTTAGCAACGACGGATCGCGCCGGTAAGCGCCTCCGTAGATTTCCGCGCCCACCTCTTGCAGATAGGCGGGATCGGTGTAGCGGCGCGGTCCGATCAGCTTCGACAGCACCGACAGTTTCGCCGGCACCATGATCACGCCCGGCGAGGTTGCCGCGAGAATCAGCCTGCGGCAGCGGCCCGGATACAGGCGCGCGAACTGCTGCGCCAGCGCGCCGCCCACGATACGCCGAGCACGTCGACAGGCCCGTCGTAACCGAGTCGCGTCAGCAGCTTGTCGGCGAGCACCGACAGCGTCGAAAAACGATACGGCACAACGGGCACAGGCGAGCCGCCCACACCGGGAATATCGAAGATGATGACGCTCACATCTTCGAGCGCCGCGACGAACGGCTCGACCAGTTCGAGGTTCGCGCCGATGCCGTTGAAAATGAGCAACGGCGGCGACGCGTCGCTGCCGTGCCATGTGGCGACACGCAGTGTCTGACCGTCCAGGTCGATCATCTGGATTTGCATGCTGCAAGCTGATTCGGGGCTCGGGTGCATTTCTTGTTTCCGGATGATCTTCTGGAAGGATACCGCGTTGGAGGTTTGGTCAGGCCGCATGGGCACTGTCCCTTCACTTCTTCGGTTGCAGCAGCGTCTTCAGTTCCTCGACGTGTTCGGCGACGCGCCGCGACACGACCGCGAAGCTGTCCGACTGCGCGCGGTAGGCCGTGCTCGCGAGTTCCTGCATATCGGCGAGTGCCTTGTGCAGTGCCTGCTGGACTACTTCACCTGTGTTGGCAGAGGGCTTGACACCCGAGGCCGCCACGCGACCGACAAGCGATTGCAGTTCGGTCAGTGTCGTGCGAAGGATCTCCGACTGCTTCTGGGCCAGCGACTGCACGCCCGCGAGCGCCGTCGTATTGGCTTCGGCAATTGCCTCGATGTCCTTGCGGCGCGACTCGAGAACTGCGTTGACGTCGATGCCGGGCAACTTGAACTGCGTGATGACCTTCTTGTACTCGTCGAAAATACTGTTCGAATTGATAGTGTCCATGATCGATACTCCAGTGAAACTGCATTAAGAATGTGTTGGCCGCGGCGCGGTCAACGAGGGTGCGTCATGCTTCCATGACATAGGTTCCCGGCGCTTTCACGCCAGCGGGATGCTTCGCGCTGCCGACTGCTGCCGGCGCGGTACGGCGCTCGCCGGAGTGATCGACAAGCCACGTGCGCCAGTCGCCCCACCACGAGTCCTTTTCGGTCTGGGCATTGCCGAGCCATGCATCGGCAGTCGCAGGCAACTCCGGGTTATGGAAGAACTTCGCCTTCGGATTGCCCAGCGGGTTGATCAGACTTTGAATGTGGCCACTCGAACTCAACACGAAGCGCGTCTTGCCGCCGAACGTGCGCGCCGTGTTGTACACGCCCTTCCACGGCGTGATGTGATCGGTCATGCCGGCGACGATGTATTTGTCGCAGGTCACTTCGGACAGATCGATCGGCGTACCGAGCACAGTCAGCGCGCGAGGTTTGCTGAACAGGTTGCCCACGAAGATATCGAGCAGTTGTCCATGCATCCGCGCGGGCAACCGCGTTGCGTCGTTGTTCCAGTAGAGGATGTCGAAAGCGGGCGGCGTTTTGCCGAGCAGATAGTTGTTGACCCAGTAGTTCCAGACGAGATCGTTGGGTCTCATCCATGCGAACACGCGGCCCATTTCCTCGCCGGCCAGCACGCCCTTCGACGTGCTGTTCTGCTTCGCGGCCGCGATGGCTTCCGGTGTGGCGAAGAGACCAAGTTGCGAGTCGGCGGTATTGTCGAGCACCGCAACCATCAGCGTGGCGGCATGCACGCTCGTGTCGCCGCGGCTGGCGAGGTGCCCAAGCAACGCCGAAATCGTCATCGCCCCCGAACACGCGCCGTGCAGGTTGACGTCCTCGCTACCCGTGATTTCGCGCATAGCCGCGATGGCCTCAAGCAGCGCGGCAACATAGGTATCGAGGTCCCAGTGACTCTGCGCAGCGGTAGGATTGCGCCAGCTCACCACGAACACCTGGAATTCGCTCTTCACCAGGTAATCGACAATGCTCTTGCCTTCGGACAGATCGAACACGTAGTACTTGTTGATCTGCGGCGGCACGATCAGTTGCGGGCGGGTGTACACGTGCTCCGTGGCCGGTGCGTACTGGATCAGCTCGAGCACCTCGTTGCGAAACACCACTGCACCCGGCGACGTGGCGAGATTTTCACCCACCTTGAACGCGCTCCTGTCGACTTGCGCCGGCATCCCCTGGTTCTGCACGACATCGGTCACGAGGTTGCGGATGCCGCCCAGCAGACTGGCGCCGCCCGAATCGATGATCTTCTTGAGCGCCGCCGGATTGCCGAGCAGCGTGTTGGTCGGCGATACCGCATCGGTGAAGAGCGACAGGACGAACCGCGCGCGTTCCTTGCTCTTGTCGTCGAGCGTCGAGCGGTCGACAAAGCCTGTCAACGCGTTGCGCCATGCGACATAGCCTTGCATCGCCATGCGATACAGCGAGTTGCTCTGCCACGCCGGATCGGTGAAACGTTTGTCGCCCTGCGAGGGCGCGAGGTCCGCACTGCCACCTAATACCGCCATCAGATCGCGAGCGAGTGCCGCTTCCTGCTCGAGAAGCAAGGCCGGTTGCCGCAGCGCCTGGGTGCCGATCTGTTGCGCGGTAGCAAGAATGTCGCGTGGCCGCAGCCCCACGAACGGATTCGGTCCGAGCATGCCTTCCGCGGCAGATGCCGCAACGTCGTTCGCCTGCTCGCTGCGTGTCGTGCTTTCGTCATGTGCCGCCATGGTGCTGCTCCTCAAACGTCTCTGTCTGGTTAGCCTGGTTGTGCGATCCGAAGGCTTACGCCGCCGCCACGAGCATCGCCAGGGTTTCGGCGATCAGCGCCGGCTTGTCTTCGTTCTCGATCTGCAATTCGTTCATCGTCTTGACGATGATCCGGCCACCGCCCTTCTTTTCCACCGAGACCAGCGTCACGCGATTTCTCACGCGCGCACCCGCCTTCACCGGCGTCATGAAGCGCACCTTGTCGAGCCCGTAGTTCAGCCCGGCCGATGCATCCGCGGGAATGATGCCGACCTCGATCGCGGCCGCCGCCAGCAGCGACAGCGTCAGATAGCCGTGCGCGATCGTGCCGCCGAACGGGCTCTCGCGTTTCGCGCGCTCCACGTCCACGTGAATCCACTGCCGGTCGCCGGTACACGCCGCGAAGGCGTCGATGCGTGCCTGATCGACGGTGACCCAGTCCGATACGCCCAGTTCGCGGCCAACGAAATCGTCGATCGTGGCGACGCTGTATCCATTGATGCTCATCGTGTCTGCTCCTTAAGGCCGGTCACGCGAACTGTTCGCGCAACCACTTCTTGTTGGTTTTGCCGACGCTCGTTTTCTGAAGTGCTTCGACGAACTTGACGATCTGCGGCACCGCGTACTTCGAGATCCGCCCGGTCTTGCAGAAACCCATCACGTGTTCCTTGACACCGTTTTCAGTCAGCGCCGCGCCCGCCTTCAGCACCACGAGCGCCACCGGCCGTTCGCCCCATTTGTCGTCCTTGATGCCGATCACGGCGACTTCCGCCACATCGGGGTGCTGCGAAATCAGGCTCTCGATTTCAAGCGACGAGATCCACTCGCCGCCCGACTTGATGACGTCCTTGATGCGATCGGTGATCTGGATGTTGCCGGTCGCGTCGATGTTCGCGATGTCCTGGGTATGCAGGTAACCGCCAGCCCAGAGTTGCGTGGAGGCATCGGGATTGTTCAGGTAGCCCTGCGTGAGCCACGGTGCACGAGCGACGATCTCGCCGTAGGCCTTGCCGTCGTGCGCAACGTCTTCCATGTTCTCGTTGACGATGCGCAGATCGACGAGCGGAATGGGGAAGCCGGTCTTGCAGCGCAAGCGCACCTCTTCATCGCGATCGAGCGGCCCGGTGTGCGGCGGAAGTTGCGCGAGGCTCAGCACGGGGCACGTCTCCGACATGCCGTAGCCGACGAAGATATCGATGCCGCGCTCGAGCGCCGCGCTCGCAAGACCATGTGGCAACGCGCCGCCGCCGATGATTACCTTCCATTTGCTGAAGTCCGCGTGCTTCGCGGTATCGCACGAAAGCAGCATGTGCAGGATCGTGCCGACGCAGTGCGAAAACGTGACGCCTTCGTCGCGGATCAGTTGTACGAGACGCTCGGGCACATAGCGGCCCGGATAGACCTGCTTCACGCCTAGCAGCGTCGCGATGTATGGCATGCCCCAGGCGTGCACATGGAACATCGGCGTGAGCGGCATATAGACGTCGCCGCGGTGAAAACGCTGGCCCGACATCGGGCTTGCAAGCGCCGCCATCAAGGTCAGCGTGTGCAGAACCAGCTGACGATGCGAGAAGTACACGCCCTTGGGCAGGCCCGTGGTACCGGTCGTATAGAACGTGGTGGCCCGGGTGTTCTCGTCGAAGTCGGGGAAGTCGTAGCTCGTGGCGCCGGCCGCGAGCATTTCCTCGTATTCGGCGGCGAACGCAATGGTGTGCGCAGTCGGTTCACCACCCGGCTCATCGATCCACACGAACGTGCGCACCGTTTCGAGTTGATCCTTGATCGCTTCGACCACCGGCAGGAAATCGGTGTGAACGAACAGCACCTCGGCGCCGGCGTGGTTGATCGTGTAGGCGATCTCGGCCTCCGACAACCGGACGTTGACTGTCTGCAGCACGGCACCCATCATCGGGACCGCGAAGTACGCCTCCAGATAGCGGTGGCTGTCCCAGTCCATCACCGCCACCGTGCTGCCGTGCCGCACGCCGAGCCCGTCGAGGCCATTGGCGAGTCGCGCAATGCGTTCCTGCAGCGTGGTGTAGGTCATCCGCAGCTTGCCGCGGTAGACGATTTCCTGGTCCGGTGCCTGAACGAACGACGTATGCAGCAACTGCTTGATCAGCAGCGGATAGGCGTACGGGGAAGGCGTGATGTCTTGCACGGCGTCCTGCATCTAAATCTCCTTGAGTCGAGAAATCGATCGGGCTGACACAGGCTGTGGGTACGTATCGCGTGCGGTGGCATCCCGGTTGATGCCATCATCGATTTGATCAGGGGGACGGACTATCCCCGAACAGGGGAGCGTTATGGGGGTAGGCGCGCCGCGGAGATTGCGGCGCAGACGGGGCCGTTGCAAAAGCGCGTCGTAAAAGCCCCGCGTTTGCCCGAAAAGATTGACTGCGCCGCGCGGGAATCGTTACGCTCTCGCCTCGATGGTTCCCGTGATGGGGATAAAAGGGAACGCAGTAGTCGCGTCGATGGATCGACGCTTCGAGTCTGCGGCTGCCCCCGCAACTGTAAGCGGCGAGTCCGTGCCAATCGTGACCACTGGGAAACCGGGAAGGTCGGCACCGGGCGGCGACCCGTGAGCCAGGAGACCTGCCATCAACCGAGGTCCTGCAGCCGCGCCGGGCGGGGTGTCCCGAAGCGCGAGCACCGCATGATGCGGTTGCGTGTTGCAAGGACGGCTCCGACCTCTGGATCTGTCACATGGCTAGCATTATTAGAAAAACCTCTTTCTTTCAGAAAGCTTTCTTGCGTCGCGTTGCGGGAGTTGCAGGAATCGCGGGAATTTCCGCCGCCCTCGCCCTTTCGTTCGGTGCATCGATCGCACAGGCGGCTGACGATTCGACACCGCCAACGGCGCCGCAGTCTTCCTCCGACACCACGACCACGCTGCCGAACATCGTCGTCACCGGCGATACGCAGCATCTACCGCAATCGTTCGATCAGCGGTACGCGACGACACACGTTCTGACGCGTCAGGATCTCGACCGGCTCTCGCCCGCCGATCCCAGCATCACGCAGGCGCTCGCTACGCTTCCCGGTGTTACCGTTGCGCAGAACGGCGGGCCGGGCGCGACGGCGTCTGTCAGCATTCGCGGTTCGTCGGGTGCGCAGGTTGCCGTGTTTATCGACGGTATCCGCGTGGGCTCCGCGACCACGGGCACAGCGGAATGGGCCGATCTGCCGGCTTCAGCCTTTGAGCGCGTCGAAGTGATTTCAGGCCCCGCGGCCGCCTCGTTCGGCGCCAACGCGGTGGGCGGTGTCGTGCAGTTGTTCACACGCCACTCGGCGAATCAGCCCAACCAGACGATGATTTCCACCGGTGGTGGCTCGAACAAGACGTTCGATACGCAGATTCGTACGTCTGGCAGTGTCCCTTCGACAGGCCCGCTTGCTGCGCTTGCCGGGCTCACTTATTCGTTGGGACTGCACGACTACAACACGGCCGGGATCGATACGACCCAGCCTTACGCATACGGTCACGAAGCAGGCCGCAATCCGTACCACGCGCAGGATATCGACGGCCGGCTCGGCTATGCGCACGGCGACTGGTCGATTTCCACGTTCGCGCTTTATCACCGGTCGGACCTCTCGTACGACAATGCGGGCGGCGACAACCGGCAACTCGATCACCAGTTGACGACGGGCGTCGCATTCCACTGGGACATCGCACCGGACACGCAGTTCGACCAGTCCGTCGGTTACGCGAACGACCGCCAGTTTTACTACACCAACAGCCCGGGTATTTCGAGCGACAAGATCGACTCGACGCGCCTCAGCACATCGACGTCGCTCACGCATCAGGAAAAGGGCTTCCGGTTATTCGGCCTGCCGCTGTCGGGTGAGACGAAGCTTGCCTACGACTTCTCGCGCGAACAGGCCTTCCTGCCCGTCGATATCCCAACCGGCGTGCCGACGCGCAATGACTCCGCGGTGTCGCTCCACCAGTCCGCGACGCTCGGCGCGCTCACCGTGTTCCTCGCGGGACGCCATGAGATCGTCGAAGGCCAGTCGGTCAACACCGGCAATGTCGCCGTGTCGTATGCGATCACGCCGGTGTACACGGCGCGACTGTCATACGGCAACGCGTTCCGTCTGCCGACGTTCAACGATCTGTACTACCCGCAATTCGGCAACCCGAATCTCCGGCCCGAGCGCAGCGATTCAGTCGAAGCGGCGCTCGACGCGGCCACTTCGTTCGGCAATTTCTCGGTGGCGATTT
Source organism: Paraburkholderia megapolitana (assembly GCF_007556815.1). NCBI lineage: Bacteria > Pseudomonadati > Pseudomonadota > Betaproteobacteria > Burkholderiales > Burkholderiaceae > Paraburkholderia > Paraburkholderia megapolitana. Next base: position 2,527,473 of record NZ_CP041745.1, read on the forward strand.
ACAACACCCGTGTGCATAACCTGATTGCGTATAACTCGGCGACCTTCGCGCCCGATAACATCGGCGAAGCGCGTATTCAGGGCATCGACCTCTCATACAAAGGCACGCTCGGCAAGTCCACACCCGTCAGTCTTGCTGTCGGCATCCTGAATCCGCAGGACATCACCGACCGCAGCTGGCTCAATCGTCGCCCGCGTCAAACGGTCAACCTGAGCGTCGATCACACCTGGGATGAGTTCCACCTGCATGCACTCAGCACGGGCGTCTCTGTGCTGTATGGCGGGACGACGTTTGACGATCAGTTCAATGCGACTTATCTGCCGTCTTATACGCGGGTCGATTTGCGCGCTTCATATCGGGTCAACTCGCATCTCACGGTGTCGGCGAATCTGTCGAATCTGTTCAACCGGCAGTATGTGACGGCGTATGGATATAACACGCTGGGGCGGACGGCGTTTGGGAAGGTTGCTTATACGTTTTAGGTGGGGGAAGTGAGGCCGGCCGTGGTGGTATTCCGGTCGGTACTTACGCGTTTGCGGCGAGACGAAAAGCAGCCTCCGCCTGCACGATAACTATCGTGCACGCCCAGTAGGTAATCCGATTCATAGAGCCGCGCTTTGGGGTCGACTCGACCGGCGCGTTGAGCCCGCTCCAGCCTCCGGCGCATCAACTGACGTCCCCATCGGTCCGGGCTGGCATCACTGAATGCGCCAAACGTCTCCTGTCCCTGAGGCGGATATTGCCGCCCCGCAAACCAGCCGAGCCGCGGGTCGAGATTGAAAGAAGGAGCGCATCTGCACTGGAAGTTGTGCCGATTGTGAGCGACACCGCCGCTCGACAGAACGCGGCCGACGTTGGACAGGTTTAGCAATAACGAACCGGTTCAGCGGCTACGCATCTCGAAGCACTGCTCGTGCACTTGCGGCGATGATGGTCAGCAGGACAACCAGCCCGAGAAGTGCAGAGGCAAGTGAAGTGTAGTGTGCAAGGGCTCCTATTAGCACGGGACCCACAAAGACTCCGCAGTACCCGATCGTCGTCATCGCAGCGACGGCGGTACTTGTTGGCATGATCTTCTGCTTTCCGACCGATGAAAAAAGAACCGGCGCGATGTTGGAGCAACCGGCTCCCACAAGTGCGTAGCCGAATAGATCCACGACCCAGGACGTCGTGAACGAGACAACGAGGAACCCCGTAGCCGCACATAAGCTGCCGGCAACGACGACACGCGTTTTTCCAAGGCGATTGACGACGCGATCACCGGTAAGACGCCCCATGGTCATCAGTACCGCAAATGCGGCGTACCCATACCCCGCATAAGCATGAGACATCCCTCTTTCTGACGTGAGGAACACACCGCTCCAGTCGAGCACCGCGCTCTCGGTCAGAAAAACGATGAAAGTGAAGACGCTCAGAATCAGCACGATTCCGTGAGGGATAGCAAAGACGCTTGCCTGGCCGGCTTGCGGCTCTGCAATCAAGGCGGGGTACGCGTAGAACAGGGCAACCACCATAAGCGCGGCCGCGAAAGCTGTCGATCCTCCGTGCGATAAACCCACGGTGAGGAGCAGGCTGCCCCCCGCAGCGCCGACGATACCGCCGATACTATAAAACGCGTGAAAACCCGACATGATTGAACGTCCGCAATTTCGCTCGACTTCGATCGCCTGGATATTCATCGCCACGTCAACCACTCCCGCAGCCATACCGAAGAACGTCAGAGCGAAAATTGCAGATAGCACGTCATGCACGAACGCGAGAGCAGGAAGCGTAGCGCAAAGGAGCACGGTGGCTATCGTTATCACCGTCCTGCAACCGAACCTGGAGGTCAATCCTCCCGCGAACGGCATCGCCACCATCGAGCCGGCACCCAGGCAAAGCAGCAGAAGTCCGAGCTGGCCATCGTCAAGTCCAACTCTGGCCTTAACGAATGGAACGAGCGGCGCCCAGGAGGCTCTCCCATAACCGGCCACAAGAAAGATAGCGCGCGTCGCAGCCTGGCGACTACCAAAGGATGATTTGTGTAACGTTAGATCAGACGGCATGAACTGACGGATGTTGTGAGTTGTGTGTAGCGGCATCGCTCTCGCATGGAGCAGAGTGCATGACCGGAGGATCTGGGAAACGCTTTCTTTCAAGTCCGAACCAGGCAACCGCCACGATGACGAAACAGCGGACAAAGTAGTGAACAAGAATATCCATCGGCGGTTGCAATCCAAGGCGGCAAATCCACTCTTAGGCACTGGCTCGGCGGCAAACCGGGCAACCAGGGAACCTGCGCCGCAGAGTTCCCCGCTCTTCCAGTCAAACGGCGTGGTAATCAGCCAGCCTGTGAACAGCCGCGGCGGCCGCATCAAGACGTGTCGCATCAAGCTTGCCGTTCTGCACGGCCTTCTCGATGGATACCGCGATTTCATCGATGTGCGGCACGGCCTTGGGTGACAACAAGACTAGATCTGCGCCAGCTACAAGTGCATCGACCGTGGTATCGCCGAGGGACCGGTTCCCGATAGTCGCCTTGTGGTCGATGTCACAGGTCATAACCAGCCCACCAAACTCCAGTTCCTCCCGCAAGAGCGCGATCAATGCAGCCGACAATGACCCCGCTGTCACAGGCTGGATTGCCTCAAAGCGCGCCGGCCCCATCATCACTGCGCTCACGCCCTCTTCGATTCCAACCCGGAACGCACCCCATTGAGCCCGCAGTTCATCCAGCGAGGAAGGTACCGTTGCTTCCGGTGTGCCCGGATGGCCTTCCAGTACGGGATGCCCGGGGAAATGCTTCAGAGTCGTCTTCAAGCCTGCACGACGAGCGCCGCGAACATATGAACGCACCATTCGCGATGCGGTCTCGGGATCGTCGGCCAGCGTACGGCCCTCAAGCCACAGGTTGCTTCCTGTCAAAACGTCAGCGGTTGGAGACAGGACGAGATTGATGCCGGCGTCGACCACTCCGCATGCGGCCTCAAAAACGATCTGTTCCAGCTCGGACCCGGACATCCGCTGCGCGGCTTCACGCGATGGCAGTGGTGCGCATACCCCCTGCAACCGATGGACGGCAGCGATATCGGCGTCGGCTGCCAATATCAGTTGGCCTGCACGCGTCGTCACCGTTCTGATCGCATCCTGCCAGGCATCGAGCGTTTCCCGCTTGAGCCTCTGTTCGCTCATTCGGCCCGTGACATATTCCTCCCCCGTCTCCCCGAACAGGAGGCTCCTGCCACCATTGTCCAGGAAGCGAGCGATACGGTCGTCAATGTCCAGCGTTTCAAGCACCGGAAACAGCACGGCATGCGCGAGGCGAGATACTTCGCTGGTCACGGTTACGTGCTCCTTGAGGTAAGCGTCCCGACGGCGCGCCCCGTCTCCAGATTTCGCGCCAGCGAGCGCACCCGGTGAGCCGCTTCAGCAAGCCGTTCCTGTGCAAGTGCCCCACTCTTTACGGCTTCGACGATAGTCCCGACGATGACATCAAGACCCGATTGACTGGAGACAAGCAACAGGTCGGCGCCCGCAACCAGCGACGCGACTGCCGTCGCCGCGATTGTCCGGCCGCGCAGGATGCCGGGTGCGTCAATGTCGTCTGAGACGATCAGGCCTTGGAAAGCAAGCTCTCCCCGCAGAAACGACAGCGTGTCATGCGAGGTACTGGAGGGTTTGTCGGCATCGATAGCTGGCACTAGCGCCGGACCTGCCATCACCGCACTCACACCTGCATCGATCACATCTCTGAACACGCCGATCGTGGGTTGCAGCTCATCAAGCGTGGCCTTGACCACCGCCTCATGCAATGCCGGATCGAGTTCCGTCACAGGATGCCCAGGGAAGTGCTTCGCTGAAGCAGCGACACCGGCCGCCTGCACACCGCGCACAAACGCGCATGCGATACGACTCACTTCAGTTGCATCGGCGCCAAGGTTTCGGCGCTCGAGCCATGGGTTGATACCGGTGACCACGTCGATTATCGGCGCCAGGAACAGATTGACACCCAGCCCCCGGGCAGCTGTCGCTACCGCGGCCGACTGCTGAGTGATTTCGTCGGCGGAAAGGCTACGCGCCGTTTCGAAGTCCGGTAGAGCCGGTGCCAGCCGATGCAGACGCTGAATGCCGCCGAGTTCCTGATCGATGGCGACGATGACGCCGCGTCCGGCATGACGTCGCGCGAGTTCAACGACACGTTCGAAGTGGGCGGCTGTCTCATGCGCACGCCGTTCGTCGCTCATGGCGCGCGCGACATACTCCTCGCGGCTTTCACCGAGAAGGATGGAGACGCCACCGTTATCGAGGTAACGCAGAACCACGTCGTCGAGTTCAAGACCGCCAAAGGCCGGGAGCAGGACCGCGTGAGCGTCCTGAATAAGATCGTTCAAGGAAATATCTCCAGTCGGGTAAAGGTGCGCCACAAAAAAGCGCGCTGTGGCGCGTATCGATCACTGCTTGCTATAGCAATTTATAGCGCAGTATAGATCGATTTATGGACCCGTCAAGGACGAACACACACAAAGCGACGCTCGATTATGCTCGATCCGGATTCGATGAACAACATCGCCTGACGGTCTATTCGTCGTGGAGGCTCCGGTCGATTGCTGGCCCCACCTGAAAATCGCGAAATGTCACTTCAAAGCCAGCGCGCTCCGGAGAGCAGCACATCACGCCTACGTCGATGTTTTCGGTAGGCGGAAAATACGCCAGTCTCACGAGTTGCCACCGCTTGTCCGATTCGCGTAGATATTGAATCCGTACGGCTGAACCGTGCCTCGTCAAGCGCAATCGCAACGCGTTGGCCGAGCTCGCCAGAGGCTGCATCGACCAGTCGGAATAGTTATTGGTAACGACGACAGACATGCAGAGTTGACCGTCAGAGAATTCTGTCCCGGCTTTGATCCAGTGCGCCTCGCTTTGACGCATCATCAAACCGGCCTGGTCGTACAGGACTTCGTAGCGAGCATCGACCGTGACCTCTGCGGAAAAATCTCCTGTCACGGTGACGTATCCAAAATGACCCGTATCGCGCCAGAAGTCATAGAAAGTCCCGCGCCAGAAATCGGTGTGATCAGCGGTTTTGACCCACAAGGCGCCGGAGCGAATCTCAGATGCCTGCGGCGCGTTAAACCAACTCAGCTCATGCAAACTTGCCATCTATCACCTCGTTTTCATCGGTGTTGCCGGGGCCCTGCAACACCACGGTTCAACCTGCCCCTCAGCGAAGCCAGCCACCAGATGGCGCCCATTGCGAGTGCCGCAAGTGTGGTGAGGGCCGCGTCATGATTCTCATCGGGTAACGTCAGCGTGACGATGACGACCAGGGTCCATGCCCCACCGGTCACGATCATGGGCACAAGCCAGCGGCCAAGATCGAACACCCCTTGCGGCGCGCTCGGCATATCGCCGCGGCGATGTGCCAGATAAGCGGCGATCAAGGTCAGAAAGTAAGTCAGGTAGTACGTCAAACCCACCATCGAGTAAATCGCCGTGACGAATCCACCGCTCGCGAGATTCAGCACTACCGCAATGACCGTGATCAGGACAATTGCGCCTACGGGCGTACCGAACCTCGGATTGACGGACGACAGAAACCCCGAGCCAGGTAGCATCTTGTCCCGTGACAACGCAAACGTCATACGCGTCGCCACCGCCATGTTCGCAATCAGACAGGCGAGAATCGACGCGAACGCTACGACAACCATCACACTGCCCGCGACGCGCCCGAGTTGCAACCGGACGAGATGAATGACCGGGTTCTCCGAATGAGCCAGAAGCTGCTCTACCGACCCCGGAATTGCCATTCCCAGCAAAGCGAACACGACGATGCCGAGGACACTCGATACCACGACCGCCCTGATCATTGCCCGAGGCGCGGTCTTGCGAGGATCCCGGGTTTCTTCGGCAAGGTCTGCGGCACCTTCCCATCCCAAAAGCACGGAAACCGGCAGAAGCGTTGCAAGTGCGATCGTAACGAAATGAATTGGCTGCTTGCTGACAGGATTAGTGTCGACCAGAATTCCCAATCCTTGCGTGTGAGGAAAAAAGAAGAAGACTCCTCCGATCAACGCGAGCGTCAGTACGACCGTGCCGATGAGCTCGATACATGCCCCCAGGTCGTTCATTCGTGTTGCGATCCTGATGCCGAACACATTCAGGACACCGACGACAACCGTTGCGCCGATACTCAACAACTGAATCTGCAACTGTGTCGGGTTGGGCCATATCTCAGGCGCAAACACACTTCCGATGGCCGCCGACGTCGCAGCCGTACCGGCAGCAAAAGAGATGAACGCCACCCACCCGGTGAACCAGCCGAAGTGATTCCCAGCCAGCCGGCTCGACCACTGGTAGGCATAGCCCGTCAGTGGAATCCGTCCCGCGAGGTGCGAATAGACCATCACAATGCAGAACACCAGCGGGATGACGACAAGCCACAGCAGAATGCCCACGCCACCCACCCGGGTGAATGGATCCGAAAAAAGGGTGACCACCCCTGTGTTGATCGAAACCATCGAGAACGCAAGGGCGAAGGACGTGAAGGATCCCATCGTGCGATGCAGCTTCTGCTGATAGCCAAGCGTGGCTAGATCCGCATCGTCGGAGGCTACCTGCTGCTCATCGCTCACTTCCGGGGCGCGTGCATCGTAGGCTGTGGAGGGGACACTCATTTGACGTTCTCCTCGATAATTCCCAGTACCTCGTCGAGGACATCAAGGGCGCGCGCAAGCAAAGGACGCTCGATGTCCAGCGGCGGCTTGATCTTGATGAGATTGCCCAGGCCCGCGTAGCGACTTTCGCCGAACAGCACACCACGCTCAACGCCGAGCCGATACACCTCCTGCGATTCGTGACGTGCGGGCGTCTTCTTTTCCCGATCGGTGACAAGCTCGAACGACACCATTAGACCCGGGCAGCGGACCTCGCCAATCAGCTTGTGGCGCTTCTGCATCTCAAGCAGTCGCTGGGTTGCATATTCGCCCGATTCCTTTGCTTTCGCGCAAAGGTTGTCTGCCTGAATGGCTTCAATCGTGGCTACGCCTGCCGCGAGCGATACGGGGAAGTGACCAAAAGTGAGTGCATCTTCTCCTTCATCGAACCACGTGAGACGGTCGTCGGCGAGAATACCCGCGAGCGGGAAACCACCGCCGACGCCTTTGCCGAACACAATGATGTCGGGCAAAACATCGTAGTACTCCGAGGCCCACATCGTGCCCATGCGGCCGAAGCCTGTCTGAACCTCGTCCAGAATGAACAGGATGCCATGGCGATCGCAGATTTCACGTACCCCCTTGTAATACGAACGCGGAAACTCTATGTGACCGCCATTTCCCTGTATCGGCTCCATCATCACCGCGGCGACAGGACCGTCGACCCCTTTGACGATGGCGTCCTCGAGGAGCCCGAGGCACAACTGCGACTCCATCTCGGGGTCCATCCCGAGGCGACTGCGATACGGATAGGGATGCGGAACACGTGTAAATCTCGGCTGGATCGGCAGGAACGGATTGTTCGGATGCGGCCAGCTGGCGCCCAGCGTCGCCAGTGAGCGACCGTGGTATCCGTCCTGCAGGACGATCAGGTTCTGCGCACCGGGACGATTCTTGACGGCCAGCTTCATCGCCATTTCGCCAGCGAGGCTGCCATGCAACGCAAAGCCGATCTGGTTCAGGTTCCCAGGAGCGATTTCCCGCAGCTTCTTGACCAGCGCGCGACGCGGCAGCGAGTCGAAGTTCGGCCGGATGTGCATCATCTCGCGGGTTTGAGCGATTGCCGCCTCGACCACCCGTGGGTCATTTGCACCGAGGTTGTTGGACCACGCCTGCGCCGTGCAATCGATGTACTCCTTGCCCGTGTCGTCCCACACGAGAGATCCCCGTGCGCGTACGAGCGTGATTTTGTCCGAGGACTTCAGGCCAGCAACTTCTTCCGTTGTGAATGCGTCTTTCCCACTCATGTCTCTATCTCCTGTTTCGCGGGGCGCCAGAACTGCGCCTTCGATCGAATGCTAGGAGGTGTAAACGCTGGCTAGAATGACGAAAAAAAGATGTATATATTGGAAATACCAATAAATGACGGCACGGTACCTACGCGGCACTGCTGCAATGGAGTCTTCGATGCATAACTTTGGATTCGATCTGCGGCAATTGCGTGCCTTCGTGACGGTCGCCTCCGAACTCAACTTCCTTCGGGCCGCGCATCTATTGCACGTGTCGCAGCCGACACTTTCGCAGACCATCCGGCAACTGGAAGGAACCCTCGGCGTCTCCCTTTTCAATCGCAACACCCGCAGCGTTGCCCTAACGGAAGCGGGTGAAGAACTGGTCAAAGACGCGAAAAAGATTCTGGACTACGCCCAAAAATTCATCGAGAACGCGGACGATCATGTTCGGGGAATACGAGGCGTACTCAATGTGGGGTTCCTGACAGGTACAGGTGTTGACTTGATGCCCGAGGTATTGCGTGCCTTTGGTGAAAAATATCCAGAGGTCCGCGTGCTGGTCAAAGAGTTCGACTTCTCAAAGCCGGAGGCAGGCATCAATGAGGGTATGGATGTCGCGATACTCAGGCCACCGGTTAGCACCGAGGGTGTTGAACTTGAGATCCTGCTCGAAGAAACGTGCGTGGCATGCCTGCCTCAGGCTCATCGTCTGGCCAAGGCCGCTAACCTGAGCATTTATGACCTTCTGGACGAGCCCATCGTCGCGGCGCCCAGCCAGGGTATCTGGCGCAATTACTGGATTGCTGACGACTACCGTGGCGGACGAGGAGCCAAAGTCGTTCACGAAGCCGCAACGGTGGAGAGCGAACTTCAGGCGGTCGCATCAGGACGCGGCATCAGCATCACTGCATTGTCGACAGCCCTCTTCTATTCGAGGCCAGGCGTCGTTTTCCCTCCCATTCGTGATATGCCGCCCTGTCGGATAGCGGTCGCCCTGCCTCAGACGGCCACGAAGGCGGCGCGCAATTTTGCTGATATTGCGGTGAATGTCGCTGAAGCGCACCGTGCGCGCGAAGCCGTCTCACCGGCTGGTCATCGAGCGTCCCAGCGAGCTAACCCTTCAATTCAGTAGTTCGCCTTGAACTCTGCGGAGGTAAAGGGTGTTTTTCGAAGTCGAACACCGGTCGCATGGAATACTGCATTACTGATTGCAGGTGCGACGGTCAACGCGACCGGCTCACCTGCACCGACCGGCGGCTGATCAGGACGGTTCAACAACGAAATCGTGATCTCCGACGGTAATTCGCTAAAACGCAGGATGGGGTAACTCGTCCAGTCCAGCGACAGCATTGCTTTGCTGTCAAAGTGCACTTCTTCCTTGAGCGAACGGCTAAGCGCCTGAATCACGCCCCCTTGTATCTGGTTGCGTAGCCCGTCAGGATTCACAATCAAACCGCAGTCGTGTGCGACAAACACACGCGTGACACGAATCTCGCCACTGTGAGTGTCCACCGAAGCCTGGCACACCATCGCGACATAAGCTCCACCGGGCTCAAGTTGTGCGAGCGCAACCCCAACACCCTCGCGAACCGTGGCACCACGCTTGTTCGCATTGACACGACGCGTAGCCCAATTCGATATCGCCCTCACCTCTCGAAGAACCGCGATCGCACGCGTGTCGCTCAGATGCGCGAGGCGTAACTCGACTGGATCGCGCGAAGAAAGACTGGCTAACTCATCGAGAAACGACTCATTCGCGAATGCATTTGCCACTGCTCCAAGACCACGCATCGCGGAAGGACGCAGGGCGCCATCGGGTAGCCAGCGTACCGCGACTCTTTCGTCAGGAAAGTGGTAAAGCGTTCTTGCACAATCGTCTCCGCCGTAGCGAATCGGCTTGGGTGACAACCCCAGCATTCTGCCCGGCAACAGGTTTCCCGCATTACCAAACGGCCGCGAGATGTGCGTCGGAGTGGACACCAGGTATGCCCAGCTATCAACCCTTCCTGTTGCGTCGATACTGCCTTTAACCTGAATTTCCATTGCGGGACCTTTGGGATCCCAACCGTGTTCGTCATGCCTCATCCATTGCACGCGGACGGGGCGTTTAAAGGCCTGCGAAAGAACCGCGGCTTCAGCCGATGCGTCGTCCGCGCCGTTATGACCGTAGCATCCGGAACCTTCTACCCAGATAAGACGCACTTGGCTTGCTGGCAGATTGATCAGAGCAGCGATGGCATCGCGTGTCCCAAACGAACTTTGGGTCGCGGACCATACAACCGCAGAGTCATTCTTGACATCTGCGACCCCACAGGAAGGTCCGATCGACCCGTGAGTTTGATACGGTGTCCGATAGGTGACGCTCAGGCGCCTCGACGCCTTGTCAAAAGCGTGGCGGGCATCGCCAGCTTGACGCAATTCCTCAGTCTCACCCTGCTCCGCACGCATCGTGTCATATATCGCAGAGCTCTCGATCGAGTCTTGCGGCAACTTCCATTTGACTACGAGCATCCGTGACGCGGAGACCGCCTGGAACTCCTGCTCGCAGACGACCGCAACAAAATTATGCTTGACGAAAACAGCGATGAATCCCGGCAGATCAGTCACGCTCTTCCGATCCACGTCGATCAACGTTGCGCCACTGAGCGGCGGATGAATCACGCGAGCGTGCACCATGCCCGGTAGCCGTAGATTCTGAAGGTACGCGTGAGTACCGGCCACCTTCTCCGGCAGATCAATCCGCTGAACCGGCTTGCCAATTACATTAAAAGCGGCTGCTCGCTTTAACGTTGCCTCTTTATCGACCGGCAGCGTCGCCCATGTTGGCGGGATCACATCGCCATATGCAACCGCGCGTTGCGGATTTGAGGTTACGCGGACATATCCGTCCCGGGTACTCAACTGACTTATCGGCACCACCAACGCGTTCGACGCCTGCTTGACCAGAAACATCCGGGCCGTCGCGCACGCGCGGCGTACCGGTAGTGCGCTGTTCTTGATCGTCATGCTGCCAAACGTCCCTCCCTGATCGATAGCAATGGAAGTGTCGCCCATTGCCACCGTCACGCTCGCAACCGATACGTCAAGCTCCTCAGCAACGAGTTGTGCGAGTGCCGTCTGCACGCCGGTGCCAAGTTCCACCTTCCCTGCGTACAACGTAACCGCGCCATTCCTTGCGATCGAGAGCCATGCGCCTATATGTCCCGCGTCCTGCGATTTTGGCGCTTCCGTTTCATTGCCTGTAACCGCATACGCAGGCGAAATCGACCGTGGCATGAACAACGGAAGCGAAAACGATATGGCGAGACCACCGCCCATTTTCAGAAGCTGCCGGCGGCTGGTCATACCGCCCCCTCTTTGGCTGCATCTTCCACAGCGGCGAGAATGCGGAAATGAGTCCCGCATCGACAAAGGTTGCCATCCAGCGCCGCAACGATCTCATCCCTCGTTGCATGAGGTGTCTTATCGAGCAGAGCCGATGACGTCATTATCATGCCGCTTATGCAGTACCCGCATTGTGCAGCCTGGTGTCTCACGAATGAGGAAATCAACGGGTGCGGTGGATCGCGCCTTGCAAGCCCCTCGACTGTCGTGATGGGTTGAGTAACCGCCTGCACCGGAATCACACAAGAACGTACTGCCGCATTGCCGAGATGCACCGTACAAGCCCCACATTGAGCAAGCCCGCAGCCGAATTTGGGTCCGTTTAGGTGCAACTCATTGCGCAAAACGTAGAGCAACGGTGTGTCAGGACTCGACGCGACCTCATGTGGCTCTCCATTTACAACGATAGTCTGAGGCATGCTTGTCTCTCGGATGGGTGAGTGCAATGCGAGGGTTTCCGCGGCTTTTCCCTGAAGTCAGGCGTTGCTTGACCGACGACCTGCGCGTGTCGATCGGTTGTCGCTTAGTTGCCGCTTAGTTGTCGCTTAGTTGCCGCTTAGTTGCCGCTTAGTTACCACTCACGCACTGGCCCTTCGTGCACTTATCGCCGACGACAGCCACACCTTCAACTTCGATCTTCCATCCAGGCTGGGCCAGATCCTTGATCGTGATCAGAGAGCTCGCAGGGTAGTTGCCGTCGGGAAAGTATTTTTTCCTCAACCTGACGAACGTATCTCCATCCTTTTCGTCCTTGATGAAGACAGTCATCGTCGTGATATCGGCGTTCGTACCGCCTACTTTCTTGAGCGTCTTCGAGAAGTTCGAGAAAATCAGTTCGATCTGGGCATCCAGATCGTTCGATATGTCCTTCCCGTTCGCATCCCGGTTTCCGCCTTCCCCCGCCAGAAAAACCATGTGACCACCATCAGTGACAACGGCTGTCGAGTACGCACGGCTTTTCTCGAATGGACCGCTGACGTAGTCCGCGGCGAAGCTTTGGGTGAGTCCGGCTGACATCAGGACGAACGACAGACACACGCTTATGGACAGATTTTTCATTTTCTTGCTCCGATTTAGCTACGATTCGTGTACTGCGATCTACGGCTCTACACGACCTCCTTCCCTGCATCAGCCTCTTCAACCATTCTTCAGCCTCGCATCGAGTGAAACCGCGCCGGGGCCCACCACAACCACATAAAGAAGGCCGCCGATGATCGATATGTTCTTCAGAAAGTTATAGAGCTGATCATCGAACTGCTTCGCGTCAACGCTCCAGAACGGATGGAAGATGAATGACGTCGGAAGCGTAAAAATGATCAATACCAGCGCTGCCCAGCGAGTCTTGTAACCCACCGCCAGGAGACTTCCACATCCGATTTCGATCGCCATTGCCACCAGAATGCTGAGCGTGGGAAATGGCAGATGTTTGATCGTTGCATAGCGCACCATCCCGTCGAACCCGATCACTTTCAGGACCCCGCTAACCAGAAAGAGAATGGCGAGCAGAACCCGTGCAGCAGCCAGGGAGGTGTCGGAGCCTGATGTATTGACCTTCAATCCATTTGTTTCCATGCCGCTTCCTATGCGTTCCTAAATGTATGAATATCGCCTGATTCATGGGGTGTTTTTATTTTCACCACCCATATACATGAAAAATCATTCAATCTGAGGCTAAGTTTATACTTGAACTTTCATATATATGCACCAGGGTATACCCGCTCACACGGATGCGAAATATGGCTAATTTCCCGCGCGGCATGCCCTATCACGGAGCTATCCGATCCACAGAACATTGACGTATACTTGCATACGCATGTATTTCGTGGAGGTAGCCAGGAAATGAAAAAGCAGCGTCCTTCGCAGATCGAGGTCGATCATGACCTGGAGCGAGCCGTACCGTACCTCGTGGCGCGCGCAGGAAGCCGGATGGGCAACGCTTTCTCGAGAGCGCTCAAGCCATACGGTCTGAGCCTGAGCGAATGGCGCGTGTGTGCGTCGCTCGGTCATATGCCTCATCAGCGACTCTCCGAACTGGTCCCGCGGGCGTGTGTCGATCAGTCAGCACTCTCACGCATCGTGGACAGGCTGATTGAACAAGGGCTCGTTTCCCGAGAGAAGAGCAGTGACGATGGCCGCGCCGTGCAACTCGCGCTGACAAGGAAAGGCGCCGATCTGACGAGTGAAATCGTTCCGCTCGCGCAGCGTTATGAGACCGTCGCATTGAACTGCTTTAGCACGGCAGAGGCCGAAATGTTGCGTGAGCTGCTAGCGAGGCTCTTTCACAACGTAGAATCCCCAGCCGCCTTCGATATCGACGCGGAGTCGAGCGACTCCAGTCTGTAACGGGTCTTGTTAGCGCGTCTTAGATGGTCTCGTTCTTCTGCCCTACAATGCTCGTTATTGCTCACTACGGGTCATTCATCGGAATCCACGATGCTCACTTACGAAGCCCTTCCAGACGAGCGCCAACGTCATATACGCTCATTGCTCGCGTCGAAAGGCAAAGTATTTGCCGCCGATCTGGCAGCAGAATTTGAAGTATCCGAACACACTATCCGGCGCGATCTGACCGACCTCGCAAAAGCAGGCGCTTGCAAGCGGGTGTACGGAGGCGCAGTCGCGATTCCACCCAATGGCGGGAACCTGCAGCATCGAATGGAACGGGAGCCTGAGCGAAAAGACGCGCTCGCTGTTGCGGCAGTCTCTTTGCTCGCTGACAACCAGTGCATTTTTCTCGATACCGGCAGCACCAACCTGTCTATCGCGCGCGCCATTCCAGCGAATCTCAACCTCACCGTTGTCACCAATTCTCCGGTTATCGCGTCTGCTCTTCTAGAGAAGGACAATGTGACCTTGATCGCGCTGGGTGGTCAGATCGACAAGGCGATTGGCGGTACCGTGGGCGTTCTTGCAGTCGAGGCGATCCAAAGGTTGACGTTCGATCTTGCATTTCTCGGCGCTTGCGCAATCGATCCGCAAGAAGGCTTGACCGCCTTCAGTCTGGAGGACGCGTCATTCAAACGCGCGGTGCTTGCAAGAAGCGGCGCGATCGCGATAGCAGTGATCAAGGAGAAGATGATTAGCGTGGCTACGCACAACGTCGCTTCTGTAGACGCCATCGCAACGATCATCGTCGAAAAGGATGCGCCGAAGAAGCACGTCAAGGCGTTCGCCGACAGCGGAATACAGGTGCTGGTCGCGTTCCGGTGACGCGGCAGCGGCAGTTTGCAATTGCCGGGGAAACATAAGATGGCGCACCGCTTTCTTATCAAGGAGATCGCCCTGCAGGCCGGCGTCGGGGTGGCGACAGTCGACCGCGTGCTCAATGGACGCATCCATGTCCGCGACCACACGCGCAAACGCGTCGAACAGGCCATCAAGGAGCTCGAAAAGCAGGAGTTGCAACTGGCCACCGCGGGACGCAAGCTCATGATCGACGTCGTCGTCGAAGCTCCGGCGCGCTTTGCCGACGAGATCAAGGAGGCACTCGAAGCCGAACTACCCGGGATGCACCCTGTTGTCATTCGTCCGCGTTTCCTGATGCGCGAAACGATGACAACGGCTGAAGTCGTCGATGCACTTCAGTCGATTGGACGTCGGGGAAGCCATGGAGTCCTCCTGAAAGCGCGCGATGTTCCCGAGATTGCAGAAGCAATCGGCGACCTGAAACAGCGCGGCATTCCGGTCATCACGATCTTCACCGACATTCCGCTGTCCGGGCGCGTCGCTTATGCGGGGCTGGACAACCGGGTCGCCGGCGCCACCGCCGCTTATCTAGTCGCGCAGTGGTTGGGCCCAAGAGCCAGCCACATCCTGATCACCATGAGCGATGAACGGTTCAGGGGTGAAGAAGAACGCGAAATCAGCTTTCGCCGCGCCCTGAGAACACGCTACCCCCAGCTCACGTTGATCGATGCCAGTGGTGGACACGGCCTCGACACGCCCACGGAAAAGCGCGTCCTCAATGTGCTCGCCACCGGGACTCACGTTGCCGCGGTCTACTCCATGGGGGGAGGAAATATCGCTATTCTTCGAGCACTCGAAGCCCAACGGCAATCTCCGGTTTGCTTCATCGGACACGATCTCGATCGGGACAATGTGCAACTGCTGCGCGAGGGCAAGCTTCAAGCGATTCTTCATCACGATCTACGTCAGGACATGCGCTCGGCGTGCCAGCACATCACGCATTTCCAGAAACTTCTGCCTGGATCAGCTGTGTCGCAATCTTCATCGGTCGTTGTCGTCACGCCGGAGAACATTCCCGAACATATCGCGAGCCGGTTCCGTTGATCGCGACTTCGATATTGCGGATCTAGCCGGGCCCGGCATATAGATACGTCCGCTTCCAAAGTTATCCGCCCGCCCGGTATCGCTTGTTCTGGTATAACTCTGGCCCGAGTGTATATTCGTCAACGATGAAGACACGTCCGGGAGAATCTGTTGGGACCTCTGGTTGCTTACCAAAGTCGAATCCGCCTCGTCGCCATGCTGCTCGCCTCGAGTCTCTTCGTCATAGTGTGTCTCACGTCGATCGTATTTTCGCGAGATGCGATGAGCACCCGCGCAATAATCTTTGCGGTGGCGGGCGTCCTTTTTTTCGGCCTTTGCGCATGGTTCGCGTTATCCCGCCTGATACGGAAGAAGGCCGCCGTCGTAGTCGATAGCGACGGACTCACCGATCGGGCATCAGCCATAGCGTTAGGGTTTATTCCATGGTCCGATATCGTGGATGCCAAAGTCGTTCAGCAAGATTTTCGCAATTCCCGGCACACGTTTCTTGGTGTGTCGCTGCGCGATCCTGACAAGTATCTGGCAAGGTGCGGTCCCGTCGCGCGCGGTGTGTTGAAACTGAATCGCCGCATGTCTGGTTATATCGTGAATATTCCGCAAACCACGCTGTCGGTGACGGTTGAAGAGATCTTGAAGCGGATGAATGTTTTTCTTCAAGCGCAGCAAGTTGGCAAGAACCCGGACGACGATAATTCCTTTATCCGCCGCACAAAAGAACTGAACGCGACGTCGAAGGCTCTGATCGAACAGAGCCAGGGGTGGCTTGAGCGTGCTCTCGCCGCGCGCGGCGACGACGTGCGTCCTCTCCTGCAAGAAGCGCAAGGACTACCTGCGCGCATCAACTCGCATCTGATTGATGGATCTCGGGTCCAGCAAGGCGCTGGAGTGGTCCTCGGATGGCCCCGTACTTGGCACGCTCGCGGCAAAAGTCGCGCTGGTACTGCATGGCGCCGACTGGCCCCAGCTTGAATCGTATGAGCGCCACGCCAAGCACGACAGGAGCACTTCGAAGCAAGCGGACCCGTGCACCTGGGGCTATGTCGATTTCAAGGAGTGGTTCGTCCAGCATGATCGTATCGACCCAGGCTGGAGAGATGAGGCTGAAAGGAAGTGTGAGAGTACGCGTTCGGGCTAGAAGCGAAAACCTGTGCAAGCCAGGACTATGGCCTGCCTCGCACAGGTTTTAAATAACTTCACAGCGCGCCACCAAAGTCCACCGACACGCCTACTGACCCGCCAGCACCACCGCAGGGTCCAACTCGAAGCCCGGGTAGTTGAATGCACCGTTCAGCTTGTCGCACTCCGCAGGAGTCACACCCTGCTGGCGCAGGATTGCATGCCATCGTGCAATCACAACCTGCTGAATCTGGTCGACGATCGCTCTCGCGCGTTCGAGTGAGAGTTTGAACTGCCCATGTTGCGAGAGCAGATTGGTACGGTTTGCATAGCGGTTGTAGATCCCGCAGGTCATCGCAAGGTCGCGCTTCTCGATGCTGGTCAGCGGGTTGGGCGTCAGGTCGTATGCCGGCGACAGCTCCCACTTGTCCGTCGGCGCGATCAATGCATGGTTGCGGGGATGGTCGTCGGTGTTGGAGATGAGCGCGTTGAACACCATACGCCGGAACAACTCTTCAAGATCCTGGGCTGGGCGTGCACTTCGCCGCCGCAGCTCATCGGCGAGCACCAGGTACGACCACCTGGCCCGGTCTCCATGCGAGTCTTCGGCGCCTAGCGCGGTCAGGCCACTGATCATGCGATGGCGCAAGTACCCATCAGCGGTAAGCGTGCGGTCGAAGCGCTGCACGAGCAGCACGGCCTTGCCGGCGACGTTTTCGATGCGGTGCCTGGCAACGCGCAGGCCGCACTCCTGTGCCAGCGTGAGCATCGCACCTTCGACACGCGCATTGTTCCACCTGTCGCTCCTGTCCGGAAACTTGGCGAGCCATAGGCCCTCGGTATCTTCGACCACGTTCTTCGGCCGTGCTCCGCCCATCGAGGTGCCGGGTTGCAGGAGTTCGAACATCTGCTCCGGCACATCCGGTTTGCCTGCAGCATCGTCTTCCATGAACTGCTCGGCCGCTGTGAGCAAGGCCTCCAGCTGGACGACCTGATTGAACTTGCGGATCGGCGCAGGGGGTACCTTGTCACGCCCGAAGGACAGGGCCCCTGCGCGGTCTTCCGGCGAGTGCAGCAGGTAGTCGACCTCGGTGAGATCAGTGCGTTCGGTGTGCTTTTCGATGATGCGGCGACCCCAGGCGTCGGGTGACGCATCGCGCAAAGGGCCGAAGATGCCCTTGAGTTTCACCGTCTGCACGCGGCGCGGCGCCAAGGGCAGTTCATACGGATCCAGCGGGACAGCATCGGCGCGCTGCAGGTAAGCCGGGTTGTAGACAAACGACCCTGTAGGCACCCCTTGCGGGAAGTCCAGCTCGTAGAACCCCGCCGTCACGACCTCCATTGACTGCGGTAGCTGGAGGTAAACGTAGGCGCGCTGGTCAGAAGTCGCCATCGAATTGCTCCTTGCGATGGCGAATCCGCTGCGGCAAGCGCGTGAGCTCCAGTTGCTTGCCTTCCTCGTCGCGCTCAGAGTCGGCAAACGCCTGGATCTCAGATTCCAGACCCATCGCCCACAGCATGGCCAGGTAGGCCCCGAGGCCGGTTTGCAGGTTACCCGACTCCACAGCGCGCGCGGTGTCGTAACTGATGCCCGCCTTGGCGGCCAGCTCGCGCAGGGTCAGCCGGCGGCGTTTGCGAGCCGTCGCCAGCCGCTCGCCGATGCGTTGGGCCCCGTCCTTCACAGCGAACGGGGCGGTCTGATTCAATTGAAGTGGACGAGGCATACCGAAACCATCCGGAATTCACATAGGAACGGTTTCAGTATTCTTTTTTGATGGACCGAAGTCAAGGAGCAAAGGCTGAATCCGTTCAAAAATTCCCTAAAAACGGTTTCAACAGTCCCAAATTGATCTGCGCTCTCCTGAAAGAGGCAAATGCCGTCACCCGTCAAAAGACGTGTGCCTGTCCACAAACCCGCACGAATATTGACTTATATGCGGATTTCTCGCCCCTCACTCCCACTCAATCGTCGCCGGCGGCTTCCCCGAAATGTCGTACACCACCCGATTAATCCCCCGAACCTCATTAATAATCCGGTTCGACACCCGCCCCAGCAGTTCATGCGGCAGATGCGCCCACTGCGCGGTCATGAAATCGAGCGTCTGCACCGCACGCAGCGCGACGACATATTCATAAGTCCGCCCATCGCCCATCACGCCGACGCTCTTCACGGGCAAGAAAACCGCAAACGCCTGGCTCGTCAATTCGTACCACGACTTGCCGGTCGCTTCATCGATGGTCGTACGCAACGTTTCGATAAAAATCGCGTCGGCACGACGCAGCAGATCCGCAAATTCACGCTTCACTTCACCAAGAATCCGCACACCGAGACCCGGCCCCGGGAACGGATGGCGATACACCATCTCCGGCGGCAGACCGAGCTTCACGCCCAGTTCACGCACTTCATCCTTGAACAGTTCGCGCAGCGGCTCGAGCAGCTTCAGGTTCAACGTCTCAGGCAAACCACCGACGTTGTGATGGCTCTTGATCGTCTGCGTTGCCTTCTTGCCCTTACCCGCCGATTCGATCACGTCCGGGTAGATCGTGCCCTGCGCGAGCCACTTCGCGTCGGTCAGCTTGCCGGCTTCCGCCTGGAACACTTCGACGAATTCAGCACCGATGATCTTGCGCTTCGCTTCCGGGTCGGTAACGCCAGCGAGCTTCGACAGAAACGGTCCGCTCGCATCGACATGAATCACTTTCACGCCGAGATGGTCGGCGAAAGTCGCCATCACCTGCTCGGCTTCGTTCAGACGCAGCAATCCGTGATCGACAAATACGCACGTGAGCTGGTCGCCGATCGCGCGATGCAGCAGCGCCGCCGCCACCGACGAATCCACGCCACCCGACAGCCCGAGAATGACGTGCTCGCTGCCGACCTGTTCTCGAATCTTCGCGACCGCCTCGTCGACGTAGTGGCCCATCTCCCAGTCGGGTTGCGCAGCGCAGATCTTCAGCACGAAGCGTTCGAGCATCGCGCGGCCCTGCGCCGTGTGGGTGACTTCCGGGTGCCATTGCACGCCGTAGAAATGACGGGTCTCGTCGGCCATCGCCGCGATCGGACACGACTCGGTGGAGGCCATCAGCTGGAAGCCCGGCGGCATGTCGAGCACCTTGTCGCCGTGGCTCATCCACACTTTCAGCATGCCGTGGCCTTCCGCCGTACGGAAATCCTCGATGCCGTCGAGAAAACTCGTGTGATTGCGAGCTCGCACTTCCGCATAGCCGAATTCGCGCAGATGGCCGTTATCGACCTTGCCGCCGAGCTGTTCGGCCATCGTCTGCATGCCGTAGCAAATGCCGAGCACCGGCACGCCCAGTTCGAACACTGCTTGCGGTGCACGCGGCGTATCGGTGTCGGTGACCGAACTCGGGCCGCCCGAGAGAATCACGCCCTTCGGCTTGAATTCGCGGATGAACGCGTCGTCGACGTCGTACGGATGAATCTCCGAATACACATGCGCTTCGCGGATGCGACGCGCGATCAGTTGGGTGACTTGCGAGCCGAAGTCGAGGATCAGGATCTTGTCATGCATGGCAGCGGACGAAATAAGAGTGAGGGGATACGGAAAGCCGCGCAGCGCGCGGCGTTAATCTGGATGCCGGCTGCGAACCGGCAATGTGTGTGGTGGTCTGCGCACCGGGAGTGGACGGCACACGCAGTGATGCAAACGGCGCGCGCAGACGGAATACGGGAGCTTTAGCGAACGGTATCGGGCAGCGCGCGTCAGCCATGGAACGGAGGCCGCGGCGGGCTAGCCGCCTCGGCGGTTGCATCGCGCGTGCCGCTCGTGCCGGCTTCGCCGCCAGTACTGGCGCCGGTACTGGAATACACGCTGGGCCGCGATGCGGCAGCGAGATCCGGTTCAACACGCTGGCCTGCTGCGGGAGCGGTCGAAGCCACCGGCAAAGCAGGTTCGGCGGCAGGTTGCGTGCCATAGCCTGAACCCGAGCGATCGGTACTGCGCGCTTTCGCGGCCTGCTTGTCGGCGCGCGCCGCAGCCGCCGTTTCAGCGCCCCGTGTGCGGTCACGTCGCCGCACGGCACCCGCCAGTCGCACACCGCCAAGCCCGATAATCAGCAGCACCGCTCCAGCAAGCACCGAAACCAGTTGCCCAAAGCCCGTCAACGACGGCGTACGCAAACCGAGCAGCCAGACCAGCATCAACACACCGGTAAGCCAGTTCACATGCCCGATGACACGTGCCGCCGTAGTAGTGAGCGCACCATCGATGGAAGCATGCAGCGCCAGCCACGCGAGGCCGATCAGCGCGATACCGAACGCCTGCCCAATCAGCGCGGGCTGCACCTGGACCAGTTGCATCGCGTTGTACAGCGACGCCCATGGCGTGAGCAGGAAGAGCAACCCGAACGCGAGCAGCAACAGGGCATCGACGATCAGTACAACGCGCAGCAAGGCTTTCATCGGCGGTTAGTCCACGTGGTAGTTGGGCGCTTCCTTCGTGATCTGCACGTCGTGCACGTGCGACTCGCGCATGCCGGCCGCGGTGATCTGGACAAACTCGGCCTTGTCGTGCAACTCGTCGATCGTGCGGCAACCGCAGTAACCCATGCTCGCGCGCACGCCGCCGATCAGTTGGAACAGGATCGCGCCAACCGAACCCTTGTACGCAACGCGGCCTTCGATACCTTCCGGCACAAGCTTGTCGATGTTGGCCGAGTTGTCCTGGAAGTAGCGATCCGCGGCGCCGTCCTTCATCGCGCCAACCGATCCCATGCCGCGATACGACTTGTACTGACGGCCCTGATACAGGAACACGTCGCCGGGCGACTCTTCGGTGCCTGCGAACATGCTGCCCATCATCACCGAGTTCGCGCCCGCCGCGAGTGCCTTGCTGACATCGCCCGAGAAACGCACGCCGCCGTCCGCGACGACCGGCACGCCCGAACCCTTCAGCGCTTCGGACACGTTGGCAATCGCGCTGATCTGCGGAACGCCCACACCGGCAACGATCCGCGTCGTGCAGATCGAGCCCGGGCCGATACCGACCTTCACGCCGTCCGCGCCGTATTCGACGAGCGCCTTGGCTGCGTCGGCAGTCGCGATGTTGCCGCCGATCACTTCCACATGCGGGAAATTCTTCTTCACCCAGCGAACGCGCTCGAGCACGCCCTTGCTATGTCCATGCGCGGTATCGACGACGATCACGTCCACACCGGCCTGCACGAGCAGCGACACGCGCTCTTCGTTGTCTTCACCGACACCGACTGCCGCGCCCGCGCGCAGCTTGCCATGTTCGTCCTTACAGGCGTCCGGGTGTTCGGTCTGTTTGGTGATGTCCTTGACGGTCATCAGGCCGCGCAGTTCGAATGCGTCGTTGATGACCAGCACGCGTTCGAGCCGGTGGCTATGCATCAGCGCTTTCGCTTCGGCGAGCGGCGTGCCTTCTTTCACGGTAACGAGGCGATCGCGCGGCGTCATGATCGTGCGGACCGGCTCGTCGAGGCGGGTTTCGAAACGCAGATCGCGGTTGGTGACGATACCGATGAGTTGCGCGCCTTCCACGACCGGGAAGCCCGAGATGCCATGCTGCTGCGACAGTGCAATCACGTCGCGCACCTTCATTTGCGGCGGCACGGTGATCGGATCGCGCACGACACCCGATTCGAAGCGCTTCACCTTCGCCACTTCGCGAGCCTGCTCGGAGGGTGTCAGATTCTTGTGGATGATGCCGACGCCGCCCATTTGCGCCATTGCAATGGCAAGACGGGCTTCGGTGACCGTATCCATGGCGGCAGATACCAGCGGCATATTCAGGGAGATGTTGCGGGTCAGCCGGGTTTTGAGGCTGGTGTCGCGCGGCAGAACATCGGAGAAGGCCGGGACGAGGAGCACGTCATCGAACGTGAGTGCTTTTTGGATCAGACGCATGGCAAATCCTATAGGCGCAAAAGTGGATTATACGCGATACCTCCCTGGTTTTCACTGCACGAACAGCAGCTTAGCGATTTTCCCGGCTTTTTTTGCTCGTGCGCAACGCTCCGATTTCGCTTCTCCGTTCGCGGCCGGTTCGATCGGGTTTCGTTTGCGCGTTCGGGCACAGGGCGGCGCTTCCGGCTGTCGACGACCCGCCACGAAAAACCCGGGGACAAGGCGAAATCGTCGCAGTGCAGGATTGAACAAGACCCCTCCCGCCCATGCCGCTAACCTGCACCCCATCGTTTTTCCTTATCGGCCGGGTTATGTCGGAGCAGTCAATGCAGCGCGGAGTCGCCTACGGCGTGTTGGCCGGAGCGTTATGGGGCATGGTTTTTCTGGTGCCGCGGCTGCTCGCCGATTTTTCGCCGCTACTGCTGAGCGCAGGGCGTTACACGATGTACGGCATCGTGTCGCTGGTCGCCGCGCTGCCCGCGGCACGCTCGCTGCTGCGTCGTCTGACCCGCGCAGACCTGATCGCTCTGATCAAGCTCGCGCTGATCGGCAACCTGCTCTACTACATCCTGCTGACGGGCGCCGTGCATCTGGTCGGCATTGCGCCGGCCTCGCTGATCGTCGGTGTGCTGCCGGTTACCGTCACGCTGCTGGGGCGGCACGACCGCGGCGCCGTGCCGCTCGCGCGGCTCGCGCTGCCACTGGCCGTAGTCGTGGCAGGCATCGCGTGCATCAACGTCGATGTCTTCACGGCCGCGCAGGCCGGCAGCACGGGGCTCGGCGCCAAACTCGCCGGGCTTGCCTGCGCGACCGGCGCACTCGCATGCTGGACCTGGTTTGCAGGCGAAAACGCACGCTACCTGAGGCGTCTCGAGCATTTCAGCGGCAACGAGTGGTCAGTGCTGTGGGGTGTGGTCACCGGCGCGCTCGGCGCGGGGTTATGGCTGGTAATCGCCGTGCTGCCGTCCAGCAGTGCCCAGGTGCCACTCGCAACCGATCGCTGGCACCTGTTCTGGCTGCTCAACCTGGGCCTCGCCATCGGCGCGTCGTGGCTCGGTAACGGGCTCTGGAATGCAGCGTCGAAACGGCTCCCGTTGACACTATCCGGCCAATTGATCGTCTTCGAGACGCTGTTTGCCCTGCTCTACGCGTTTATCTACGACCACCGGCTGCCACGGCCGCTGGAAGCGGCTGCAATCGTTCTGCTGGTGGCGGGTGTGAGCTGGTCGGTGCGCCAGCATGCGGGGAGCGGCTCGCATGGGCCCTCGATTGAGGACAAAGCTCAGGCGCAGGCCCACTGAATCCGGGGTGCCGCCTGCGTGATCAGCCACGAACCCCTAACGCGAATCCTTCGACAACCACTTGCGCCCTTCGATCGACCCTTCGCGACGTGTTTTCTCGACGCGCCGCTGCCGTGCGGTCTTCGGATCGACGGTGAGCGGCCGGTAGATCTCGACACGGTCGCGATCGGCCAGCACGGCATCGAGCGGCTTCAGTTTGCCGAACACACCGACCTTCTGCTTCGTCAGATCGATCTCGGGATGCCGCTGTAGCAGGCCGCTCGCGACAATCGCCTGCTCGAGCGTCGAACCGGCAGGCAGGCTAAGTGGCACGAGCGTCTGCGCCTGCGGCAGCGCGTAGCAAACCTCGACCGACAGCAACGTACTCATGACTTGCCGTACCGCTGGTCGGCCCGTTTCACGAAAGACTCGACGAACGTGTTCGCGATGTGGCTGAATACCGGGCCGATGATCTTTTCGAGGATGATGTTCGCGAATTCGTAGTGCAGCGCAAACTCGATCTTGCACGCGTCGGCGCGTAACGGTGTAAAACGCCAGTAGCCGGTAAACTTGCGAAACGGCCCGTCGGTGAACTCCATATCGATCCGCGTAGGCCGCTGCTGGGTGTTGCGGGTCGCGAAATGCTGCTTGATGCCCTTGAAGTTGATATCGATCCTCGCCTCCATGCCGCCCTCGTCCTGGCGGCGAATGTCGACACCGCCGCACCAGGGAAGGAAATTGGGGTAGTCGGCAACGTCGGTGACGAGGTCGAACATCTGTTCCGCCGAATGGCGAATCAACACGGTTTTCTGGACATCTGCCATAAATTGAACAGCACGCGGCGAGGTGGGCTGGCGCGGCGGGCCTTTCCGGGCTCCGCTTTGCTAAAATCGTAATTTTAAACGAGTTGGGCACTTTCCATTAATGAGCATCATTGACAACAGAAAAGCCTTCTTCGATTACTTCATCGAAGACCGCTACGAAGCAGGGCTCGTGCTCGAGGGATGGGAGGTCAAGGCGCTGCGCGCCGGGCGCGGCCAGATCCGGGAAGGCTACGTGGTGATCCGCAACGGCGAGCTGTTCCTGATCGGCGCACACATCAGCCCATTGCCGGAAGCGTCGACGCACATCCACCCTGACCCGGTCCGCACCCGCAAGCTGCTGCTGCATGCGGAAGAAATCAGCAAGCTGATCGGCAAGGTCGAGCAGCGCGGCTACACGCTCGTGCCGCTGAACTTCCACTACAAGGGCGGCCGTGTGAAGTGCGAAGTCGGTCTGGCGAAGGGCAAGAAGACGCACGACAAGCGCGATACCGAGAAAAAGCGCGACTGGGAACGCGAACGGGCGCGACTGATGCGCAATCCGACGTGAGGGGCTGCCGCCGGCCGCACTGCGGCACGGTTGCGGTTATGGCCGCACAACCATCCATCATGAAACGGGCCTGCAGATGCGGGCCCGTTGTCTTTCTATCGGTTAAATCGTAGCCGCTTAACCGCTTATCCAGTTACCGCACGTCCGTGCTCTTGCCCTTGTTCACGATGGTCAGCGCCGACGCGATCATCGTGCTCATGTCCGCGAGATTGCCGGGGACGATCAGCGTATTGCCCTGCTTCGCCAGATTGCCGAACGCATTGACGTACTGCTCGGCAACCTTCAGGTTCACTGCTTCCATCCCGCCCTGCGACTGGATCGCTGCGGCAATTTTCTGGATCGCCTGTGCGTTCGCCTCGGCGACTGCCAGAATGGCCGACGCCTGGCCCTGGGCCTGATTGATCGCGGCCTGCCGTTCGCCCTCGGACTTCTGGATCGACGCTTCCCGGCCGCCCGATGCGATATTGATCTGCTCCTGCTTGCGCCCTTCCGATGCCGCAATCAGTGCACGTTTTTCACGCTCGGCGGTGATCTGTGCCTGCATCGCGTGGAGAATTTCCTTCGGCGGCGTCAGGTCCTTGATCTCGTAGCGCAACACCTTGACGCCCCAGTTCGCCGCCGCCTGGTCCAGCGACGACACGATGCTGTGATTGATGAAATCGCGTTCCTCGAAAGTCTTGTCGAGTTCGAGCTTGCCGATTACCGAGCGCAGCGTGGTCTGCGACAGCTGCGTAATCGCGAACACGAAGTTGCTCGATCCGTACGACGCCTTCATCGCATCGGTGACCTGGAAGTACAGCACGCCATCCACCTGCAGCTGCGTGTTGTCGCGTGTGATACAAACCTGGCTCGGCACTTCGAGTGGAATCTCCTTGAGCACGTGCTTGTAGGCGATCCGGTCGATGAACGGCAACACGATGTTCAGACCCGGCGTCAGAGTGCCGTGATAGCGGCCGACCCGCTCGAGGACCCATGCATGCTGCTGCGGCACGATCTTGACGGTCTTCGCGATGAGCGTGAAGACGATGAGCAGCAGGATTACCCCAATGATGGTCAAATTCATGGCTGTACCTCAGTAGTTCGAATAATGGTTCGCCAGCAAGCCGCGGCTGCACCGGCGAATCTTGCTATCACACCTGTTCGGGCTGCTTTCTCGCCGCTACGATCAGACGGCTGCCTTGCAGTGCGGTGATCTCGTAGAGCCGCGCGTCTTCGGGCTCGCCTGGGGCAAGCTCGACGTCCCATTGCGCACCGCGGTAATTCGTGCGCGCCCGGCGGTCATGCCACTCGGTGACCGTTACCGTGGCACCGATGTCGAGATTCACATCCCGATCCGAAGCAGCATCGATACGTGCACGTCGACCGCCGAAACGCGAGCGACGCAAGAGGATCACCGCGACCAGCGCCACCACCGCCCCGCAGGCGAACTGCCAGTGCGGTGCAACGCCGGCCCAATGCGCCAGCCCCCCGGCCACGCAACCCAACGCGATCATCAACAGATAGAACGTGCCGCTCAACAACTCCAGCACGAGGAGCGCGCCCGCTGCGCCCCACCACCACAGTGCGCCTATCTCCACATCGGTCTCCCAAAACAAAACACCCCGGCTCTACCGGGGTGTTTATAGCACGAACCGTATCTTATTTTGCGGTCGTGAATGGCGACGTCTCACTGCTCGTCGCCGTACGCGACATCTTGCCGCGTACAGTTCGTCACCTGATCGTACTCAGCGTGCACTCGACTTCGCCAGCGCCTGCCAGGTCTCGATAATGGTATCGGGATTCAGCGAGATCGAAGCGATGCCTTCGTCGGTCAGCCATTGCGCGAAGTCCGGATGATCCGACGGGCCCTGGCCACAGATGCCGACATACTTGTTCAGCCGCAGACAGGTTTCGATCGCACGCTTGAGCATGAACTTGACGGCCGGGTCGCGTTCGTCGAAATCGACGGCCAGCAGTTCCATGCCGGAGTCGCGATCGAGGCCCAGCGTCAGCTGCGTCAGGTCGTTCGAACCGATCGAGAAACCGTCGAAGAATTGCAGGAATTCTTCGGCAAGAATCGCGTTCGACGGCACTTCGCACATCATGATCAGGCGCAGGCCCTTCTCGCCGCGCTTCAGCCCGAACTTCTCGAGCAGGCCAACCACGCGTTCCGCCTGCTTCAGCGTCCGCACGAAAGGCACCATGATCTCGACGTTGTCGAGGCCCATTTCCTCGCGCACTTTCTTCAGCGCGATGCATTCCATGTGGAACGCTTCGGCGAAGTCTTCGGCGATGTAACGCGATGCGCCGCGGAAGCCGAGCATCGGATTTTCTTCGTCCGGCTCGTAACGCGAACCGCCGATCAGCTTCTTGTACTCGTTCGACTTGAAGTCCGACAGACGCACGATAACCGGCTTCGGATAGAACGCCGCCGCGATCGTCGCGATGCCTTCGGTCAGCTTGTCGACATAGAACGCACGCGGCGATGCGTGACCGCGCGCGACGCTTTCGACCGCCTTCTTCAGGTCTTGATCGATGTGTGGATACTCGAGAATCGCCTTCGGGTGAACGCCGATGTTGTTGTTGATGATGAACTCGAGCCGCGCGAGACCGACGCCTGCGTTAGGCAGGTGCGAGAAGTCGAACGCGAGTTGCGGATTGCCGACGTTCATCATGATCTTCACCGGGATCGGCGGCAGTTCGCCGCGCTGAATTTCGGTGACTTCGGTTTCGAGCAGGCCGTCGTAAATCTTGCCTTCATCGCCTTCGGCGCACGACACGGTGACGAGCGCGCCGTCCTTCAGCAAATCCGTCGCATCGCCGCAACCGACCACCGCCGGCACACCCAGTTCGCGCGCGATGATCGCCGCGTGGCAGGTGCGCCCGCCGCGATTCGTGACGATCGCCGATGCGCGCTTCATGACCGGCTCCCAGTTCGGGTCGGTCATGTCCGCGACCAGCACGTCGCCGGGTTGCACACGCTCCATCTCCGACGGATCGTGAATTACGCGCACGGGGCCTGCGCCGATCTTCTGGCCGATCGCGCGGCCGGTGACGATCACCTGCGACTGGCCTTTCAGCTTGAAGCGCTGTTCGGCCTTGCCTGCGGCCTGGCTCTTCACCGTTTCAGGACGCGCCTGCAGGATGAAAATCTTGCCGTCGCGGCCGTCCTTGCCCCACTCGATATCCATCGGGCGCTGGTAGTGCTGCTCGATGATCACCGCGTACTTCGCGAGTTCGATCACGTCTTCGTCGGTGATCGAAAAGCGGTTGCGCTGTTCGTGCGCGACATCGACGGTCTTCACGCGGCCCGCTTCGCCGGCCTTCGTGAATTCCATCTTGATCAGCTTCGAGCCGATCGAGCGGCGGATGATCGGGTACTTGCCTTGCGCGAGCGTGGTCTTGAAGACGTAGAACTCGTCCGGATTCACGGCACCCTGCACGACCGTCTCGCCAAGACCGTAGCTCGACGTGATGAACACGGCGTCCTTGAAGCCGGACTCGGTGTCGAGCGTGAACATCACGCCGGCAGCACCCACGTCCGACCGGACCATCCGCTGCACACCCGCCGACAGCGCGACTTCAGCGTGCGTGAAGCCCTTGTGGACGCGGTAGGAAATCGCGCGGTCGTTGTACAGCGACGCGAACACGTGCTTCATGCGGTCGAGCACGTCTTCGATACCGACCACGTTCAGGTAGCTCTCCTGCTGACCGGCAAACGAAGCGTCCGGCAGATCTTCCGCCGTGGCCGACGAGCGGACCGCGAACGACAGTTCTTCGGGCGAGCTTTGCGTGAGCGTGACGAAGCCGGCGCGGATCTCCTGTTCGAGGCGCGGTTGCAGCGGCGCGTCGACGATCCATTGACGGATTTCCTTGCCCGCCTCGGCGAGCGCTTTCACGTCGTCGACATCGAGCGTTTCGAGACGTTTGGCGATGCGTTCGGTCAGCGTGTTGTGATGCAGGAAATCGCGGAAAGCAAGTGCGGTGGTCGCGAAACCGGTCGGCACGCGCACGCCTGCTTGCGCGAGTTGACTGATCATCTCGCCAAGCGACGCGTTCTTGCCACCGACGATTTCCACGTCGGTCATCCGCAACTGCTCGAACGGAATTACATACGCCTGATCCTTTGCGACGTTAACAGCGTTAGTCATACAAGCCCCTAAGTGTGGAAGAAATACACGGTTGCGCAAGTGGGCTTGAACGCGTGCGCTTATAAGAAGCGGTCGACGCGCCTTGCACAACCTGTTGGAGAAGCAATCGCCTTGCTCTTCGGCCCAGATGAGGCCGCATGAGACAACTGCGCGACGAAACGGAAATTTCGACGCTTTTGAAAGCAAACCGCGCAAATTACCGGCAAAAAGAACGGGGTTAGCCGAATATGGGCGGCGGTTCGCCTGCAATTGCTTATCCAACAAGTTGCCGCTATTCTACCGTGCCGACTCCTGAAATGTGACAGTCGGACGAGAATTGCGCCTCGAAATTCCGCGTGCTTACACGTATTTACGTTTTCCACCCGCCGATGCCGCCCACCGTATTCATCGTCTCCGACGGTACCGGGATCACTGCCGAAACCTTCGCGCATTCGATCCTCTCCCAGTTCGACCAGAAATTCCGTCTGGTTCGCGTGCCCTTCGTCGATTCGACGGAGAAAGCGTATGCGACGCTCGAGAAGATCAACGAAGCGGGTCAGGTTGAAGGGCGTCGGCCGATCGTGTTCACAACGCTCGTCAACAGCGCGTCGAACCAGATCGTCAAAGGCTCGAACGCGCTCGTGCTCGACATGTTCCAGACCTTCGTCGAACCGCTCGAACAGGAACTCGAACTGAAGTCGAGCCACGCGATGGGTCGCGGCCACCAGAACGCCGACACCGAGGAATACAAGAACCGCATCGAGGCGATCAATTTCTCGCTCGCACACGACGACGGCCAGTCGAACCGCAATCTCGCCGATGCGGACGTGATCCTCGTCGGGGTATCGCGCAGCGGCAAGACGCCGACGAGCCTGTACCTCGCGATGCAATACGGTGTGAAGGCGGCAAACTACCCGCTGATTCCCGAAGACTTCGAGCGCGGCAAACTGCCCACTCCGTTGCTGGCGCATCGGCAGAAGATGTTCGGGTTATCGATCGATCCGCAGCGGCTTTCGGAAATCCGCAACGAGCGCCGGCCCGGCAGCAAGTACGCGGCGCTCGAAAACTGTCGCTACGAGATCAATGAGGCAGAGGGGATGATGCGACGCGAGAGCGTCAAGTGGCTGTCGTCGACGCATAAGTCGATCGAGGAAATCGCGACGACGATCCTGCAGGAAATCAAGCTCGACAAGCCGGCGTACTAGCGCCCAAGACGACTCAGGCAGCGCGCTGCTGCCTGCATTGCTCGAACAGACATATAGCGGCAGCCGCTGCAACGTTCAGCGACTCCATACCGCCTGGCTGAGGGATCGTCACGCGGCGTGTGTGCGCATCGCGCCACGGCGCCGAGACACCCGCCCCTTCATTGCCGAACACCCATACAAGCGGTCCTGACAGGTCCGTGTCATAGATCGCGTCGGCACCGTGCGAATCGGTCATCACGGCAGGCACTGCAAGCCGCTCGATCAACGCCTGCGCCTCGACGTCTTCGTGGATTTGCAGCAGGAAATGCGCGCCCATTCCCGAGCGCAACACCTTCGACGACCACGCATACGCGGTACCGGGCGCACAGAACACGTGCGGCACGCCGGCCGCCGCCGCGCTGCGCAGGATCGAACCGACGTTGCCCGCATCCTGCACGCCGTCGAGCACGAGGCAAGTCTGCGTCACACGCTCGGGCAACGGTACAACGAGCCGCTCGACCAGCAGCAGCATCCCTACCCCGTTCACGACATTCGACAGTTGCCCGAATAACGCGTCCGGCAGCGTCACGACGCGCTGTTCATCGATCCGCCCAACGATCGCCTGTGCTTCGACGTGATGCAGCGCGCCTTCGGTCACGATGCAGGTTTCCGGCTGGCCGGCCACGTCGAGATACGCACTCGCGAGATGAAACCCTTCGAGCAGCGCATGCCCGCTGCGGCGCTGCTGATGCGTCGAACCGGCCAGCGCCTTCAGACGTTTATAGAGCGGATTGTCCCGCGACGTGATGGCTTTCACAGGCAGCGCTAACAGTAGGAAACGGTAGAGATAGAAAAAGCCGCCGATGGCGGCGGGATCAGAAAGGAGCTTCGTCGGGCGCCTGCGCCACTACCGGCGCGACAACACGACCGCCGAAGAGCACATGCGCCTCACGCACCGGGGCAAACGAGCGCCGATGATGCTCGCACGGCCCATGCTCGCGCAGCGCCGCGAGATGCTGCGGCGTGCCGTAGCCGGCATGCGCATCGAAGCCGTAGTGCGGAAAGGTCTGATGCAGTTCGAGCAGCATGCGGTCGCGTGTGACCTTCGCCAGGATCGATGCCGCCGAAATGCTCGGCACCAGCGCATCGCCGCCGACAATCGCCTCGCTGCGCACACTCAGCACCGGACAGCGATTGCCATCGATCTTCGCAAGCGTGGGCACGATCTTCAGGCCTTCGACCGCGCGCTTCATCGCAAGCATCGTGGCGTGCAGGATGTTGAGCGTATCGATTTCTTCGACCGAGGCGGATGCGACGCACCAGGCCAGCGCGTGTTCGACGATCTTGGTGTACAACTCTTCGCGTTTTTTCGCGCTCAGTACCTTCGAATCGTCGAGCCCGAGGATGCGATGCTGTGGATCGAGGATCACTGCCGCCGCAACCACCGGCCCGGCGAGCGGTCCGCGCCCTGCTTCGTCGACCCCGCAAACCAGCTCGTCAGGCGAGTCGAAGGCGAGCCCACTCTGATCCGCGGCCGCCGCAGCAGCGCGCCGACGTGCAGGCCGGGTAACCGTCACCGCGACACCCCGCGCGCACCGAGCACGTTCACGACCGCTTCTGCCGCACGCTGCGCGGTGTTCTGCTTCAGCACGTGATGCATCTCCGTGAAAATTTCCGTCAGCGTGCGCCGGTTCGTTTCGTCGCGCAACTGCTGTAGCGTCGCGTCGGCGAGTGCTTCAGGCGTCGCGAAGTGCTGCAGGATTTCCGGCACCACGAAGCGTCCGGCCAGGATATTCGGCAGCCCGACGTACGGCAGATAGCCCTGACTGCGCATGATCTGTCCGGTCAACCAGGGCACCTTGTATGAGATCACCATCGGTTTTTTCAGCAGCGCAGCTTCGAGCGTGACCGTACCGCTCTTGACGAGAATCGCGTCGGCCGCGGTCATCGCCTGCTGCGACTGGCCGTCGGTGAGCGTTAGCGCAAGCTGCGGATGCGCATCGACGAGCGGCTGCAACTGCGCGCGCAGCGCCGGGGTCGCAGCCGGCATCACGAAGCGCACACCCGGTTCGCGCTGCTGCATCAACGTCATCGCCGCGAAGAATGTCGGCCCGATCAAATCGATTTCCGAACGCCGGCTGCCCGGCAGCACCGCGATTATCGGTCCGCTTTCCGGCAGCCCGAGCGCGCGGCGCGCGCCGGCCGTGTCGGGTTCGAGCGGGATTTCGTCGGCGAGCGGATGACCGACGTAGGTCGCCGCAATACCGGCCTTTTCGAGCAGCGCGGTTTCGAACGGAAACACGCACAGCATGTGGTCGACGGCTTTCGCGATCTTCTTGATCCGGCCGCCGCGCCACGCCCAGATCGACGGGCAAACGAAATGAATGGTCGGAATGCCCGCGTCGCGCAGCGCGTGTTCGAGACTGAAGTTGAAATCGGGTGCATCGACGCCGATGAACACATCGGGTGGTTCGGCGAGCAACTGGCGCTTCAGGTCGTTGCGGATGCCGAGAATTTCGGGAATATGTTTGAGCACCTCGACATAGCCGCGCACCGTCAGCTTTTCCAGCGGCCAGTGCGCGTCGAAGCCCGCCGCAGCCATGCGCGGACCGCCGATGCCGTAGTACTGCGTGCCGTCGGGCAGGCGACTGGCCAGCCCGTCGAGCAGCGATGCCGCAAGCAGGTCGCCGGACGGCTCGCCGGCCACCATGGCGAGCCGCGGAGAACGAAAGGGACCGGGTTGCAGCGCCATCGCCTAGCGGATGATGCCGCGTTGCGAGACTTCGACGAAGTCGGCAAACGCCTTCACCGCTTCGTCGCCGTCACCGCCTGCCGATGCGAGTTCGCGCAACTGCACTTTCGCCTCTTCGAGCGACAGGCCGTTCTTGTACAGCACGCGGTACGCCGTGCGCAGCGCGGAGATCGCATCGGCCGAGAAACCGCGGCGACGCAGCCCTTCGACGTTGATGCCGTGCGGCTCCGCCTTGTTGCCCGCGGCGATCACGAACGGCGGGACGTCCTGCACGAGCGCCGAGGCACCCCCCAACATTGAATGCGCGCCGATCCGCACGAACTGGTGCACGCCCGACATGCCACCGATGATCGCGAAATCGCCGATCGTCACGTGTCCGGCCATCTGCGCATTGCTCGACAGGATCACGTTGCTGCCGACGTGACAGTCGTGACCGATGTGCACATACGCCATGATCCAGTTGTCGTCGCCGAGCGTCGTCACGCCGCCGTCCTGCACGGTGCCCGTGTGGATCGTCGTGAATTCGCGGATCGTGTTGCGGTGGCCGATCTCGAGCCGTGTCGGCTCGTCCTTGTACTTCATGTCCTGCGGCCGTCCGCCGACCGATGCATAGTGGCCGATGCGGTTGTCCTCGCCGATCGTCGTATGACCTTCGATCACGCTATGCGAACCGATCGTCGTGCGTGCGCCAATCGTCACGTGAGCGCCGACGATCGCATAGGGTCCGACTTCGACCGTTTCGTCGATCGTTGCACCGGGCTCGACGATCGCAGTGGGATGAATCCTGCTCATGCGTCCTCGCTACTGTTGCCGTTGGGTTGTCTCGAAGCCGCCATGCCGCACTGCCGCTTCTCGCGCCGGCGGCATCCGCCTGCCGGCATCGACAACGAAATTACTGACTGTCGCTATCCGACTGCCGGACCGCGCACATCAGGTCGGCTTCCGCCGCCACTGCGCCGTCCACTTCCGCGCGCGCCTTGAACTTCCAGATGCCGCGCATGTGCCGCTCGAGCGACGCGTGCAGCATCAGCTGGTCGCCCGGTTCGACGATGCGCTTGAAGCGCGCGTTGTCGATGCCGACGAACAGATACAGCGTGCTCTCGGGATCGTGCGGCTCTTCCGAGAACGTCAGAAGCGCGGCCGTCTGGGCCAGCGCTTCGAGGATGAGCACGCCCGGCATCACCGGACGCTTCGGAAAGTGCCCCGTGAAGTACGGCTCGTTGATCGTCACGTTCTTCAGCGCCTTGATGCTCTTGTGCGGCTCGAGTTCGAGCACCCGGTCCACCAGCAGGATCGGATAACGGTGCGGCAGTAGCGTGAGAATCTTGTGGATGTCGAGATTGATTTTTTCGGTGCTCATGGTGTTTCTGCTCACGCGTGGATCGCGCGACGATGACTGCGGATGCTGGTGCAGGGAGGTTGGTCACACAAGCTGCGGCCGGTCTCCTGTTCCAGCCGCCGCATGGCTTTACGCCTTGTCCGTTGAGGCCTGCGCGGCCGTGGCCGCTTCGAGCGCCTTGATGCGGTCTCGCAGCTTGTCGAGGTTGCGCATTATGGCAGCACTCCGGTTCCAGTCGGCGTGATCGACGGCCGGGAACGCGCTCGTGTACATGCCGGGTTTCAGCAGCGATTTCGACACGCCCGATTTCGCGGTGACGATCACGTAATCGGCCAGCGTGACGTGGCCCGCAATGCCGACCGCGCCACCGATCATGCAGTGCCGGCCAATCGTCGTGCTGCCAGCAATCCCCGCACAGCCGGCGATTACCGTGTAAGCGCCGACCTTGCAGTTGTGGCCGATCTGCACGAGATTATCGATCTTCACGCACTCTTCGATCACTGTATCGGCCATCGCGCCGCGGTCGATCGTCGTGTTGGCGCCGATTTCGACGTCCGGCCCGATCGACACGCCGCCCACCTGCGGAATCTTGACCCAGTTGCCGGTACGCGCGTCGCCTTCGCCCACGAAGTCGGGAGCAAAGCCAAAGCCGTCCGAGCCGATCACTGCGCCGGCGTGCACGATGACACGCTCGCCGAGCTTGCAGCCGTGGTACACGGTCACGTTCGGGTACAGATGCACATCCGCGCCGATCTGCGTGCCGCGCCCAACAAATACGTTCGCATCGAGCCGGACCCGTTCGCCGATCACCACGCCGGCTTCGACGGTCACGTTCGGCCCGATCACTGCGCTCGCCGCGATCTGCGCCGATGGGTCGACGGTTGCGCCCGGATGCACACCGGGCACCGGCTTCGGTGCGGCGAGATCGATGAAGGTCTGGGCGATACGCGCGAAATACGCGTAGGGATTCGGTGTGACGATGAAGTTGCGGCTCTCGCGCGATGCGAGTTTCGCCAGATCGTCGGCATTGATCAGCACGGCGCCCGCGCGCGTGCTCTCGACCTGCGACAGATACTTCGGGTTCGCGAGGAACGCCAGTTGGTCAGGAGCGGCCTGATCGAGCGGCGCAAGACTGCCGACCCGGTGCGAAGCGTCGCCGACGACTTCACCGCCGAACTGCCCAACGATGTCCGCGAGCGTAAATGCCATGCGTATGCTGCTCCTGCTGTTCAGTGGGCTCAGTTCGACGACGAACCACTCGCCCCGTTGCCGGATGCCGCCGCCAGTGCCTTCAGCACCTGGTCGGTGATGTCGATGCTCGGACTGACATACACCGCTTCCTGCACGATCAGATCGTAGTGCTGCTGCTCGGCGATCTGCTTGATCACCTTGTTCGCGCGATCGAGTACTGCCGCGAGTTCTTCGTTGCGGCGCTGGTTCAGGTCTTCACGGAATTCGCGCTGCTTGCGCTGGAAATCGGTGTCGAGCTGCGAGATGTCGCGCTGCTTCTGCGCGCGATCGAGAGCCGACAGCGACGCGCCGTTCTTGTCGAGCGAATCGGACAGGCTCTTCAGTTTCTGCGCCATGTCCTGCAGGTCCTTGTCGCGCTTCGCGAACTCGGCCTCGAGCTTGACCTGCGCCGCCTTGGCCGGCGCGGACTCGCGCAGGATGCGATCCGAATTGACCGCGGCGATCCTCGCGACCTGAGCGTGCGCAATCCCCGCCCCCAAGGTCATCGTCATCGCCAGCACCCAGGCGCACGCCACACGTTTCGAAAACATACCGGTTTGCAAAGTCATCCTCTCGATACCGTAAAGAGCCCGATTCCGTCCTGCTTCATCAGAATGCTGTCCCGATCTGGAACTGGAATTTCTGATACTGGTCGCCGGTGTGCTTCTGCAGCGGGAAGCCGAGACTCAGCTTCAACGGTCCGATCGGCGAGATCCACGCCAGACCGACACCGTAGCCGTAACGCAGACCGTTCGCCCCGACGCTGTTGCCCTCGTTACCCCAGACGTTACCGCCATCGAGGAACGTGAAAACGCGCAGCGTACGGTCGTAGCCCGTGCCCGGCAGCGGGAACGTCAACTCGATATTGCCGACCACCATCTCGTTACCGCCGATCGGGTCTCCCGTCGTCGCGTCGCGCGGACCCAGCGAGCTTGGCTCGTAACCCCGCACCGAACCGATACCGCCCGCGTAGTAATTCTTGAAAATCGGATATGGCTTGCCGGCGAGCCCGTTACCGTAGCCGCCCTGCAGGTTCAGGCCGAGCACGAAACCGCGTGCGAACGAGTAATAGTACTGCGCCTGAACGTCGGCCTTGTAGTATTGCGTACGCCCTGCCGGCGTGCCGTATTCGGCGTTCGCCTGCGTGAAGTAGCCGCGGCTCGGCACGAGCGCGCTATCGCGCGCATCGCGCGACCAGCCTACAGTGAGCGGTACGTTGTTCGACACGCGGCCGAAGTTGTTCACGTAGTCGATGTAGCTTTGCGGCGTGGCCGAATCGACGTCGAGCGTGTTCTGCTCGAGGCCCGCGCCGAAGTACACCGTGTCGACTTCCGAAAACGGAATACCGAACTTCAGGTCGCCACCCACCGTCACGATGCGGAAGCTCGAATTGGTCGAGTAGTACAGCGGCTGATACGTGCGGTAGTAGACGTCGGTGATCCGCTTGATGCCGTCCACCGTGAAGTACGGGTCGACCTGGGTGACCGTCAGCGTACGGTACGTCTTGGCGGTGTTGACGTTGACCGACAGGCTCGTACCCGAACCGAACACGTTGTCCTGCGACACCCCCGCCGACAGCACGACCTTGTCCGTCGACGAAAAGCCCGCGCCCAGCGTAATCGCGCCGGTTGGCTTCTCGGTCACCTTGACGTCCACGTCGACCTGGTCGGGCGTGCCTTCCACCGGGATCGTCGTGACGTCGACGTCGGTGAAGTAGCCGAGACGGTTGATCCGGTCCTTCGACAGCGCGAGCCGGTTCGAATCGAACCACGAGCTTTCGAGCTGGCGCATTTCGCGGCGCACGACTTCGTCGCGCGTGCGCGTGTTGCCGACCACGTTGATGCGCCGCACATACACGCGGCGGCTCGGATCGACCTGCAGCGTGAGGTCGACCTTGTGATGCTCCTGATCGATCTGCGGCAACGCGTTCACGGTGGCGAACGCATAACCGTACTCGCCGAGCTTGTCGACGATCGTCTTCGTCGTGGCCTGCAGTTTTTCGGCCGAGAAGCGATCGCCCGGTTTGATCTTGATCAGCTTGGTGAGCTCCGCCTCGCGGTCCAGCAGGTTACCGCCCAGCTTGATGCTCGAAATCGTGTACGGCTCGCCTTCGTGCAGCGTCACCGTCAGGTACATGTCCTTCTTGTCCGGCGAAATCGAAACCTGCGTCGAGTCGATGTTGAACTCGAGATAGCCGCGATTCAGGTAGTACGAGCGGATGTTTTCGAGGTCGCCGGTGAGCTTTTCCTTCGAGTACAGATCGTTCTTCGTGTACCACGAGAACCAGTTCGGTGTGGACTGCTGCATCTCGTCGCGCAGCGTGCTCGTGCTGAACGCCTTGTTACCGATGAAGTTGATCTGGCGGATCTTCGCGCTCGGCCCTTCGATCACCGAGAACAGCAGCGACACGCGATTACGGTCGATCGGCGTGACCGTGGTCGTGACTTCGGCTGCGTAGTAGCCGCGCGTCAGGTACTGGCGCTTCAGTTCCTGCTCGGCCTTGTCGACGAGCGCCTTGTCGTAGTAACGACCTTGCGACAAACCGACCGCGCGCAGCGCCTTGGTCAGGTTGTCCTTGTCGAATTCGTGGATGCCGGAGAAGTCGATCGTGCCGATGGCAGGACGTTCCTGCACCTGCACGATCACGACGTTGCCTTCGGTCGCGATCTTGACGTCGTTGAAGAAACCCGTCGCGTACAGCGCGCGGATCGCTTCGGAAGCCTTGTCGTCGCTGAATGTATCGCCTTGCTTGATCGGCAGATATGAGAACACCGTGCCGGCTTCGACGCGTTGCAGCCCCTCGATCCGGATGTCCTGCACCACGAATGGTGTCGTCGCGTGAGCCACCAGCCCATGCGCGGCGAATGCCGCGGCTACAACAGTCTTAGGTACCAAGCGATGAGGTTTAAACAACGTGCTTCCCCAGTGTGTATAGCTGCATCAGGTCAGACGGTCGTCATCGTGAACGCCGCCGGACACTTTAAAAATGGATTAAACGAGCCAGATCGTTGAAAAGCGCAATCGCCGACAATGCGACGATGCAGGCGAGTCCCGCTCTCTGCAGAACGAGCTGCCAGCGATCGGATACAACCTTGCCGGTTACAGCTTCAACCAAATAATATAACAGATGCCCCCCGTCCAAAACCGGAATTGGTAACAGGTTGAGCACGCCGAGACTAATACTGACGAGCGCGAGGAACGATAAAAAGGCCGACGGACCGAGTCGCGCGCTCTTGCCTGCGTAATCCGCAATCGTCACCGGGCCCGACAGATTCTTCAGCGAGGCCTCGCCGACGATCATCCGGCCGAACATCCGCAGCGAGTAAACACTGAGGTCCCACGTGCGGCGCGCGCCCAGTTGCATGCTTTCGAGCGGACCGTAACGGACTTCGAGCGACGGCACCTGGGTGGCCAGTTCGGCGCCGATGCGGCCGACATCCTGGCCCGTCGTCTCGTCGCGCCGGGCCGCGGGCACGATCACGATATTCTCGAGCGTGCCGGGCTGCTGTCTCTCGGCGCCGCGTTCGACCCGCAGAGTGACCGGCTTGCCCGCATGTGCCTTGATGGCCGCGATGAAGGTGCTGGCGTTGTCGGCCTGCTTGCCGTCGATCGCGCGCAGCCTGTCGCCCGGCTGCAATCCGGCCTGTTGAGCCGCGCTGCCCGCCTCGACACCGGCCACGGACAACGTCCCACCGCCCGGCTCGAAACCAAGCCGCGACATGAAATCGTCGTCGACGTCCTTGTCCGACACGCTGCGCAGGTCGACGGGGAAATCGAAGGTGCCGCGGCCGTCCTTCGCGCTCAGTACCACGCGACGGTGGTCGAAGGCCGCTCCGAGCAGCTTCCAGCGCAGATCGGACCATGAGCGCACCGGTTCGGACTCGCCCGCGTCGCCTTCGCGCACCGCCACGACCGTTTCGCCGCCATCGAAGCCCGCGCGCGCCGCGACGGTATCCGGAGCCGGAGTCGCGACAATCGCCGCCGGCTCGGTTACGCCCGTCGCAAAGACCACGGCGAACAGCACGATAGCGAGCAGGAAATTGGCGATCGGACCGGCCGCGACGATCGCGATCCGTTTGCCGACCGACTGACGGTTGAAGGCGTGCGGCAGCTCGGCGGTGGGGATGGGTACACCCTCTTCACGCTCGTCGAGCATCTTCACGTAGCCGCCCAGCGGCAACGCGGCGATCGTCCACTGCGTACCGGTCTTACCGCTGACCCATTGCACGAGCGGCTTGCCGAAACCAATCGAGAAGCGCAGTACTTTCACGCCGCACAGACGCGCGACGCTGTAATGGCCGAACTCGTGTACGACGACGAGCACACCGATCGCCACCACGAAGGCAAGGAGTTCGATCAGCAGGTTCATGGTCGGCTCACTGGGCCACGCGTTCCGTGCGACCGGTGCTGCTTGTGCCGCCTGTACTGTAGGCACCGGCGACAAAACCGGCCGCTGCACGGCGCGCCGCGGCGTCGGCCTCAAGCACATCGTCGAGGCTGCCGGCGCTGCGGTTAGGCAGCGCATTCAGCACGGCGTCGACGATCTGCGCAATCGCCATGAAGCCGATCTTGCGCGCGAGGAACGCTTCCACCGCAACTTCGTTCGCCGCGTTCAACGCGGCGCTCGCGACGCCGCCCTCGGCAAGCGCCTTCATGGCGAGCGCCAGACACGGGAAACGTGCGTAATCGGGTTTCTCGAACGACAGCGACGCGACCTGCACGAGGTCGAGCGGCGCGACGCCGGAATCGACGCGCTCCGGAAAGGCCAGCGCGTGCGCGATCGGCGTACGCATGTCGGGGTTGCCGAGCTGCGCGAGCACCGAACCGTCCGCATACGACACCAGCGAATGGATCACGCTCTGCGGATGGATCAGCACCTCGATCCGTTCGCCCGGCAGGCCGAACAGCCAGTGCGCCTCGATCACTTCGAGGCCCTTGTTCATCATCGTGGCTGAATCGACGGAGATCTTGCGGCCCATCACCCAGTTCGGGTGCTTGCAGGCTTCGTCGGGGGTGACGTCGACGAGCGTCGACGGTTCGCGCGTGCGGAACGGACCACCCGACGCGGTCAGAAGGATCTTCGAGACGCCGCCGTGCAGCGCGGCTTCGCGCGGCAGACACTGGAAAATCGCGTTGTGTTCGCTGTCGACCGGCAGCAGGACCGCGCCGTGGTCGCGCACCGCGTCCATGAAGATCGCGCCGGACATCACCAGCGCTTCCTTGTTCGCGAGCAGGATGCGTTTGCCGGCGCGCGCCGCCGCCAGCGTAGGAGCAAGGCCGGCTGCGCCGACGATCGCCGCCACCACCGTATCGCAGGCGGCATTTTCCGACACGTCGACGAGCGCCTGCGCGCCGAACGTCACCTCGGTCTTGCAACCGGCGGCCCGCAGCTTCGCCGCAACCTGCGCGGCAGTATCGGCGTCGCCGACCACCGCCACTTCGGGGCTAAAGCGCAGGCATTGCTCGACGAGCTTGTCGCCGTTGCGATGCGCGCTCAGCGCGTAGATCGAGAAGCGCTCGGGATGACGCGCGACGACGTCGAGCGTGCTGTCTCCAATCGAGCCCGTGGAACCGAGCAAAGTTAATCGTTTGTGCATGTCTCTTTCTCTAGCCGAGCGTCGGCGGCAACAGCAGCATGGCGAGCGGCAGCACCGGCAACAATGCGTCGATGCGGTCGAGCACGCCACCATGTCCCGGCAGCAGGCCACTTGAATCTTTCACGCCGGCCTGGCGCTTCAGCAGCGATTCGAACAGGTCGCCGATCACGCTGAACGCGACCAGCACGGTCAACGTCGCGATGGTGCGTACTGCACCGAACTGCGCGAACAACGCGGAATACAGCGTGGGTTCGAATGCGTGCAGCGCAATCGCCACGCCGGCCACGATCATCACCGTCACCCAGCCGCCGATTGCACCTTCCCAGCTCTTGCCGGGACTGATCGTGGGAGCAAGCTTACGGCGACCAAACGCTTTCCCCGCGAAGTATGCGCCAATGTCGGCGAGCCATACCAAAAGCAGCAGGGACAGAACAAACGGTACGCCGGCCATGCGAGCGGCAACGAGCGCATGCCAGCAGGCAACGAACGCCACGATCCCCGCGACGAACAGAAACAGACGCCATGCGCCTTGCGCGAGCGTGGGCTTGCGTAACAACACGAACGGCCCGGCCAGCACCCAGAATACGCCTGCCGCCTGGAAGAGCGGTCGGGGCAACTGCATGCCGGTCCCAAGACGCGTACTCGCGACAAGCGCGGCCGCCGTCACGAGCGCATAGACCACTGGTCCGGCGCCGCCCACCTTGAGCAGACGCGCCCATTCCCACGCGGCGAACACGACGACGAAGGCGATCAGCGCGCCGAACGCGCCCACCGGCGCAAACAGCGTGACCGGCAGGAACACTGCGAGCAGGACAATCGCCGTGATGACACGGGTCTTTAGCATGGAAGCGAGTCGGCGTTTTGCGATTGCGGCTCAAGCTGGGCGCTCGTGCGGCCGAAGCGGCGCTCGCGTTCCGTATAGGAAGCGATGGCATGGCCGAGGGCGTCGGCGTCGAAGTCCGGCCAGAAGGTATCGGTGAAATAGAACTCGGTGTAGGCGAGCTGCCACAGCAGGAAGTTGCTGACGCGTTGCTCGCCGCCGGTGCGGATGAACAGGTCGGGCTCGGGCGCGTACGCCATCGCCAGATGTTCGGCAAACGATTCCTCGGTCACCTCGACGGCGTGGCCCGCGACCGCCGATTGCTCGGCGAGCTTGCGCGTCGCCTGCATGATGTCCCAGCGACCGCCGTAATTCGCCGCGATGGTCAGCGTGAGACGCGTATTGCGCGCGGTCTTGGTTTCCGCGCGGCGGATCAGGTCCTGGATGCGCCGGTCGAACATCGACAGGTCGCCGACCACACGCAGGCGAATACCGTTCGCATGCAGCTTGCCGACTTCGCGTTCGAGCGCGGTGACGAAGAGGCGCATCAGGAACGAGACTTCATCCGTAGGACGCCGCCAGTTCTCCGAGCTGAACGCGAACAGCGTCAGGTATTCGACGCCTTGCCGCGCACACGCTTCAACGGTGGCGCGCACCGCATCGACGCCGCGCGTATGGCCCGCCACGCGCGGCAGGCGACGCTGCGTCGCCCAGCGGCCGTTACCGTCCATGATGATCGCGATATGTCGCGGCACCGCTGCGACGTCAGGCACGCGCACGGTTGAGCTGGTATAGGTCATGGCCGTCGGAGCAATGGCTGCAATGAAGAAGAGTGGACCTTGAAGGTGCCGATGCCTGAGGCATCACACCGTCATGATCTCGGCTTCTTTCGTTTGCACGAGCTTGTCGATCTCCGTGACGAACTTGTCCGTCAGCTTCTGGACGTCGTCGCTGGCGCGGCGCTCGTCGTCCTCGGAGATATCCTTGTCTTTCACGAGCTTCTTCAGTTGCTCGTTGGCATCGCGCCGCAGGTTGCGCACCGCGATCTTGGCCGTCTCGGCTTCGCTCTTGACGACCTTCGTCAGTTCGCGGCGGCGCTCTTCGGTGAGCGCGGGCATCGGTACGCGGATCTGGTCGCCCGAGGTAGCCGGGTTCAGGCCCAGATCCGATTCGCGGATCGCCTTCTCGACCACCTGCACCATCTTCTTTTCCCACGGCTGCACGCCGATCGTGCGCGCGTCCACGAGCGTCATGTTCGCGACCTGCGAGATCGGCACCGGCGAGCCGTAGTAATCGACCTGGATGTGATCGAGCAGGCCCGTATGCGCACGGCCCGTGCGGATCTTTGACAGATCGTTCTTGAATGCATCGATCGAGCGCAGCATTTTCTGCTCAGCGCCCTTCTTGACGTCAGCTACAGACATATTTAAACCTCCGAACCTTCAAAACGGTGCGGGCCA
Organism: Paraburkholderia megapolitana; assembly: GCF_007556815.1. Taxonomy (NCBI): domain Bacteria; kingdom Pseudomonadati; phylum Pseudomonadota; class Betaproteobacteria; order Burkholderiales; family Burkholderiaceae; genus Paraburkholderia; species Paraburkholderia megapolitana. Next base: position 2,571,222 of record NZ_CP041745.1, read on the forward strand.
GCCAGCGCGCGTAAAGCGGCGACCCGGGCCCGCGTTCGAACCCACATTTTCTGACAGGGAGTTTACACGTGGACGAGGGTGCCCTCGTCCTCGCCCTGCACGATACGTTTGAGCGCGCCCGGCTTGAGAATCGAGAACACGCGGATCGGCAGCTTCTGGTCGCGGCACAGCGCAAAGGCCGTCGCGTCCATCACCTGCAGGTTGCGGCCGATCGCTTCGTCGAAGCTGATCGTCGTGTAGCGCGTCGCGCTCGGGTCTTTCTTCGGATCAGCCGAATAGACGCCATCGACCTTGGTCGCCTTCAGCACGACTTCCGCGCCGATTTCCGAACCGCGCAAAGCCGCTGCGGTGTCGGTCGTGAAAAACGGGTTGCCGGTACCGGCCGCGAAGATCACGACCTTGCCTTCCTCAAGCTGGCGTATTGCCCGCGGGCGAATGTACGGCTCGACCACCTGGTCCATGCGCAGCGCGGACTGCACACGCGCTTCGATGCCCGCGTGACGCATCGCATCCTGCAGCGCGAGCGCGTTCATCATGGTAGCGAGCATCCCCATGTAGTCGGCCGTCGCACGGTCCATACCGGCCGCGCCGCCCGCCACACCGCGGAAAATATTGCCGCCGCCGATCACGACCGCGAGCTGCGTGCCCAGCCGCACTACCTCGGCCACGTCCGCCACCATGCCTTCGATCGTTGCGCGATTGATGCCGAAAGCATCCTCGCCCATCAGAGCTTCACCGGAGAGTTTGAGGAGAACGCGTTTGTAGGCAGTGGGCATAGGGGTATCCAGATCGCGCGGAACAGGGCAACAACAAGGGACTAATGTAGGGGTGAAATGCCGGTTCGGGCAAGGGCCGCCAAATTGACGGCCTGCGAGGCCCGTGCGGGGCGGCTGCGGCGCGAGGGTCGACCCGCGGACAGCCTTGCGGCACTTCAGGCCGCGGCGGGCTTGTGCCCCGCCGCGGGTCCAACGATACAACGTGCTGGCGCAGCATGGTGCCGCGCCAACCTCCAACGCTTACTGTTGCTTTGCAGCAGCCACTTGCGCGGCCACTTCGGCAGCGAAATCGTCCTGGCGCTTCTCGATGCCCTCGCCGACCACGAACAGTGCGAACTTCTGCACCGACGCGCCGCCAGCCTTCAGCATCTGCTCGATTGTCTGTTTGTCGTTCTTCACGAACGGCTGGTTCAGCAGCGAGACTTCCTTCAGATACTTCTGCACGCTGCCGTCGACCATCTTCGCGACGATTTCAGCCGGCTTGCCGGATTCGGCGGCCTTCTGTTCTGCGATGCTGCGTTCCTTCGCGATCAGGTCCGCCGGCACTTCGTCGGCCGACAGCGAAACCGGCTTCATCGCGGCGATGTGCATCGCGACGTCCTTGCCGACCTGCTCGTCCGCGCCGGTGTACTCGACCAGCACGCCGATACGCGTGCCGTGCAGGTACGCTGCCAGCTTGTTCGACGTTGCGAAGCGCGCGAAACGGCGGATCGACAGGTTTTCACCGATCTTGCCGACTAGTGCGAGGCGCACGGCGTCGACGGTCTGGCCGTCGAGCGGCAGCGCGGCGAGCGCAGCCACGTCAGCCGGGTTTTGCTTCGCGATCAGTTCAGCGACAGTCTTCGAGAACGCGAGGAAATCATCGTTCTTCGAAACGAAGTCGGTTTCGCAGTTCAGTTCGACGATCGCGCCCGCGTTGTCGCCGAGGAACGAGGCGATCACGCCTTCTGCCGTCACGCGCGATGCTGCCTTGCTCGCCTTGTTGCCGAGCTTCACACGCAGCAGTTCTTCGGCACGTTCCATATCGCCGTCAGCTTCCGTCAGCGCCTTCTTGCATTCCATCATCGGCGCATCGGTCTTCGCGCGCAGTTCTGCAACCATGCTTGCGGTAATTGCCGCCATCATTCGCTCCTTGGGTCTGTCTTTCACACGCCGTCCGCATTCGATGCCGACAGCAAGAATTCGTTTCCGCGCGGCGCATTTTTTTACGCGCCGGCGATGGTCCTGCTAAACGCTACGGCTTAAAAAAAGGGGGCCTGTAGAAAGCCCCCTTTTTGGCCGGTCACGGGGTCGCTTACGCTTCCGCGTTGACCTCGACGAACTCGTCGCCGTCGTCGCCGCGTGCGGCCTGGACCACTTCGTTGACCGAGTTCGCACGGCCTTCGAGGATCGCGTCGGCCACGCCTGCCGTGTACAGGGCAACAGCCTTGCTGGCGTCGTCGTTACCCGGGATCACGTAGTCGATGCCTTCCGGCGAGTGGTTCGTGTCGACCACTGCGATGACCGGCACACCGAGCTTGTTCGCTTCGGTAACGGCAATCTTGTGGTAACCGACGTCGACCACGAAGATCGCGTCCGGAATGCCGCCCATGTCCTTCACGCCGCCGATCGACTTTTGCAGCTTCTGGATTTCGCGTTCGAACAGCAGCGCTTCCTTCTTGCTCATGCGTTCGGTTTCGCCGGATTCGACAGCCGCTTCCATGTCCTTCAGGCGCTTGATCGATACTTTCAGCGTCTTGAAGTTGGTCAGCATGCCGCCGAGCCAGCGTGCGTTGACATACGGCATACCAGCGCGCAGCGCTTCTTCAGCCATCGTGTCGCGCGATTGACGCTTCGTACCGACGAACAGGATCGTGCCGCGGTTCGCTGCCAGTTGACGCACGTACTTCAGCGCGTCGTTGTACATCGGCAGCGTCTTTTCGAGGTTGATGATGTGAATCTTGTTGCGATGGCCGAAAATGAACGGGGCCATTTTGGGGTTCCAGAAGCGCGTCTGGTGACCAAAGTGGACACCGGCTTCCAGCATTTGACGCATGGTGACTGCCATGTAAATCTCCGCAAGGGTTGGGTCTTAAGCCGGCTGCCGCATCCACCGCGCCGCCCTCACCTTTGTGAAGACCTGACGCTGCGGACACCCTGGGTGCGCCGGCTTGCGAGTTTGCTGCTTCGCTTCCTGCTTGCTCGAGGCGCCCGTACTTATTACATAGGCAAGCACCTCGAGGATCGTCGCGACGCAGGAAGCGCCCGCCGCGAGAACCAGTCCTCCTGAATTCGCCCAACACCGCACACAAACCGGTATCTAACAAATCAGGAACGACGTAGCCCGCGATTATAGCATGTGACTATCGCCTGACTCAATGGGTCCGATGGATACCTGGTAGCACATGGCTTAAGCCGCCGGTTGCACCTCCGGGCACGCGTTTCGGCGCAAACCGGGGCGCCACAGCCCCGTCCGCTGGCCTCCAAGGCGGCTCCGGGTCGTCTCAAAAGCCAGCGGCACCCTCAATATGGTGCGATAATTCGCCCAATAGACGCATTTCAGGCCCATCCCATGGCTATTACGATCAAAAACGAACACGATATCGCGCAAATGCGCGTTGCATGCCGCCTCGGGAGCGAGGTGCTCGACTACATCACGCCTTTCGTCAAGCCCGGCATCACGACCGGCGAACTCGACCGGCTGTGCCACGAATACATGCTGAACGTACAGGGTACGGTGCCCGCCCCGCTCAACTATCAGCCGCCGGGCTACCCGCCGTACCCGAAAGCCACCTGCATTTCCGTCAACGACGTGATCTGCCACGGCATCCCAGGCGAGAAGACGCTCAAGAACGGCGACGCGCTGAACATCGACATCACGGTGATCAAGAACGGTTATTTCGGCGATACCAGCCGGATGTTCATCGTCGGTGAAGGGTCGATTCTCGCGAAGCGGCTTGTCCAGACCACCTTCGAATGCATGTGGCTCGGCATCGAGCAGGTGCGCCCGGGCGCGCATCTCGGCGACATCGGCTACGCGATCCAGCGGCACGCGGAGGCGCAGGGCTATAGCGTGGTGCGCGAGTACTGCGGCCACGGCATCGGCACTGTGTTCCACGAAGATCCGCAAATCCTGCACTACGGCCGCCCCGGCACGGGCCTCGAATTGCAGACCGGCATGATCTTCACGATCGAACCGATGATCAACGCCGGCCGCCGCGATATCCGCACCATGCCCGACCAGTGGACCGTCAAGACCAAAGACCGCAGCCTGTCCGCACAGTGGGAGCACACCATCCTCGTCACGGAAACGGGGCACGACGTGCTGACCGTCTCCGCCGGTACGCCCGCCCGGCCGGCGCTCAGCGCCGCTACCGCCTGAGCTTTTCGTTTCCCTTGTCCGCCGCGTGCCCATGAGTAGCGTCCAGGTTGTGCCTCTTTTCAGTGCTACGTCGCTCAAGGCGGACTACAAGATAGCGAAGGCCGCGCTGCTGGAGCGCTTCAGGACCGCCGGTAACGTCGATACGCTAATGCGCTCGCTCGCGCGTCTCACCGATACCGCGCTGCGCGGCGCCTGGGATGCGTGTGGACTGCCGCCTACGCTGACGCTGCTGGCCGTCGGCGGTTATGGACGTGGCGAACTCGCGCCGTTTTCCGACATCGACATTCTGGTGCTGCTGCCCGACGGGCCGAATCCGCAGCTTGAAACACGGCTCGAGCGCTTCATTGGACTTGCGTGGGATCTCGGGCTCGAACTCGGCAGCAGTGTGCGCACCGTCGAGCAATGTCTCGAAGAAGCCGCCAACGACATCACCGTGCGGACCTCGCTGCTCGAAGCACGTCGAATTGTGGGCAGCACATCGCTGTTCGAGGGGTTCGCCGTGCACTATCGCGAGGCGCTCGATCCGCGCGCCTTCTTTCAGGCGAAGGTGCTGGAAATGCGTCAGCGCCACGCGAAATTCCAGGACACGCCCTACTCGCTCGAACCGAACATCAAGGAAAGCCCCGGCGGCCTGCGCGATCTGCAACTGATCCTCTGGGTTACGCAGGCGGCGGGCTTCGGCAGCAGCTGGCGCGAACTCGATGCACGCGGCCTGATCACCGAGCGCGAAGCACGCGGACTGCGTCGCAACGAGAGCTTCCTGAAGACGCTGCGCGCGCGGCTGCATGTGATCGCCGGGCGGCGCCAGGACATTCTCGTTTTCGACCTGCAGATCGCGGTCGCCGAAAGCTTCGGGCACAAGGCCACCGACGCGAAACGCGCCAGCGAACATTTGATGCGCCGCTACTACTGGGCAGCGAAAGCCGTCACGCAGTTGGCGACGATCCTGATCCAGAACATCGAGGCGCAGCTGTTTCCGGATACGAGCGGCATCACGCGTGTGCTCTCGGACCATTTCGTCGAGAAGCAAGGCATGCTGGAGATTGCCGGCGACGATGTCTTCGAGCGCGAACCGCATGCGATTCTCGAAGCGTTCCTGCTGTACGAGAAGATTCGCGGCGTCAAAGGGCTGTCCGCGCGCACGCTGCGCGCGCTCTACAACGCGCGCGACACGATGGACCGGCACTGGCGCCGCGACCCCGAAAACCGTCGCATGTTCATGGAAATCCTCCAGCAGCCTGAAGGCATCACGCACGCGCTGCGGCTGATGAACCAGACGAGCGTGCTCGGGCGCTACCTGCTGAATTTCCGCCGCATCGTCGGGCAGATGCAGCACGACCTGTATCACGTGTACACCGTCGATCAGCACATCCTGATGGTGCTGCGCAACCTGCGCCGCTTCGCGGTCGCCGAACACGCGCACGAATATCCGTTCTGCAGCCAGCTGATCGCCAACTTCGAGCGGCCGTGGGTGCTGTATGTCGCGGCGCTGTTCCACGACATCGCGAAGGGCCGCGGTGGCGATCACTCGAAGCTCGGCATGGCCGACGCCCGGCGTTTTTGCCGCGAGCACGGCATCGAAGCCGACGATACGGCGCTCGTCGTCTGGCTGGTCGAGCATCACCTGACGATGAGCCAGTTTGCCCAGAAGCAGGACACGAGCGACCCCGAGGTCATCAAGCGCTTCGCCGAACTGGTCCACAGCGAGCGGCGCCTGACAGCGCTGTATCTGCTGACGGTTGCCGATATCCGCGGCACCAGTCCGAAGGTCTGGAACACGTGGAAAGGCAAGCTGCTCGAAGACCTTTATCGCACGACGCTGAACGTGCTCGGTGGCGCGCAGCCCGATGCGCACTCGGAGCTGAAGTCCCGTCAGGAAGAGGCGCTCGCACTGCTGCGGCTCGAAACCGTGCCCGAGCACGCGCATAGCGCGCTGTGGGATCAACTCGACGTCGGTTATTTCCTGCGCCACGATGCCGCCGATATCGCGTGGCAAACGCGCGTGCTGCATCGCCACGTCAACACGCCGACGCCGATCGTTCGGGCGCGTCCATGGCCGATCGGCGAAGCGTTGCAGGTGCTCGTCTATGTGCAGGATCGTCCCGATCTGTTCGCCGGCATCTGCGCGTATTTCGACCGCAACGGGCTGTCGGTGCTCGATGCGCGGGTCAGCACGACGAAACACGGCTACGCACTCGATAACTTCCTCGTTGCGCACACCGAACGGGACGTGCACTATCGCGACATCGCGAATCTCGTGGAGCAGGAGCTCGCCGCCCGGCTGACCGCCGACGGCACGCTGCTGCCGGAACCGTCGAAGGGCCGTCTGTCGCGGCTCTCGCGCACGTTCCCTGTGACGCCGCGCGTCGACCTGCGGGCCGACGAGCGCGGCCAGTACTACATCCTGTCCGTGTCGGCCAACGACCGGCCAGGCCTTCTTTATTCGATCGCGCGTGTGCTGGCTGAGCACCGGGTCGGCGTCCATGCGGCGCGGATCAATACGCTCGGCGAACGCGTCGAGGACGTGTTTCTGCTGGACGGACGCGGCCTGTCGGACAACCGCCTGCAAATTCAGGTCGAGACCGAGCTGCTGCGCGCGATCGCAGTGTGAGATTTCATGCGAGTCAAATTAACAGCCAAGCATCCGCGGCCGGCTTCGTCCGAACGCGCCCCTGTGCGCACCGGTAGTACGTCTGCGCGGAAGCCTGTGCGCGGGGCGGGTGCGGGTAAATCTGCGGGGGGCGCGGGGTCTGCTGGATCTGGTGGCGCGGGTAAGCCGCCGCGGGCGGGTGCAGCGCGGACCGGTTCGGCCGGTGCTGAGAAGCGTCCGGCGGGCAAGTTCGCCACTGTTACTGGTGAGCGGCGCAAGCCGGCGTCCGACGCGGGTGGCGTTAGATCCGACGCGCGGCGTGCGCCGTCCGAGCGGCCGCCCCGCCGCGCCGAGGGCGAACCTCGACGCTTTGACGGCGAGCGTGGGCGTGGTGATGGCCCAGCACGTCGTGCTGATGGCGAACGTTCGCGTGGTGATGGCCCGGCACGTCGTTTCGACGGTGAACGTACACGTGGTGATGGCCCGGCACGTCGTGCGGATGGTGAACGTCCGCGTGGAGATAGTCCGGCGCGACGTTTCGACGGCGAACGTCCACGTGGCGACGGCCCGACCCGACGTGCCGATGGCGACCGCCCGCGCGGCGATGGTCCGGCGCGACGTTTCGACGGTGAACGTACCCGCGGTGATGGCCCATCACGCCGTGCTGACGGCGAGCGTCCGCGTGGCGACGGCCCGGCCCGGCGCTTCGACAGCGAACCGCGTCGCACTGGCGGAGTACGTGCGCCACGCGACGGCAACCCGGACGCGCCGCGCAATCGCGACGCGGCACGACCGGCACGTTTCACGGGCGAACGCGGTGCGCCGCGCCCGGACCGCGACGCGAGCGACCGTCGCGTCCCCACCGAACGTGGCCCGCGCGCAGCTTCGAGCGACCGTAGCGAGCGGCCCGTCTTCAGATCAGGCGAGAAACGCGAAACCGGACGCGACAGCGCCCCCGAGCGCAAGGAACGTCGCATCGCACAACCCATCAAGGGCGGATACGAAGGCCGCACTACCCGGCCGGCCGAGGACACCCGTCCGGCCCGCCCGGCCGCACGTCGCACCGCTGACGAGCACAACAGCCCCTATCCCGGCCCGAAGCTCGACGATCAACGCTCGAGGCGCGCCAAACGCGCGGATGACCCCAAGCCCTTCAGGCCAGCGCGCGAACGCGACGACGAACCCGGCACGCTGCGTCTGTCGAAGCTGATGTCCGAACTCGGCATGTGCTCGCGCCGCGAGGCCGACGAGTGGATCGAGAAAGGCTGGGTAACGGTCGACGGCGTGGTGATCGACACGTTGGGTACGAAGGTCCGCCCCGATCAACGCATCGACATCGATCCTGCCGCACAGGCCATGCAGGCAAAGCAGGTCACGATCCTCATACACAAGCCGGTCGGCTATGTATCGGGGCAGGCGGAAGACGGCTACGAACCCGCGGTCGCGCTGGTCACGCCGGCCAACCGCTGGGAAGGCGACCATTCGGGTACCCAGTTCTCGCCCTCACATCTGCGGACGCTGGCACCGGCCGGACGGCTCGACATCGATTCGACCGGACTGCTCGTGCTGACCCAGGATGGTCGGGTCGCGAAGCAGTTGATCGGCGGGCATTCCGAGGTCGACAAGGAGTATCTGGTCCGGGTCGCCTACGGCGACATCGAAACCGACGTCGATCAACACTTCCCTCCCGAGAGCCTCGCGCTACTGTGTCACGGCCTGTCCCTCGACGACGTGCCGCTCAAACCCGCGAAGGTCACCTGGCAGAACAGCGAGCAGCTTCGTTTCGTCCTGAATGAGGGCAAGAAGCGGCAGATCCGCCACATGTGCGAAGCCGTCGGGCTACGGGTTGTCGGATTGAAGCGGGTGCGCATCGGCAAGGTGATGCTGGGCGCACTGCCGCAAGGGCAATGGCGCTATCTGAGCGCCGACGAGTTGTTCTGACGCGCATCGCCCAGGGACTCAATCCAGGAAAGGCCCGACGTTAAAAAGCCCACGAAAACGTGGGCTTTTTAACGCATGCGCAGTTCGCCGCGCTCAACCGAAGCAATCAATCGTCGCTATTCGGATCGAGATCGGGGAACAGGATTTCGGTGAAACCGAACTTCGAGAAATCGGTGATACGCATCGGGTACAGCTTGCCGATCAGGTGATCGCATTCGTGCTGCACGACGCGTGCATGAAAGCCTTCCGCGACCCGATCGATCGGTGTGCCGAACTGGTCGAAGCCGTGATAACGGATCATCGAAAAACGGCTCACCGCGCCGCGCATGCCCGGCACCGACAGGCAGCCCTCCCAGCCCTCTTCCATGTCCTGCGACACCGGTGTAATGGTTGGGTTGATCAGCACCGTTTCCGGCACCGGCGGCGCATCCGGATAACGCTCGTTGTGACCGAAACCGAAGATCACCACCTGCAGATCGACGCCGATCTGCGGCGCCGCAAGTCCGGCGCCGTTCGCATCGTGCATCGTCTCGAACATGTCCTTCACGAGTTCATGCAGCTCGGGGGTGTCGAAATGATCGACGGCGGCGGCGATGCGGAGCAGCCGCGGGTCGCCCATCTTGAGAATTTCGCGAATCATGTTGAGTGCCCCTCCAGGAGCGTGCGCATACCATCTTCGTCCAGCACCGTGATGCCGAGTTCCTCGGCTTTCGCGAGCTTGCTGCCCGCTTCGGCGCCGGCCACCACATAATCGGTTTTCTTCGATACCGAACCGGCCACCTTCGCGCCCGCCGCTTCGAGCATCTCCTTCGCGTCCTCGCGCGACAGGTTCGGCAAGGTCCCGGTCAACACCACGGTCTTGCCGGCGAGCACACCTTGCGGCGCCTTCGGCGCGGGCGGTCCTTCCTCCCACGTGACGCGGCCCGGTGCACGCAGTTGTTCGATCACGGTGCGGTTGTGCTCTTCGGCGAAGAACTGATGCAGCGCTTCGGCTACCACCGGCCCGACATCGTTCACTTCCAGCAGCTCTTCAACCGATGCGTTCATGATCGGATCGAGCGAGCCGAAATGTTTTGCAAGGTCTTTCGCAGTCGATTCGCCCACATGGCGAATACCGAGCGCGTAAATGAAGCGCGCGAGCGTGGTGTGCTTCGCTTTGTCGAGCGAATCGAGCAGATTCTGCGCCGACTTGTCCGCGAAGCGATCGAGCGCGGACAGCGTCGCGAAGCCCAGATTGAACAGGTCCGCAGGGGTACGCACGAGGTTCTGTTCGACCAGCTGGTCGATGATCTTTTCGCCGAGCCCATCGATATCGAGAGCGCGCCGCGCCGCGAAATGCCAGAGCGCCTGCTTGCGCTGCGCCGGACAGAAGAGGCCGCCGGTGCAGCGCGCAATCGCCTCGTCCGGCAGCCGCTCGATCGCCGAACCGCACACCGGGCACACGGTCGGCATCACGAATTCGCGTGCGTCCGCGGGACGGCGGTCGAGCAGCGCGCTAACCACTTCGGGAATCACGTCGCCGGCGCGCCGCACGATCACCGTGTCGCCGATGCGGATGTCCTTGCGACGCACTTCGTCTTCGTTGTGCAGCGTGGCGTTGGTCACCGTCGCCCCGCCGACGAACACCGGCTCCAGCCGCGCCACCGGTGTGATCGCGCCAGTGCGGCCGACCTGCACGTCGATGGCGAGCAGCTTCGTCAGTGCTTCCTGAGCCGGGAATTTGTGTGCCAGCGCAAAGCGCGGCGCCCGCGACACGAAGCCGAGCTTGTCCTGCTCGTCGCGGCGGTTCACCTTGTACACCACGCCATCGATGTCATACGGCAGCCGCTCGCGCTTCTCGCCGACTGCGTGAAAGAACGCGAGCAATCCATCCGCCCCTTCGACCACCGCCCGCTCGTTGTTCACCGGCAGCCCCAGCTCTGCATACCAGTCGAGCAGCTCACTGTGCGTGCCGGGCATCTCGAAGCCTTCGAGCACACCGATTCCGTACGCGAAGAACGACAGCGGACGCTGCGCCGTGATACGCGAATCGAGCTGCCGCAAACTGCCGGCCGCCGCGTTGCGCGGGTTCGCGAATTCGCGCTGTTCCGCTTCGCGCTGCCGCGCGTTGAGACGCTCGAAGTCGCGCTTGAACATCAGCACTTCGCCGCGCACGTCGAGCACCTTCGGGATGCGCGGGCCCTTGAGCGTGAGCGGAATCGAGCGAACCGTGCGGATGTTTTCGGTGACGTCTTCGCCAGTCGCACCGTCGCCGCGCGTCGAGGCCTGCACGAAACGGCCGTCGACATAACGCAGCGAAATGGCAAGCCCGTCGAACTTCAGTTCGCACGCGTAGCCGACCGGCGTGTGGCCGAGCGCATCGCCAACGCGCCGGTCGAACGCGACGATGTCTTCGTCGGCAAAACCGTTGTTGAGCGACAGCATCGGCTGCGTGTGCACGACCGGCTCGAAACCCCGCGCCGCTTCGCCGCCGACCCGCTGGGTGGGCGATTCGGGCGTGACCAGATCGGGGTGCTCGGACTCGATCTGCTGTAGCTCCTTAAAAAGCCGGTCGTATTCCGCGTCCGGCAATTCAGGTTGATCGAGCACGTAGTACGCGTGATTCGCGCGCTCGAGCTCTGCGCGCAGCCACGCGACCCGTTCGGACGGGCCACTGGATGCCGGTTTGGAGACGCTGGTTCGGGCCATGCTGTGGATGGTTCGCAGGTGGAATTCAGACGTCAGATTATCGCAGGAAGCACGGGCCGTGACATCGGCCGAATGGGTGTGCCAAAGTGTGCGCGGATACGCACGGGCAGTCGATACTGGTACGAAGTGAAGCGGCTTCGTGCGTCAGCGCGGTTGCCGCGGTCGGCACGGCGAAAACATGCACGTGGAAGGCAGGATCGGCCTTGAACCGATGGACAGCGGCGAGGCCGCTGACGCACGGACCCACAAGGCGAAGCCGTGCGGTATCAGAACACTATCGGGAAGCGAAAGCGGTCAAGCCGGTCGCGCGCGGGGTGTGAAGTAAACATGGAACACCCTTACACCACACCACACCGCGCTGCGCCAACCTTAGCTGTTGCATTACTGACTAAACAACCGCCGGGTAGCCGGCGAACCCGCCGGAATCCCCGCCTGTTCGAGTTTTGCGTACAGCGTCATCAGTTGTTTTTCGATGGCGAGAAGCGCGCTCTCGGGTAACGGCCGCCGTTGATCGTCGACCACACGCCCGCCGATCCGCTCAGCCAGCGACTTCGCGTAATCGCACATCAGCCGGAACGGCAGGATGTCCTCGTCGGCCACCGGCACGTCGAGCACCAGCGTGATCATCTGGCCGCCCTTGTAGGTCAGGTCGTCGCGCAGGAAATTCGTGTCGCCGAACTGCAGCATGAACACCGGGCTCTGCTTCGCGTCGAGCTTGACGAAGCGGGTGCCGTCGCGCGATAGCAGCAGTCCGTCCTGCGACGCCACCGCCTGCACGTAATTCGCCGACCACGGCGCGCCATCCGACATCACGTTGATCGACAGTTGCGCGTCGCACTGCGCGGCAAAGCCGTCGAGTTCGCGCGCCATCGCGACGGTTTCCAGCATGTCGGGAAATTCCGGCGATGCATCGATTGCATCGGCGAACTGCTGGACGCCGGTCACGAACTCGGAGAACTCCAGTTCGTTGAGCGGCCCGCTACGGTTCGCAAGTTGCGCAGCCGCGCGCAGTTCCTCGTAGCGCACGCCGTTTTGCAGCAGCTCCCATGCACCACCGCCTTCCGGCTTGCCTTCGATATGCACGGGCTTGCTGCCCGCGCGGCGCAGGCGCTGCGCAAACGGAATCACCTTGTCGCCAGCCACGGTTGCGGCGGGCCGGATCGGCACGATGCAGTCGATGCGGCGGTCCACGATGGCGGGCGGCGCAGACGAGATCGTCGTCGCGGCAGGCAGGATCGGTTCGACCGCTTCGTCGGGCCCACCGTCGCCGGCATGCTCGGGGAAGCCGTTTGGCGTCGTCGCCTCGGCCTGTATATCTGCCGGTGTATCGAGCGGAGCGACCGCGCCGAACGTCGGCTCGACGCGCGGCGCCACGCTGGCGCCGGCCTCGCCCGCCGCCGGTTCGCGGCGCACCGGCTGGCGCGCCGGTTCGATGAACGGACTCTGTTCCGCCTGATCGTCGCGGGCCTGCGCTTCGGCGGCGTCGGCCGGCATCGGCCGCGGCATCCTGCGGCGCACTTTCGCGCCCTGCCATGCGTTGTACGCCACCACGCCTCCGACGACCACAGCGCCGGCACCGATCAAACCGAGTGTCAACTCGTCCATGCACGCTCCATCAGCAATTCCCTTGTTTCAATTCACTTGCCAGCTCATTTGCCTGCCGCGGTTTGCCCGAGTCTACGACAGGGCCGCCGGCGCATGTGATTCAAACGATTCAAACCCGCGCGTCAAAGCGCATTCTGTGCGAATCCTGCCGCCGCTTCCATATCGACTGCGACGATCCGGGACACGCCCTGTTCCTGCATCGTCACGCCGATCAGCTGCTGCGCCATCTCCATCGCGATCTTGTTGTGCGAGATAAACAGGAACTGCGTCTTTTCCGCCATCGCGCGAACCAGGTTGGCGAAACGTTCGGTGTTCGCGTCGTCGAGCGGCGCGTCCACTTCGTCGAGCAGACAGAACGGCGCCGGATTCAACTGGAACATCGCGAACACGAGTGCCGTCGCGGTCAGCGCTTTCTCGCCGCCCGACAACAGGTGGATCGTCGAGTTCTTCTTGCCCGGCGGCTGTGCCATCACCTGCACGCCGGCGTCGAGAATCTCGTCGCCAGTCATGATGAGCCTTGCCTGCCCGCCGCCGAAAAGCCGCGGGAACAGTTCACCGAAGTGCTTGTTGACCTCGTCGAACGTGCCTTGCAGCAGCGTACGCGTTTCCTGGTCGATCTTGCGGATCGCGTCTTCGAGCGTGTCGATCGCGCTGGTCAGATCCGCCGATTGCGCATCGAGGAACGCCTTGCGTTCGCTCGCGGCCTTCAGCTCGTCGAGCGCGGCCATGTTCACCGGCCCGAGCGCGGCGATCGCGTTGTTGATCCGCGTGACTTCGCCTTGCAGGTACGACGGCTTCATGTCCGGCGTGAGCTTCGCCTGCAGCTCGGCCTCGTCGATGCCAGCCTCGGCCAGTTGCTCGATGAACTGCTGGCCGCTTAGGCGCGCAGCCTGTTCTTTCAACTGCAGTTCGGTGATGCGGTCGCGCAGCGGTTGCAGCGCGCGCTCGGCGGTGAGGCGCGTTTCGTCGGCCTGGCGCAGTTTCGCCGTCAGATCGTCGAGTTCGAGCCGGGCTGCCTGCAGCGCCGCTTCCTTGACCGCGCGCAGCTCCAGCGCTTCCTGCAAACCGGTGTGCGCGGTCTGTTCGTTGATCGTTTCGAGTTCGGCTCGCGCATCTTCCAGCGACCCTGCCACTCGCTCGCTCTGCTCGTGCGCGATCTGGATGCTGCGCTTCAGTTCGTCGATGCGGTTCGCCATGTTGCGTGCGGCGAAGCGTGCATCGGTGGCCGCGCGATCGAGGTCGCGCGCTTCGGTGCGCGCATTGCTGAGCGCTTCGTCGAGGGCTTCGAAGGTAAGCTGGTTGTCTTCGAAACGCGCCTGCAATTCGGCCAGTTCCGTATCGTGACGCTCGAAGTTCGCTTCCGATTCGGCACGCAGCGCACGCTGTTCGTCGATCTGCCCGGTGATCTCTTCGAGTTCCTCGCGGATCTGCGTGCTGCGCTGCGTATAGCGCTCATGCGCCTGGGCGAGCTTCAGCACATCCATCTGCAGCGCGTGTACCCGCTGCGTCGCGCGTTCGGCCTGCTGCCGCACGTCGGTCAGCACCTGCGCCGCCTGGGTGTGCGCCGCTTCCGCACGAATCGCCGCCGACTTCGCTTCTTCGGCGAGCAGTACCTGCGCGCGCACCTGGCGCGTCAGGTTCTCGATCTCCTGCTGGCGTGCCAACATGCCGGCCTGTTCGGAATCGGCGGCATAGAGCTGCACGCCGACACGCGTCACCACATGGCCGGCCTTGACGACGAACGCGCCGCCTTCCGGCAACTGCGTGCGCATGGCAAGCGCCTGCTGCAGGTCGTCGGCGACGAACGCGCGACCGAGCCAGTCGTTGAGTACCGCGCGCAGCCCGGCGTCGTCGATGCGGACCAGCGCCAGCAGCGGGCGCAGCGTGGCCGGGGCGTCGGGCGCGGGGCCGGCCACGGGCGGCGCGTAGAACGCGAGCTTCGCCGGCGGCGCATCGGTGGCGAATGCCTTGACCCAGTCGAGGTTCGACACTTCGAGCGCGGCGAGCCGCTCGCGCAGCACCGATTCGAGCGCGGTTTCCCAACCGGCCTCGACATGCAGTTTCTTCCACAGACGCGGCAGGCCGCCCAGTTCGTGCCTGTCGAGCCACGGCTGGATCTTGCCTTCGGTCTGCACGTTTTCCTGCAACTGCTTGAGCGCTGCAAGCCGTGCATCGAGTTGATGGTTCTGTGCGCTTTCGGCCTGCACACGCTCCTGCGCGGCGCGCCGGTCGGCATCGAGGCGCGGCAGCGTTTCCTGCGCATCGGCGAGACGCGCCTGCGCATCCTGCAGAATCTCCTCGTGTTCGGCGAGTTGCATGCGCGACTCTTCGAGCTGCGCTTCGTCGGGCGCATCGAGCCCACCCGCTTCCGATTTCAACCGCTCGTGACGCTGCTGCAGTTGCTGCAGTTGCTGGTCGGCGTTGCGCTGATGCGCCGCTTCGAGCTTCAACGCCTGCTCGGTCTGCGCGATGCCGCCGCGCTCTTCGTTCAACTGCGTCTGCGCATCGCGCCAGCGCGCCTCCAGCGCCGGCAGTGCGTCGTGCTTCGCAGCGGCGCTTTCCTCAGCGACGGCGGCCTTTTCTTCCGCAACGGCAAGCTGCTCTTCAGCATCGCCGAGATCGTCGCCGGCCTTGGCTGCCTGCGCATTCCATTGCTCGCGCTGGGCAGTCAGCGCCGCGATCTGCGCCTGCACGCGGTTGCGCGATTCGACGATAAAGCGGATCTCCGCTTCGAGCCGGCTCACTTCGGCATTCGCTTCGTAGAGGCCGCCCTGGGCGCCCTGCATCGCGTCGCTGGCCGAATAGTGAGCAACGCGCAGCGTTTCGAGCTGCGCTTCGACTTCACGCAGCTTCGCGGTATGGGCTTCGAGGTCGATCTGCGCCTGTTCGATCGCGCGCTGCTGACGCTCCTGCTCGCCGCCCGCCTCGTTCTTGCGCAGCAGCCACAGCAGCCGCTGCTTCTCTTCGCCGTCGGTCTGCAGTTCCTTGAATTTCGTTGCGACGACCGCCTGCCCTTCGAGCTTCTCGAGGTTCGCACCAAGCTCACGGACGATGTCCTCGACGCGCGTCAGGTTCTCGCGCGTGTCGTGCAGACGGTTTTCGGTTTCGCGGCGGCGTTCCTTGTACTTCGACACGCCCGCGGCCTCTTCGAGGAATACGCGCAGTTCTTCGGGCTTCGCCTCGATGATCCGCGAGATCATGCCCTGCCCGATGATCGCGTACGCGCGCGGCCCAAGGCCGGTACCGAGGAAGATGTCCTGGATGTCGCGCCGGCGGGCCGGCAGATTGTTGATGTAGTAGCTCGATGTGCCGTCGCGTGTCAGCACGCGCTTCACGGCAATCTCCGCATACTGGCCCCACTGGCCGGCAGCACGGCCGTCGGCGTTGTCGAAGATGAGTTCGACGCTGGCGCGGCTGCCCGGCTTGCGCGCGGTCGAGCCGTTGAAGATCACGTCCTGCATCGATTCGCCGCGCAGCTCGGACGCGCGCGATTCGCCCAGCACCCAGCGCACGGCGTCGATGATGTTCGACTTGCCGCAGCCATTGGGACCGACCACGCCGACAAGCTGGCCCGGAACCTGGAAATGAGTGGGATCGACGAAGGATTTGAAGCCAGCGAGTTTGATCGAGGTCAGACGCACGGCGATATCGCTGATTGAAAAGAGAAAAGGGACACGGACCGCGACTGCCGGCTGCATCGCCCAGCGATGTAGCGAGCCGACGCGCGGACCCGCCGCGAACCTGGCGCCGCATACGCGCGGTCAGGCGCGCTGCGGCGGGCAGAGGCAATCATACCATCGCGCGCGAACGATTCCGGCGCTCCGCTTCGTCGCCAGGCCCGTCGAGCGGCTCGGGCCGGGCCCGGTGCACCCAGCTCGCCAGCGCGGACGCCAGCACGATGCACGCGCCGCCGGCCCACTCGCGCGGCCCCGGCGTCTCGCCGGCGAAGAGCCACGCCGACAGCGCCGTCACGACGATCTCAAACAGCATCACGATCGACGCGCGGTTCGCCGGCACGCGCGCGAGGCCGTACTGCACGAGCATGTTGTTGGTGGCGAGGACGAAGCCGAGCGCGCACACCAGCAGCGCAGCCGTGGCAAGGTGCGCGCCGGCGGGCGGCGCGGGCATCGCCTCGAAGAACGACGCGCACGAGCTGAAGATCGCCGCCCCGCCGAAGATCGTCGCGGTGCGCATCTCGGCTTTCATGTCCGGCAGCACGCGGCTCGTCTTCACGATCAGCACGTTGCTCATCGCGAAGCCCATGCCCGCGGCTAGCCCGGCCCATTCGGCGAGACTGCCGGGCATCGGCATGCCGAGACGCGGCGACCACAGCATCAGCATCGCCCCGGCCAGCGACAGCGCCGCGAGTCCCGCACCCGCCCACGTCAAACGCTCGCGCAGGATGAAATGTGCGAATAGCGCGGTCCATGCGGGCGTCAGATAGAAGAGCAGCAGCACACGCATCACTTCGCCGTGGATCGTGCCCCAGACGAAGCCGAGATTGGTGATGCCCGCTGTGAAGCCGAGCGTGGGTATCAGCCAGTGCCAGCGCAGTGTGGCGATCGCGCGGGGTCGCAGCAGGAGCACGCACAGACAGGCGGCCGCACTCGTCGATGCGCTGGCCACGGTGCCGCTCACGCCGAGCGCGGCAAGCATCCGCAGCGGATACCAGATCATTCCCCATACCGATGCGCCCAGCATGATGGCAAGCACGGGCCAGTTGCGCAGCCAGGGGCTGGTCGTGTTCATTGTGCGGCGCCCACCGCGATCGTCGTCCGTACCGTGACCAATTGCCGTTCCTGTTCTGTTCCGTTTGCCGGTGCGGCGTTATCGGGCTCAACCACCGGGCTCAACCACCAGGCCCAACCACCGCCCGCCGCGCCCCGCGCAGCCTGTCGGCCACGCTATAATCGCGAGGTTGCCGGAAGCCGCGCCCGCGCTCCGGTCATTGTGTGCGCCGACCGCCGCACGCACCTGTCTCCGCCCGTCTTCGATCCGACCCGATCCGCCAAGTGAATCCGCTCCTCGACTCCCTCCAGCCCTACCCGTTCGAAAAGCTCCGCGCGCTGTTCAAGGGCGTCACGCCACCCGCGGGACTGCCGCATATCAGCTTCGGCATCGGCGAACCGAAACATCCGACGCCGACGCTGATCCGTGACGCCGTCGTCGCCTCGCTGGATGGGCTCGCGTCCTACCCGGCGACGCTCGGCTCGGAAGCGCTGCGCGTCGCGATCGCGCGCTGGGTAACGTGGCGTTATGCGTTGCCGCCCGTCGATCCGGCCACCCAGGTCCTGCCGGTAGCGGGCTCACGCGAAGCGCTGTTCGCGCTCGCGCAGACGGTGATCGATCCGGCCCGTACGGCCGGCGGCGAGCCCGCGATCGTACTCTGTCCGAACCCGTTCTACCAGATTTACGAAGGCGCGGCGCTGCTCGCCGGCGCGCAACCGTATTTCGCCAACAGCGATCCGGCGCGCAACTTCGCGTGCGACTACGCGGCGATTCCCGCCGACATCTGGGCCCGCACGCAGTTGCTCTATGTGTGCAGCCCCGGCAATCCGACCGGCGCCGTACTCACGCTCGACGACTGGCGCGAACTGTTCGCGCTGTCGGACCGCTACGGCTTCGTGATCGCCTCCGACGAATGCTATTCGGAGATCTACTTCGACGAAGCACACCCGCCGCTTGGCGCGCTCGAAGCCGCCCATAAACTCGGGCGCGGTTTCGAACGGCTGGTGATGCTGTCGAGCCTGTCGAAGCGCTCGAACGTGCCGGGCATGCGCTCGGGCTTCGTCGCGGGTGACGCGGCGATCCTCAAGCAGTTCCTGCTGTACCGCACCTACCACGGCGCTGCACTGTCGACCGTCTACCAGACGGCGAGCATCGCGGCCTGGAGCGACGAGACGCACGTGCGCGAAAACCGCGCGAAGTACGTGCAGAAGTTTTCCACCGTTACGCCGATGCTGGCCGAGGTGCTCGACGTGCGTCTGCCGGACGCGGCGTTCTATCTGTGGGCCAACGTCGAGCGCACGGGTCTCGCGGACGACGAATTCGCCCGGCGTCTGTACGCCGACTATAATGTGACGGTTCTGCCGGGCTCATACCTCGCGCGCACCGCACACGATGCGAACCCGGGCCGGGGTTTCATCCGGATCGCGCTCGTCGCGGATGTCGACGAGTGCACTGAAGGTGCCCGGCGCATCGTTGAGTTTTGCCGGGGACTGAAACGCTAACCCGACGCTGAACCGGCCACCGCTCCCATCACCCGATTTCAAACACCTCTTCATCAAGCACCCATATGTCGCAACAACTTCAGCAGATCATCGATAACGCCTGGGAAAACCGCACCGAGCTGTCGCCGAAAGCCGCGCCGGCCGACGTGCGCGAAGCCGTCGCACACGCGATCGAGCAACTCGACCGCGGCACGCTGCGCGTCGCCGAAAAGAAGGACGGTACCTGGGTCGTCAATCAATGGCTGAAGAAAGCCGTGCTGCTGTCGTTCCGCCTTGAGGACAACCTGCCGATGCCGGCCGGCGGCAACGGCGGCAATGGCGCGAACTACACCCAGTTCTACGACAAGGTGCCGTCGAAGTTCGCGAACTACACCGCCGAAGACTTCGCCGCCGGCGGTTTCCGCGTCGTGCCGCCCGCGCTCGCGCGCCGTGGCGCGTTCATCGCGAAGAACGTCGTGCTGATGCCGTCGTACACCAACATCGGCGCGTACGTCGACGAAGGCACGATGGTCGATACGTGGGCGACCGTCGGTTCGTGCGCGCAGATCGGCAAGAACGTGCATCTGTCGGGTGGCGTCGGTATCGGCGGCGTGCTGGAGCCGCTGCAGGCGAACCCGGTGATCATCGAAGACAACTGCTTCATCGGTGCGCGCTCGGAAGTGGTCGAAGGCGTGATCGTCGAAGAGAACTCGGTGATCTCGATGGGCGTGTATCTCGGCCAGAGCACCAAGATTTACGATCGCGAAACCGGCGAAGTGACCTACGGCCGCATTCCGGCGGGCTCGGTGGTGGTGGCGGGCAACCTGCCGTCGAAGGACGGCTCGCATAGTCTGTACTGCGCCGTGATCGTCAAGAAGGTCGACGCGAAGACCCGCGCCAAGGTCGGTCTCAACGAGCTGCTGCGAGGCGATTGATGGCACGCGCCAACAAGACCGTCGTCTATGGCATCCCGAACTGCGACACCGTGAAGAAAGCGCGTGTCTGGCTGGAAGAGCACGGCATCGAGTTCGAGTTTCACGACTTCAAGAAGGCCGGCGTCACGGCGCCGCTCGTGCAGGACTGGCTCAAGGATGTGTCGCTCGACGCGCTGCTGAACCGCCGCGGCACGACCTGGCGCGGTCTGTCCGACGACATGAAAGCCGCAGCCGATAACCAGGCCGGTGCGATCGCGTTGATGATCCACAAGCCTTCGGTCATCAAGCGGCCGGTCGTGGTCGTGAATGGTCGGGTCAAGACGCTCGGTTTTTCGGCGGAAGAATACGCAACGCTGTTCGCTTGACGTTGACCTCGCTGACCTCGCGGATCTGCGCAAGCAGCCGCCGCGTTGAGTGACTCACGTAGTAGCCGGCCTATGGGCCGGCGTTTTTTCATTTGCATCTGAATCTGGTGGATACCCAATCCATGTCCGGCACCCTCGCCCTTACCGAACAGCTGATCGCGCGCGCCTCCGTCACGCCCGACGATCAGCACTGCCAGCGCATCCTCACCGAGCGTCTGTCCACGCTCGGCTTCGATTGCGAAACAATCGAATCGCACGGCGTGACCAATCTGTGGGCCGTCAAACGCGGCACCTCGAGCGGCGACGGCAAGCTGCTGGTTTTTGCAGGCCACACCGACGTCGTGCCGACTGGTCCGCTCGAACAATGGACCTCGCCGCCGTTCGAGCCGACGCATCGCGACGGCAAGTTGTACGGCCGCGGCGCAGCGGACATGAAGACTTCGCTGGCCGCTTTCGTCGTCGCCAGCGAGGAGTTCGTCGCGGCACACGCGGCGCATCGCGGGTCGATTGCGTTTCTGATCACGAGCGACGAAGAAGGCCCCGCCACCGACGGCACCATCAAGGTCGTCCAGGCGCTCAAGGAACGCGGTGAACGGCTCGACTATTGCATCGTCGGCGAACCCACATCGAGCGCGACGCTCGGCGACATGGTGAAGAACGGCCGGCGCGGCTCGATGTCGGGCAAGCTGATCGTGAAAGGCATCCAGGGGCACATTGCCTATCCGCATCTCGCGAAGAATCCGCTGCATGTGCTCGCCCCCGCGCTTGCGGAACTGGTAGCCGAGCGCTGGGACGACGGCAACGAATACTTCCCGCCCACCACGTGGCAGGTATCGAACCTGCATAGCGGTACCGGCGCCAGCAACGTGATCCCGGGGCATGCGGACCTGCTGTTCAACTTCCGCTTCTCGACGGCCAGCACGGTGGAAGGACTGCAAAAACGTGTCCACGCGATTCTCGACCGCCATGGTCTCGAATACGACCTGCAATGGAGTGTCAGCGGCCTGCCGTTCCTCACGCCGCGCGGCGATCTGTCGGAAGCGCTCGCGCGTGCGATCGTCGACGAAACCGGCGTCACCACCGAACTCTCCACCACCGGCGGCACATCCGACGGCCGCTTCATCGCGCAGATCTGCGAGCAGGTCGTCGAGTTCGGGCCGCCCAATGGCAGCATTCACAAGATCGACGAGCATATCGACGTCGCCTTCATCGAGCCGCTGAAAAACGTGTATCGCCGCGTGCTCGAACAACTGGTCGCCTGACCGAGGACCCTGCAGCAATGACGCACCCGTTTTCCACTGTCCGCGATCTGCTGCGTTTCGCCGTATCGCGTTTCAACCAGGCCGGGCTCGCGTTCGGTCACGGCTCGGCCAACGCCTACGATGAAGCGGCCTACCTCGTGCTGCACACGCTGCATCTGCCGCTCGATCTGCTCGATCCGTTTCTCGACGCGCGCCTCGCGCCCGCCGAAATCGATGCGGTGCTGAACGTGATCGAACGGCGCGCAACCGATCGCATCCCCGCTGCGTATCTCACGAAGGAAGCGTGGATGCACGGCTATCGCTTCTACGTCGACGAACGCGTGATCGTGCCGCGCTCGTTTATCGGCGAGTTGCTCGAGGATGGGTTGCAGCCATACGTAGCCGATCCGGAACAGGTCGGCGCCGTGCTCGAGCTGTGCACCGGTTCTGGCTGCCTCGCGATCCTCGCGGCGCACGCGTTTCCGAACGCGGACATCGACGCGGTCGATCTGTCCGCGCCGGCACTCGAAGTCGCGGCGCGCAACGTGCATGAGTACGAACTCGACGAGCAGATTGTCTTGTTCGAAGGCGACCTCTACGCACCGCTGCCCGAGCGGCGCTACGACGTGATCATCACGAACCCGCCGTACGTCAACGCGCAATCGATGCAGTTGCTGCCGCCCGAGTACCGCCATGAACCGGAGATGGCGCTCGCAGGCGGTGCGGACGGTATGGATCTCGTGCGACGCATCATCGGTGCGGCGCGCGAATGGCTGACCGATGAAGGCGTGCTGGTCGTCGAGATCGGCAACGAGCGCGAACACGTCGAGGCTGCATTCGGGGGGCTCGATCTCGTGTGGCTGACGACGAGCGCCGGCGACAACAACGTGTTCCTGATCCAGGCAGCCGACCTGCCGGTCTGAGCGGGATCGAGTGGTCGTTAGTGGTCCCGGATAGTCCGGTTGTCATCTAACCCGACCGCTACACGCACGGCTTCGGTAAGATGAGTGTCATCCGCCGACCGGCCGTGCACGTCATGCGCGAGCCGGCCCGGCCAACCCGCGCTCGCCTATGCCACTCGATTTACTTCACCTCGGCCCGCTCGTCCTGCTCGCTCATCTGCTGGGCATCGCGGCCGCATGCCACGCAATCCTGCATACCCGCACGTCCCAAGGTGCGATTGCGTGGGCGGTGTCGCTAGTCGCGATGCCGTATCTGACAGTCATCCCGTATCTGTTTCTCGGTCGCAGCAAGTTCGCCGGTTACGCCGATGCGCGTCGCATCGAGAACGAAACGCTGCGCTCGCGGGCCCATCCGCCGGAGTGGGACACGCGCGCTTCATCGGCTGGCGCGCCGACCGATGCGCTCGGCCACAGCCTCGTGCGCTCGCTCACGCATCTCGGCGGCATGCCGTTCCTGCCGGGCAACACGGTGCGTACGCTCGTCAACGGCGAGGCGACGTTTGCCGCGATCCTCGATGCGATCGAAAACGCGCAGCACTATATCGTCGTGCAGTTCTTCATCGTGCGGGCCGACGCGCTCGGCGAAATGCTCAAAGAAGCACTGATCACGAAAGCAGCCCAGGGCGTACGCATTTACTTCCTGTACGACAGCATCGGTAGCTTCGATCTGCCGCATCGCTATGTCGCCGCGCTGCGTTCGGCCGGGGTCGAGATGCATCCGTTCGCGACCAACCGGCGCTTCGTCAATCGCTTCCAGCTCAACTTCCGCAATCATCGCAAGATCGTCGTGGTGGACGGCAAGCGGGCGTTTGTCGGTGGGCACAATGTCGGCGTCGAGTATCTCGGCGCGAAGCCGCCGCTTTCGCCGTGGCGCGATACGCATATCGAAGTGCGCGGACCCGCGGTGGCGAGCATCCAGTTCGTCTTCACCGAAGACTGGTACTGGGCAACGCAGCAGTTGCCGGCGCTCGAGATGCCGCCGTTCGAAGCCCCCACCGAAGGCATGCATTGCCTCGTCATGCCGACCGGCCCGGCGGACCGCTTCGAAACCTGCTCGCTGTTCTTCGTCGAAGCGATCAATGCAGCACGTATGCGCATCTGGATCACGACGCCGTATCTGGTGCCCGACGAAGCCGTGCTGTCCGCGCTGCGGCTCGCCGTGCTGCGCGGCGTCGACGTGCGCATCCTGATCCCGAGCCGGCGTGACCATCGTGTCGTGTTCGCCGCGTCGACGCTGTATGCGCACGACGCCGTGCGCAGCGGCATCCGGGTGTTCCGCTACCGGCCGGGCTTTCTGCATCAGAAGGTGGTGTTGATCGACGATGTGGCCGCGGCGATCGGCAGCGCGAATCTCGACAACCGCTCGTTCCGGCTCAACTTCGAAATCATGGTGCTGACCGTCGATCGCGAATTCGCCGCCGAGGTCCATGCGATGCTGATGCGCGACTTCGCGGAATCGTTCGAGATCGATCGGAACGAATACAAAAAAGCGCCGGCGTGGCGGCGCATTGCGATGCACGTGGCGCGGCTGTTTGCGCCGATCCTCTGACCGACGCGGCTGTTTGCGCCGGTCCTGTCGCCGCGCCGTTCGCTACAGCAGCTTTTCGATATCGGCCTTGATTGCTTCTGGCTTCGTCACTGGCGCGTAGCGCTTGATGACGTTACCGCTGCGGTCCACCAGAAACTTCGTGAAGTTCCACTTGATCGCCCCGATGCCGAGCAACCCCGGCGCCTCCGACGTCAAGTACCGGTACAGCGGATGCGCGCCCGCCCCGTTCACATCGATCTTGTCGAACATCGGAAACGACACGCTGAACTTCTGCTCACAGAAGCCGCCGATCTGCGCCGCATCGCCGGGCTCCTGCTTGCCGAACTGGTTGCACGGAAAGCCCAGCACTTCGAGTCCACGTTCCGCATATTCGCCGTACAGCGCCTGCAGGCCCTGGTATTGCGGCGTGAAGCCGCATTCGCTCGCCGTGTTGACGATCAGCAGAACCTTGCCGCGATACTGTGCGAGGCCGATCGTCTCGCCGCCGAGCGTGCGAGCCGAGAACTCATAGACCGATGCCGTATTTTTTCCCATGAAGTCCTCTCCTGAAGTCCTGCGATGAAAGCGCACAGTCTAAGCGAAATGTTCCGCTGAGACTGTCGGGTAACTGCTTGCCAGCCCACGCCATACTCCCCAACCGCCGCACAGTCTAAAATAGCGACTTTCTCCGCTCCGGTCCGACGTTCCTGTGATCCGCTTCACTCAGTTCAGCCTTGCTCGCGGCACCAAGCCGCTGTTCGACCAGACCACGTTTACTCTGAACCCCGGCGAGAAAGCCGGCCTGATCGGGGCGAACGGCGCCGGCAAGTCGACCCTGTTCGCCGTGCTGCGCGGCGAACTGCATGCGGATGCCGGCGACTTCTCGCTGCCGCCCTCGTGGCGCATCGCATACGTTGCCCAGGAAACGCCCGCTGTCGATCAGAGCGCCCTCGCCTATACGCTCGACGGCGACACTGCCCTGCGTTCGATCGAAGCGCGCATCGCCGCGGCATCGGCTGCGCATGACGGCGCCGCCGAAGCCGACGCACATGCCGCGTTCGCCGACGCCGACGGCTACACCGCGCCCGCGCGCGCCGAGACGCTGCTGCTCGGCCTCGGTTTCACGCTCGACCAGACGCGCGAACCCGTCAGCAGTTTCTCGGGCGGCTGGCGCATGCGGCTGAACCTCGCACAGGCGCTGATGTGTCCGTCCGATCTGCTGCTGCTCGACGAACCAACGAACCACCTGGACCTCGATGCGATCGTCTGGCTCGAAGACTGGCTGCATCGCTATGCGGGCACGCTGATCGTGATCTCGCACGATCGCGAATTCCTCGATTCGATCTGCGACGTCACGCTGCATCTCGAGAACCAGCAGGTGAAGCGTTACGGCGGCAACTACTCGCAGTTCGAAATCCTGCGCGCGCAACAGCTCGCGCTGCAGCAGAGCGCGTTCGAGAAACAGCGCAAAACCATCGAGCACTTGCAGAGTTTCGTCGATCGCTTCAAGGCGAAGGCTACGAAGGCGCGCCAGGCGCAGAGCCGCGTGAAGGCGCTCGAAAGAATGGAGCTGATCGCGCCGGCTCACGCGTCGTCGCCGTTCACGTTCGAGTTCCGTACGCCCGATTCCGCGCCGAACCCGATGCTCGTGATGGAAGACGTGCGCTGCGGCTACCACGCGGACGATGGGAGCGAGATTCCGATCGTCGGGCAGGTCACGCTGTCGATCCAGAACGGTCAACGCATCGGCCTGCTCGGTGCAAACGGCCAGGGCAAGTCCACGCTGATCAAGACGCTGGCCGGCACGCTGACGCCGCTAGGCGGCGACGTGCGCGAAGGCAAAGGGCTGCGGATCGGCTACTTCGCACAGCATCAGCTCGAAACGCTGCGCCCCGACGACACGCCGCTGCAACACCTCGCGCGGCTTGCACCCGATACGCGCGAACAGGAGTTGCGCGATTTCCTCGGTGGCTTCAACTTTCCCGGCGAGATGGCGAGCGCGCGGATCGCGCCGTTCTCGGGCGGCGAGAAGGCGCGCCTCGCGCTGGCGCTGATCATCTGGCAAAAACCGAATCTGCTGCTGCTCGACGAACCGACCAACCACCTCGACCTCGAAACGCGTCACGCGCTGACCATGGCGCTCGCGCAGTTCGAAGGCACGCTGATTCTCGTGTCGCACGATCGTCACCTGCTGCGCGCGACGACCGACCAGTTCATGCTGGTCGCGAAGCACAGGCTGCAACCGTTCGACGGCGACCTCGACGATTACCGCGACTGGCTGCTGCAACACGCGGCCGAACAGCGCGCGGCATTGAAGGCCGGTAACGCGGAGCCGGACGCCGGCGACTCGGCGCCGAATCGCAAGGAACAGCGGCGGCTCGAAGCGGAAACGCGGCAGAAGCTGGCGCACCTGAAAAAACCGCTCCAGACACGCATCACAAAGATCGAGAAGGAAATGGACGCGCTCAACGCGGAGCGCGCGACGCTCGATGCGTTCGTCGCCGACGCGGCCAGCTACGAGCCTGCCCACAAGACCCGCCTGACCGATTCGATCCGTCGCCAGGCCGAAGTGAATGCGCGCCTCGCCGCACTCGAAGCCGAATGGCTCGGTGCGCACGAGGAACTTGAACAGATCGGCTAGCGGCACCGTGCGAGGTCCGCGCCGGCATCGATGAGAGGTTTGCCTTGTCTGCTTCGCCTGACTCGTCTGTCTCATCTTCACCTACGGTTGCTCCCGCATTGCAAGGACTGCGCGTACTCGATCTGACGCGCCTGCTACCCGGCCCCGTTGCCACGTTGCGGCTCGCGGAACTCGGCGCCGAAGTGCTGAAGATCGAAGCGCCCGGCGAAGGCGACGCAACGCGCACGATGATGCAGAGTTCAAGCGATCGCGCCGCAGGTCGGCCCGGGGCGTTCTACCGCCTGGTCAATCGCGGCAAACGCGAGATGCGGCTCGATCTGAAGTCGGAGGCGGGACGCACGGTGCTGTGTGCGCTGGCGCGCGAAGCGGATGTGCTCATCGAAAGTTTCCGGCCCGGTGTGATGGACCGGCTGGGCGTCGGTTTCGAGGCGCTGCATGCGCTCAATCCAAAGCTTGTGTATTGCGCGATCAGCGGTTATGGGGCGGCAGGACCGTTCACGCAGCACGCGGGCCACGATCTCAACTACATCGGCTACGCAGGCGTGCTCGATCAACTCGCGGACCGCGACGGCGCACCCGTCTTGCCGAACTTCCAGATCGCCGACCTGCTCGGCGGTGCATTGAGCGCGGTCACGCAGATACTTGCCGCGCTGTGGCACGTTGCGCGCGGCGGCGATGGCCGTTTCGTCGACGTCTCGATGACACATGCGAGCTACGCGCACAACGTCGTGGCGCAGATCGCGCTCGCCAACGACGGCACCGCGCCGCCCGCTGGCGGTGGACTGCTGAACGGCGGCGTGCCCTGCTACAACCTTTACCGCACACTCGATGGAAGGTGGCTCGCGGTCGGTGCGCTCGAACTGAAGTTCTGGGAGACGTTGTGTACTGCGCTCGGCCGGCCCGACTGGGCAACGCGGCACTGGAGCCTCGGACAGGCGATCGGCGGCCCTGATGCGCACACGCTGACGC
Source organism: Paraburkholderia megapolitana (assembly GCF_007556815.1). Taxonomy (NCBI): domain Bacteria; kingdom Pseudomonadati; phylum Pseudomonadota; class Betaproteobacteria; order Burkholderiales; family Burkholderiaceae; genus Paraburkholderia; species Paraburkholderia megapolitana. Next base: position 2,599,033 of record NZ_CP041745.1, read on the forward strand.
GGGAACTCGCGGCGGTCATTGCCGGCAATTCGCTGGAGGACTGGGTGACGTTGCTGGAGCCGCTCGATTGCTGCGTATCGCCGGTGCTGACGGCGGCGGAAGCGGCACGGCATCCGCTGTTTGCGCCGGTGCTCGCGCAGGAAGCGTCGAAGGATGCCGGGTAAGGCGAAGCGAGAGCTTCGCCGCTCCGCTCACCGCCGCGGCAACGTCTGCCGCTGGGAAGGCCCGTCGTCGATCAGCGTGTGCTTGCGTCCTTGCACGTGCTGGCGGATGGTGGCCCGTACCTGGTCGGCGGTCACGTCTTCCGCAACCACGCGGCGCGAGATCTGCCCGGTTTCGTCGATCCACTCGACGATCCGGCAGCCGCCGCCCCACGGCGCCCGGATAGGCGGAGATACCCGGCAGCCGCGCAGGCTCGCGAGTCGATCGGTCGCGGTTTCATGAGGCTGTTTCAAGACGTCATCCTTTCCGCTGCGGGTGGGATTACACACCCGGCCAGAATAGGGAAAACGTGTAGCAGCTTGGTTACAGTTCGTCTCGCGATATTTACGACGGATTACATCGCGCATACACCCGCGGCGCGCGGCTATTCGAGCGTGCGGACCCGGTCGATGGCCTGCTCGATGCGCTCGACCGCGATGACCTGCAGCCCGTCGATCGGCTGCTTCGGCGCATTCGCCTTTGGAATCAGCGCAATCGAGAAGCCGAGCTTCGCCGCTTCCTTCAGGCGCTCCTGACCGCGCGGCGACGGCCGGATTTCTCCCGCGAGCCCGACTTCGCCGAAAACGACGAGGCCCTTCGGTAGCGGTTTGTTACGCATTGACGAGTGGATTGCGAGCAATACCGCGAGGTCGGCGGCGGGCTCGGTGATCTTCACGCCGCCTACCGCATTCAGGAACACGTCCTGATCGAAGCACGCAATACCGGCGTGCCGATGCAGTACAGCGAGCAGCATCGCGAGGCGGTTCTGTTCGAGTCCCACCGCAAGACGCCGCGGGTTCGGCGCGTTCGCCGAATCGACCAGCGCCTGCACTTCGACGAGCAGCGGCCGCGTGCCCTCTTGCGTCACGAGCACGCACGAGCCGGGCACGATCTGTTCGTGCTGCGAGAGGAACAGCGCCGACGGATTGGCGACGCCGCGCAGGCCGCGCTCGGTCATCGCGAAGACGCCGAGTTCGTTCACCGCGCCGAAGCGGTTCTTGAACGCGCGCACGAGCCGGAACGACGAATGCGTATCGCCTTCGAAATACAGCACGGTGTCGACGATGTGTTCGAGCACGCGCGGCCCGGCGAGGTTGCCCTCTTTCGTCACGTGGCCGACCATGATGATGGCCGTGCCCGATTGCTTGGCGATACGCGTGAGTTGCGCGGCGCATTCGCGCACCTGCGCAACTGAGCCCGGCGCGGACGTCAACGCATCGGAATAGATGGTCTGGATCGAATCGATGACGGCGACGTCGGGCCGTTCGGCATCGATGGTCGCCTGGATTTTTTCGAGCTGGATTTCGGCGAGCAGCATCAGTTCGCTCGCCTGCACGTCGGTTTCGAGCAGCGACAGTCGCTGCGCGCGCAGCGCAATCTGCGCCGCCGATTCTTCGCCGCTCACATACAGCGCGCGCCGTTCGTTCGAGATCGCGGCAAGCGATTGCAGCAGCAATGTCGATTTACCGATGCCCGGATCGCCGCCGATCAGCACCACGCCGCCCGGCACGAGCCCGCCACCCAGCACGCGATCGAACTCGCCGACACCGGTCGAAAAGCGCGGCACATCCGATGCCTGGATATCCGCGAGACGCTGCACCGGCGCATTCTTTGCGAGCGACTGAAAGCGATGCGTACTGGCCTGCTCCGCGACGCCCTCGACCAGCGTATTCCATGCCCCGCACGCGGGACATTGTCCTTGCCACTTCGGTGCCTGCCCGCCGCATTCGGTGCAGGTGTACAACGTTTTTTGTTTAGCCACGCGCCTTCCGATCTTCTGACCCAATGCCCCGCAAGAAACTCACGCGGCGCTCATTCGGCGCGCACCGGCACGCGCTGCGCGACCGCGCACGTCAGCTCGTAGCCGATCGTGCCGGCGGCCTGCGCGACATCGTCGACCGACAGCGCCGTACCCCACAGTTCGACGCGCGAGCCAACGCCGGCATTCGGGCACAGCGTGAGGTCAACGGTAATCATGTCCATCGATACACGGCCGACCACCTGCGTGCGCACCCCGTCGACAATGACCGGCGTGCCTTCGGGCGCGAGCCGCGGGTACCCGTCCGCATAACCGCACGCGATCACGCCGATGCGCATCGACCCCTGCGCGGCAAACCTCGAGCCGTACCCAACCGTCTGGCCCGCACCGAGCGATTGCACTGCGATCAATTCGGAGGCTAGCGTCATGGCGGGCTGCAAGCCGGTGTCGGCAATATCGCTGTGCACACCGGTCGGCGAACCGCCGTACAGGATGATGCCGGGGCGCACCCAGTCGAAATGCGCCTCGGGGTGCCACAGCGTGGCCGCCGAATTCGCGAGGCTACGCGCGCCGGCAATGCCTTCGGCGCCGCGCTCGAAGGCCGCCATCTGGTGCGCGATGCCACGCTCGGCGTCGGCGTCGGAGAAATGGGTCATCAACGTGATCTGGCCCACGCCCTGGCACGCGCGCGCGCGTTCCCACGCGCTGCGGAATCGTTCCGGCGTATAGCCGAGACGATTCATGCCGCTATTCATCTTGAGCTGGATGTTGACTGGCTTAGAGAGGCGCGCCATTTCGAGCATGCGCATCTGTTCGTCGGAATGCACCGCGGTGGTGAGGCTATAGCGGTCGATCACGTCGATATCGGTGGGGCGGAAAAAACCTTCGAGCAGCAGGATCGGACCCGCCCAGCCCAGCTCGCGCAACTTCACCGCTTCTTCGAGGTCCAGCAGACCGAAACCGTCGGTCGCACGCAAACCGGGGAACACGCGCGCCAGACCGTGGCCATACGCATTAGCTTTGACGACTGCCCAGATTTTCGACTTCGGCGCATAACGGCGTGCGACAGCGAGATTGTTGGCGAGAGCAGCGGTATGAATCGTGGCAAGAAGGGGGCGCGGCATGAGAAATTTTCGTAAAGACGCTTGCGAATCAGCAGCTTACTGGACGTTTTCAGTGCGTCGAGAGCCCGCTGGGCGGTGCGATCAAGGATTTTGCTAGTCCGAATGCGAGTATTTTCATGTTATAAAGCCGTGCGCACAACCCATTTCGAACGGAATAAGCCCGGACGCAGAACACGTGTCCGGGGCGGACGGACCGCAGCGAGGACAGCATCGCATCAGATGAAAAAAGGTTTTTACACCATTATGGCCGCGCAGTTTTTTTCTTCGCTGGCCGACAATGCGCTTCTGATCGCTGCTATTGCACTGCTGAAAGATCTCCACGCCCCGAACTGGATGACGCCGCTGCTCAAGTTGTTCTTTGTGCTGTCGTACGTCGTGCTGGCGGCTTTCGTGGGCGCCTTCGCCGACTCCCGCCCCAAAGGCCGGGTCATGTTCGTGACCAACACGATCAAGGTGCTCGGCTGCATCGTGATGCTGTTCGGTGCGCACCCGCTCATTGCCTACGGCATAGTCGGCTTCGGCGCCGCGGCTTACTCGCCGGCCAAGTACGGCATACTCACCGAACTGCTGCCGCCTGACCGGCTCGTCGCCGCGAACGGCTGGATCGAAGGCACGACCGTCGGCTCGATCATTCTCGGTACCGTGCTTGGCGGTGCGCTGATCAGCCCGCACATCGCGGCGCACGTCATGAAGCACACCCCTGCGAGCATCGGCACGCCGGCCGAAGCCGCGATGCTCGTGATCATCTCCATCTACATCATCGCCGCGCTGTTCAATCTGGGCATTCCCGATACCGGCGCCCGCTACCCGCGCCAGGAGCGCGGGCCAATCAAGCTCATCACCGACTTCGCCGACTGCTTCACGATTCTCTGGCGCGACAAGCTCGGACAGATTTCGCTTGCCGTCACGACGCTCTTCTGGGGCGCGGGCGCGACGTTGCAATTCATCGTGCTGAAGTGGGCCGAAGTATCGCTCGACATGTCGCTGTCGCAGGCTGCGATCTTGCAGGCGGTCGTCGCGGTCGGCGTCGCAGTCGGCGCGATGATCGCCGCAGCCAAGGTGCCGTTGAAGAAGTCGCTCTCGGTGCTGCCGGTCGGCGTCATCATGGGCATCGCCGTGATGCTGATGGCGTTCTATACCAAGCATCTGTTTCCCGAGCACTGGGGCATCTATTTCGGTCGTATGCATGTGCCGGGCTACCTGCTCGTCGCGTATCTGTTCCTGATGGTGGTCGGCGGGCTGTCGGGCTTCTTTGTCGTGCCGATGAACGCGCTGCTGCAACATCGCGGGCACGTGCTGCTGTCGGCGGGACACTCAATCGCGGTGCAGAACTTCAACGAAAACCTCTCGGTGCTCGTCATGCTCTGCCTGTATGCCGTGCTCGTCTGGCTCGACGTGCCGGTCGGGGTCGTGATCGTGCTGTTCGGCACGTTCGTGTGCCTGATGATGTGGGTTGTGATGCGGCGTCACCAGGCGAACCAGCGCGCCTTCGACTCGGTCGCCTTGATCGGCGAAATGCGCCACTGACAGTTCTACATGGCGGTGTGCCGCACGCGCCCTCGCCGCCTTGTAACGCCGCCATAGTGGGCGGTCCGCACCGGCCCTTCTTATTTCACGCTTTCCGATGACACACGCGATTCCCAACGTCCTGACCATCGCCGGCTCGGACTCCGGCGGCGGCGCCGGCATCCAGGCGGATCTCAAGGCATTCTCGGCGCTCGGTGCTTACGGTGCGAGCGTCATCACGGCGCTCACCGCGCAGAATACGCGCGGCGTCACCGCTATTCATACGCCTGATCCGGGCTTCGTCACCGCACAGCTCGATGCCGTGTTCGACGACATCCGCATCGATGCGGTGAAGATCGGCATGCTCGCCAACGCGCAGATTGCGCGCGCCGTTGCCGACGCGCTGCGGCGCTATCGGCCGAAGCACATCGTGCTCGATACGGTGATGATCTCGAAGAGCAACCATGCGCTGCTCGCCGCCGATGCGGTCGCCGCAGTGCGCGACGAACTGCTGCCGCTCGCGAGCCTCGTCACGCCGAATCTGCCGGAAGCGGCGGCATTACTTGGCGAAGCCGCCGTTACCGATGAAGCCGGCATGATTCGCCAGGGCGAAGCATTGCGCGCGCTGGGCGCACAGGCCGTGCTGATGAAGGGCGGCCATCTCGCCGCAGCGGACAGCCCAGACTGGCTGATACAGGAACATGGCACGCTGCGGCTCGGCGGTCCGCGGGTGCCGGTGAAAAACACGCACGGCACCGGTTGCACACTGTCTTCCTCGATCGCGGCACTGGTCGCGCAACGCGACGACCTCGCGAGCGCAGTCGCCGAAGCAAAGGCGTATCTGACGGGGGCACTGCAGGCAAGCGATCAGCTCGATGTCGGCTCCGGCGTTGGGCCGGTGCATCACTTCTATCGGTGGTGGTGAGCGTGTCGCTGTAATCGTGGCGCGCGTGGTTCGATCGACTTCAGTAACGCCCGCCTGATCGTTGCGTTGCCGACGCCTGCGCGCACGCCATCGTTCGCCGTCACTCGCGCGCAAACACCAGCGCACGTGCGGGCCACGTATCCGGCACCACGAAGCCGCGCGAGCGTTCGCACCAGCGCCCAGTTCCATCGACGTCGAAACCCGCCACCATGGTCGGCCCGGTGTGCTGGGTAAGCCGCGGTGCGAGCTGCACCGCGTCGGTCATTTCCGCAACCGCCGGCTCGGTGGGATGATAGCGTCGCGGCGCAAGCCATTCGAGACGCGGCAGCACGCGCCACTTCGGCGCATGCGCAGCGGCAAAAGCAGGCCAGTCGGTGCGTGTTGCCCACCAGCCGCGCAGATGCGCCGGATCGAGTTCGACGGGTTCGTCAGTTACCTCGTCTGTTGCCTCTTCCCCCGCTCCCCGCACGATCGATCTTTCATACGCATCCACCGGCTGATCGGCTTGCTGCCGGTAGAACAACCAGCCCTTGACCAGCATCTGCGCATCCCACGGTCCCACATGCCCTAGCGACGCGAACTCCTCGCGCGCGCTGAGCGGCAACTGATGCCCAAGCAGATGCGCGAGCTTGCGATCGAAGCGGTCCTGCAGGTTCGGGCCGACATAGTCGGCAAGCAATGCGCGACCATCGCCGGCGTGCAGATAGCACTTCACGGCCAGCTCCCAGTGCAGCCGCCGGCCGTCGTTCGTTTCGACGAGAAAATCGCATTCGCCCAGCGTGACACCCGCGCGCCGCAGCGCGATGTTCGCCGCGACGAGCCGCGCGACCGGTCCGTTTTGCAGAAACCATACGAGCAGCGTTTCGGCGTACCGGCCGAGACGTGTGACGTGTGCATCGGCGATCGCGCGATGTAATGTACCTGCGGCACCCGCGGCGCCCGCATCCGCGTCGAGCGCGTGCAACCAGTCGAGCGTCTGCGCCGCCTGAGCGGCCGTGCCCAGCGGTTGCGCGAGCACGCCGACGGGCAGTTGCGCACGCAGCAGCGAGGGACTGTGCAGCAGCCAGGCCAGATCGCGCAGCATCGGATCGGTGAGCATGTCGAACGCATCCGCCCATGCGTCGCGCCGCGCATCGTGACCGGCCACTGGTGCCGGCGTCGCCATCAGTGCTCCGTCGGGTCTGCCGCGCGACCCAGGGTATCGCGCGCGAGACACAGATCGGCCCACGATTTCGCCTTGTCGTGCAGACTGCGCAGCAGATACGCCGGGTGATACGTGACGATGACCGGCACGCCCTCGTACGCATGCACGCGGCCGCGCAGCGACGAGATGCTCGCATCGGTTTTCAACAGGCTCTGCGCGGCGAAACGACCGAGCGCCACGATCAGCTTCGGCTTGACGAGCGCAACCTGGCGCTGCAGATACGGCTCGCAACGCGCGACTTCGTCGGGCTCGGGATTGCGGTTGCCGGGCGGCCGGCACTTGATCACGTTGGCGATGTAGACGTTCTTGTCGCGCGCCAGATCGAGCGAACGCAGCATGTTGTCGAGCAGCTTGCCGGCCTGACCGACAAACGGTTCGCCCTGGCGGTCTTCGTTCTCGCCGGGGGCTTCGCCGACCAGCATCCAGTCGGCCTCGCGATCACCGACGCCGAACACGGTCTTCGTGCGTTTTTCGCAAAGTCGGCAGCGTTCGCATGCAGATACGCGCTCGCTCAAGGCGTCCCAGTCGAGCGTGGCGACTGCGGCTTGCGCCGGTTCTTCCTGACTGGCCTGGTTGGCGTCGCTGGTGCCGGGCTGCTGCTTTCGTTGCTGCGGAGGTGTCGAGGGCAGGTCGTCGAACCAGGCGAAGTCGTCGTCGGGCGGCGGCGGTGCTTCGGCCGAAGCAGCGGGCGTGCTGCGTACGTTGCGGGCGTCCAGCCGGTCCGATGCCTTGTCGGTACTTCGCGTGCTTCCGGTGCTCGCACCGTGCGCCGGCGTGCCTGTCTGCGACTCCACGACCACGGCCGGCCGCCCCGCCTGTGGCTCGATCGTCCCGGCAGATACCGCACGTTCAATCGACGCACTGTCGCGTCGCAACCCGGCAGACGCAGCAGCCTCCGTCGATGCACTATCGCGTCCCATCCCGGCAGACGCAGCAGCCTCCGTCGGCGCACTCCCGCGCCTCACCCACTGGGTCGCGAGCCCGAGTTCTTCCAGCGCGGATTCATGCAGCGCCATCTGCGCCCTCCTCTGCAAACGAAAAACGCATCACGATGGCGTCCTCCCGGCCGCGATGACGCGCCGGATAATAGTTTTTGCGCCGGCCGATCGTCGCAAAGCCGAAGCGCTCGTAGAGCCGGATGGCCCGATGATTCGACGGCCGTACTTCGAGCAGCAAGCCGTCGAGCTTTTCCGTGCGCGTCACACGCACTGCTTCGCGCAGCAACGTAAGTCCCGCCCCCGCGCCTTGCGCAGCCGGCGCAACGCACAGATTCAATAGATGCATCTCGTCGACGACCGGCATCAGCACGCAGTAACCGAGCAGCGTACCGGTGACATGTCGCAGGCAAATGCCGAGGTAGCCGTTGCGCAAGGAATCCTCGAAATTACCGCGGCTCCACGGAAATTCATAGGCGACTTTTTCGATGGCGGCGACTTCGTCCAGATCGCCCTCGGTCATCGGCGAAACGTAGCGGTCCGCGAGCAGCACGCCGCTCATCGCGAGCCCTCGCCTCGCACGGCTTTCGGCTGCGCGCTGACCGATTCAGTAGAGACCGGCACCGCGGTTGCTCCGGCGGCTTGCGCCGCTTTTACCGCCATCCGTTCAACCGTTGTCTGCGCAACCTTGTTGCGCACGTACTCGGGTGCCGCCTGGTCGGCCGGCACGGTGCGCCCGGCGCGAAACGCGCGCAGCGCGGCGAACGCGACCGGCACGGCGTGCGGCAACGCTGCACCGTCGACCACGCGCGCCGCGTCGCGCGCCGGCAAACGCGCGCCGAACACAGCGGCTGCATTCCCTGCGAGCGTGAACGGCGCATCGGGCAGGCCGACCTGACCGGGTGCATCGAGCGACGCTGCGTGTACCGTGCGCCATTCACCCTGCGCTTCGTCCCACGCGTAGTCGGCCCAATAGACCTCGTCCATGCGCGCATCGAGCGCCACGAGCACGCGCGCCGCCGATGGATCGCGCGAACGCGCACTCTCCGCGCAGGCGAGCAAGGTGCTGACCGGCACCACCGGCCGGTCAAGCCCAAACGCGAGGCCCTGCGCGACGCCGGTCGCGGTCCGCAAACCGGTAAACGAGCCCGGCCCGGCACCGAACGCAATCGCATCGCAGGCGGAAAGCGCTAGCCCCGCCTCCTCGAACAGCTCGCGGATAGCCGGCAAAAGCCGCGCACTGGACACAGCACCGGTCGCTTCGTGGCGCACCCAGATGAGCGGATCGGAGGAAGTAGCGGTAACGGTTGAGGTAACAGACGCCGTGAAGGCGGACAGCAACGCGACCGAACAGAATTCGGTCGACGTATCGAGGGCAAGCAGCACAGTTCGAGTCATGGCCGCTATTGTAATGCGGCGCCTTGAATCGCCGGATGCCTGCCGTACCGGCGCGCGGCCCGGCTGGTTTGGAAGAATCGCTCCAGCCGCCGCCGGGCCGCGCTTGTTATGATCGTCGGCCTTATCTTGATTGAAATGCCACGGAGAAATCGATGAGCGACGTCAACGCGCTGTTCGCGCAAGCCCAGGAAGATGTAAAGCAACTGACCGAACGGCCGGGCAACCTGACGCTGCTGCGTCTGTATGCACTGTTCAAGCAGGCCACCGACGGCGACGTGCAAGGCGACAAGCCCGGTTTCACCGATATCGTCGGTAAATACAAATACGACGCGTGGGGCGCGCTGAAAGGCACCTCGCAGGACGCCGCGAAGCAGCAGTACGTCGAAGTGGTCGAGTCCCTGAAGAGCGGCACGGCCACCTGAGACCGCCCGCGGGGCCGCCCAGCCGGCCCATTACTTACGATTTCGCGATAATCTGGCGCAGTGCAGCAAACTCCTTTATAATGCGGCCTGCGCTTCACTTTCTCTGTCTGGCTCGCAGTTGAGCGAATTACCGGACCTGGCCGTGCAGCGCCTAGTTGCGTTTAGCTCCAATCCAGTTTAGAACCTGTCCCCTCCTGCTTAGGCCCTCCGGGCCGTCATGTACCAGGCTGGCGACAATGCCGGAACGGCGTGTCGCATCCGATACAGCTTCTAACGAAAAACTTGCCGTACGCAGGCAAGTTGCCCCGTTTTTTGATTTGCTCGCTGCTTCTTTGCTCGCTGAATCCGACGACTTGGGTATGCCGATTGGCGCCGACGTTTTATTCCCTGTGTTTCAAGGATTCTCATGACTTCGAGCAATAATTCCAGCCCGCTGACCGCCATCGCCAACGAAGCTCTCGGCATCGACGCGCCAGTCGCAGCTGAACTCACCACCCCGGTTGTAGCGCCGATCGCAGCTGAGGCTGTCGCCCCGGCCGCCGTGCCGGAAGGTCCGACGTTCGCTTCGCTCGGCCTGTCGCCGGAAATCGTTTCGGCACTGGTCGCCGCCGGCTACCAGACCCCGACGCCGGTTCAGCAGCGCGCCATTCCCGCCGCAATCGCCGGCCGCGACCTGATGGTCTCGAGCCCGACCGGTTCGGGCAAGACGGCAGCCTTCATGCTGCCCGCCATCGAACGTTTCGCACAGTTGCAAAAAACCCAGGCGGCCCAGCCGCGTGAACCGCGCGACGCAGCAGGCGCCGATCGCCGCACGCGCCGTCCGCAACCGGTCGCCCGTCCGAGCCTGCTGGTCCTTACGCCGACCCGCGAACTCGCGATGCAGGTCACGACCGCCGCTACGACGTACGGCAAGCACCTGAAGCGCCTGCGCACCGTCAGCATTCTCGGCGGTGTCGCCTACGGCCAGCAGTTGATGCTGCTGGCGAAGAACCCCGAAATCCTCGTGGCTACGCCGGGCCGCCTGATCGATCACCTGGAACGCGGCCGCATCGATCTGTCGCAACTGCAGATCCTCGTGCTCGACGAAGCCGACCGCATGCTCGACATGGGCTTCATCGAAGACATCGAAACGATCGTCGCCGCCACGCCGGCGTCGCGTCAGACCATGTTGTTCTCGGCCACGCTCGACGGCAAGATCACCTCGCTGACCAGCCGTCTGCTGAAGAACCCGGAACGTATCGAGATCGTCCAGCGTCTGGAATCGGCCACGAACATTGCGCAAACCGTGCATTACGTGGACGACCGCGATCACAAGGATCGTCTGCTCGATCACCTGCTGCGCGCTGAAGGTCTTGACCAGGCCATCGTATTCACGGCCACCAAGAGCGAAGCCGACCAGCTGGCGGGACGCCTCGCCGACGCCGGTTTCGAATCGGCGGCACTGCATGGCGATCTGCCGCAAGGCGCACGTAACCGCACGATCCGCGCGCTGCGCGAACGCCGTGTCCGCGTGCTGGTCGCCACCGATGTGGCAGCTCGCGGGATCGACATCCCCGGCATCACGCACGTGTTCAACTACGATCTGCCGAAGTTCGCTGAAGACTACGTGCACCGTATCGGCCGTACCGGCCGTGCGGGTCGCTCGGGCATCGCCGTGAGCCTCGTGCATCACGCTGAACAGGGCGCGCTAAAGCGCATCGAGCGTTTCGTGCGCACGACGCTGGCCGTCAATGTCATCGTCGGGTTCGAACCGCGCAAGTCGGCTCCGGCCGGCGGTGGCCGCCCCGGCTTTGGCGGCCGTGGTCGTCCGGGCGGCAGCACCAATGGCAGCGGTCGTCGTTTCGGTAGTGGCAGCAGCAAGCCGGCTGGCAGCACCGCCGGTGCACGCACCGGTAGCGGCAACAGCTGGGGCAGCAAGCCGTCGGGCAGCGGCTCGCGCGAAGGCTATGGCGGCTCGCGTGACGGCGGCTACGGCGCACGCCGCAGCGACGGTCCGCGCACCGCACGGCGCGGCAGCTAAGCAGTCTCTAGCGGGTTAGCGCGACGACAACCTACCGCCGTCGCGCCCCTGCTAAAAGAAGAACCGGTGCTCCTGCGCCGGTTTTTTTTCGCCTCCGCGTGAATTTCACAATGTGGAAAATTTTTTTGATCCGTGAAAAATCGTGTTGCGTGGCACAAGAGGGGCGATTGCGAGATGGAAAATGTCTTTTCTCAATGTGAAATAAAATTCATAACACATTGATTTATCTCGATTAAAAATGCGCGAAAAAGCGCTTCCTGGCGCTGTCCCGGATCAGGTGATTTGCCTAGACTCTTATATAAGACTTCACGAAACAAAACGCCCTCAGCGCCACTGCTTTGTAGAAGACAGCAACCACCGATCCACTTTCAACCCGATCCAGGAGCGCACCATGTCACGTCAAGAGCAAGCCAAGCAACTCCAGCAGCAGTGGGATACCGATCCGCGCTGGAAAGGTATCAAGCGCACCTATACAGCCGAAGACGTGGTGCGTCTGCGCGGCTCGGTGCCCGTCGAGCACACGCTCGCCAAGCGCGGCGCGGAAAAGCTGTGGGAGTTGGTGAACACCGAGCCGTTCGTCAACTCGCTCGGTGCGCTGACCGGCAACCAGGCCATGCAGCAGGTCAAGGCCGGCCTGAAGGCCATCTATCTGTCGGGCTGGCAGGTGGCGGGCGACGCGAATGTCGCCGGCGAAATGTATCCGGACCAGTCGCTGTATCCGGCGAACTCGGTGCCGCTCGTCGTGAAGCGCATCAACAACACGCTGACGCGTGCCGACCAGATTCAATGGTCCGAAGGCAAGAACCCCGGCGATGAAGGCTACGTCGACTTCTTCGCACCGATCGTCGCAGATGCGGAAGCCGGCTTCGGCGGTGTGCTGAACGCGTTCGAACTGATGAAGGCGATGATCGAATCGGGCGCCTCGGGCGTGCACTTCGAAGACCAGCTCGCGTCGGTGAAGAAATGTGGCCACATGGGCGGCAAGGTGCTCGTGCCGACCCGCGAAAACGTTGCGAAGCTGACCGCTGCGCGTCTCGCCGCCGATGTGTCCGGCACACCGACCGTACTGCTCGCCCGTACCGATGCAGAAGCCGCCGACCTCGTTACTTCGGACATCGACGACAACGACAAGCCGTTCCTGACCGGCGAACGCACCGTGGAAGGTTTCTACCGCACGCGTCCGGGTCTCGAACAGGCGATTTCGCGTGGCCTCGCCTACGCGCCGTACGCCGACATGATCTGGTGCGAAACCGGCAAGCCGGACCTCGAATTCGCGAAGAAATTCGCCGATGCGATCCACAAGCAGTTCCCGGACAAGCTGCTCTCGTACAACTGCTCGCCGTCGTTCAACTGGAAGAAGAACCTCGATGACGCGACAATTGCCAAGTTCCAGAAGGAACTCGGTGCGATGGGCTACAAGTTCCAGTTCATCACGCTGGCCGGCTTCCATGCGCTGAACTATTCGATGTTCAACCTCGCGCACGGCTATGCCCGCAATCAGATGACCGCGTTCGTCGAAATGCAGCAGGCCGAATTCGCGGCCGCCGAAAAGGGCTTCACCGCCGTGAAGCATCAGCGCGAAGTCGGCACGGGCTACTTCGACGCGGTGACGCAGACGGTCGAGCGCGACGCATCGACGACCGCACTGCACGGCTCGACGGAAGACGAACAGTTCTTCGACAAGAAGGTCGCCTGACGCGCTTCGTCGTTCAGAAAACGACAGGACGCGACAAGGCACTGCATGAGCGGCCTCGCAGAAGGCCGCCGTCAGGGAGGGTGATGGCCCCGTACCACGGGTGCCGTCACGGAATCTGGGAGGAGACGGTACGACACAACGTGCCGTGACTGAGGAAGCGCGCGCTGGCGGCAACGTCGGCGCGCACCCTCGCCTTCACTTCAAACCGGGCACGCATCATTCACACGCCCGCTCATCGTCATCGATACACAATCACCGGAATCTTCGTATGCGTGAGCACCCGCTGGGTCTCGCTGCCGATCAGCAGGCTGCCGAGGCCGCGCCGCCCGTGCGACGCCATGAAGATGACATCGCAACCGCCCTGCTCGGCTGCTTCGATGATGCCGAGATACGGCGACGGATGCACACTGGTCTGACTGCTGAACGATACGCCCGCTTCGCGCGCGGCCGTTTCGATCTCCTGCAGATGCAGGCGCGCCTCGCGCTCGCTGCGTTCCTGAAAATCGAACGGTGGCTCGATCACGACATCGGAAAACGGCGAGTACGGATATTGCGGCAGACACGCGTACGCAGTGACGCGTGCGCCGACAGTACGCGCGAGATCGATGGCGCCGTCGATGGCCTTTTTCGACAGCTCCGAACCGTCGGTCGGAACCAGGATGTGCGTGAACATGATGCCCTCCGTGGCCGGCTGGGACGACAGCCTGCCCGCGACGACCGTCGCGCCAGGGTCGGGGTGCGGATGCAGCCCCTTGTTCCTGATTGTAGTGCGCAGGAACGGATTGCAACTTTCTGCGGCAAACGCCCGGCATCGGCACAAACCTGCGGGCGGCCTCTACAGGAATGCCCTGTGTCAGTCCCAGTAGGTCGAATTGCCGTAGGTATGTTTCAAAAAATCGAGGAAGAGTCGCACGCGCAGCGGCAAATGACGGCGCTGCGGAAACACGGCGTGGATGCCGATCGGCGGTGCGGCGAATTCGTCGAGCACGCTAACCAGCCGCCCCGCCGCAATATCGCCACCGACTTCCCACCACGAACGCCACGCCAGACCGTGACCTTCGAGACACCATTCGTGCAGCACCGCGCCGTCCGAACACTCCATCGTGCCGGACACCTTGATCGAGACGACCTTGCCGTCCTGCTCGAAAGTCCAGCCGCGCTGCTGATTGGCGCTCGCGCCGAGCGCGAGGCAATTGTGGTGCGCGAGATCGGCGAGCGTGCGCGGCGCGCCGCGGCGCGCCAGATAGGCCGGCGACGCGACGCACACGCGCCGGTTCTCGCCGAGCCGCAGCGACACCAGCGACGAATCGGGCAACTCGCCCAGCCGCACCGCGCAATCGAAACCCTCGTTGACGAGATCGACCATCCGGTCGGACAGATCGAGCGTGATCGATACGTCGGGATGCGCGACTGTGAAGGCCGGCACCAGCGGCGCGACGTGCCGCCGGCCGAAACCCGCCGGTGCGGAAACACGCAGATGACCGCTCGCCTTCACGCCGCCCGCCGAGACACTGGCTTCGGCGTTCTGCATGTCGTGAATGACGCGCTGGCAGTCTTCGAGGAACGCGGAGCCTTCGAACGTGAGCGTGATACGACGCGTCGTGCGCACCAGCAGCTTCACGCCGAGCCGCTCTTCGAGCGCGTCGATGCGGCGCCCGATGATGGCCGGCGCGACACCCTCGGCCTGCGCAGCCGCCGACAGGCTGCCGCGCGCCGCAACGGTCACGAAAGTTTCGATCTGCTTGAAGCGGTCCATGGGGGAAGCGAACCCGGGCGGGCACGCGATTATCGATCTGCGCGTCAGATTAGGTGTGTAAAAGTAAAAGATCAAGTGATGTTTAGGGTCTTTTTTAGCGCCAACGATCACTAATACAATCCGTCTTGACCTCTAATACGGAGTGCACGGCTATGTCGGCCATAACGACACCTCTCCCCAAGGCAGTGATCTTCGACGCGTACGGCACGTTGTTCGACGTGCATTCGGTCGTGGCCGCGGCGGAGCAGATGTTTCCGGGCCACGGCGACGCACTCTCGCAGTTGTGGCGGCAAAAACAGATCGAATACACGCAGTTGCGCACGCTCGCCGATCCGGCCGGCACGCACTACGAGCCGTTCTGGAACATCACGCTCGATGCGCTGCGTTACGCGGCACGTAGGCTCAGCCTCACGCTCAATAGCGCGGCGGAAAAGCGCCTGATGGACGAATACGCGTGTCTGTCCGCGTTTCCCGACACCGTACCGGTGCTGCGCCGCCTGCGAGCGCTACCGGCGCTCGGACTCGCGATCCTGTCCAACGGCAATCCGCAGATGCTCGACATCGCTATCAAGAGCGCCGGCATGACGGGCCTGTTCGATCGCGTGCTATCCGTCGATACCGTGCGCGCCTACAAGCCGGCACCGGCCGCCTATGCGCTCGGCACCGATGCGTTCGCGGCAAACGCGCGAGAGATCGTGTTCGTCTCGTCGAACGGCTGGGATGCTACCGGCGCGAACTGGTTCGGCTATACGACGTTCTGGCTCAATCGCCAGCGGCTGCCGGCCGAAGAACTCGGCGTCATGCCGCACGGCACCGGCGGCGGCATGGCCGAGCTGTTCGATTTTCTGGAAACGCTCGCGTCATCATCAGGCAAAACTTCCGACCGCACACGCCACAGCCATGGCGCGTGAGACTCCCACCACCGACACTCAACGACGCATTCATTCACATCTTTGCAATCTGACCGACCAAGGAGAAATCATGGCGAACACCCTCTCGCTGCCGCAAGGCGTGCAAATCACCTCTGACATCGCGCCCGGCTTCGAAACGATCCTGACCACCGAAGCCCTCGAACTCGTCGCGAAGCTGCATCGCGCGTTTGAACCGCGCCGCCAGGAACTACTGAAGCTGCGCGTCGAGCGCACGAAGCGCCTCGACGCCGGCGAGCGTCCCGACTTCCTCGCTGACACGAAGAGCGTGCGCGACGCCGAGTGGACGATCGCGCCGCTGCCGCAAGCACTCGAGTGTCGACGCGTCGAGATCACGGGTCCGGTCGAACGCAAGATGATCATCAATGCGCTGAACTCGGGTGCCGATTCGTACATGACCGATTTCGAGGATTCCAACACGCCGAACTGGGACAACCAGATCACGGGTCAGCTGAATCTGAAGGAAGCGGTACGCGGCACGATTTCGCTCGAGCAGAACGGCAAGTCGTACAAGCTCAACGACAAGGTCGCCACACTGATCGTGCGGCCGCGCGGCTGGCATCTCGACGAAAAGCACGTGACCGTCGACGGTCAACGTGTCTCGGGCGGCGTGTTCGATTTCGCGCTGTTCCTGTTCCACAACGCGAAGGAACAGCTCGCGCGCGGTGCAGGCCCATACTTCTATCTGCCGAAGCTCGAGAGCCATCTTGAAGCGCGTCTGTGGAACGACGTGTTCATCGCTGCGCAGGAAACGGTCGGCATTCCGCGCGGCACGATCCGCGCAACGGTGCTGATCGAAACGATCCTCGCCGCCTTCGAAATGGACGAGATCCTGTACGAACTGCGCGAGCACAGCTCCGGGCTGAATGCCGGCCGCTGGGACTACATCTTCTCCGCGATCAAGAAGTTCAAGAACGACAAGGATTTCTGCCTCGCGGACCGCGCGCAGATCACGATGACCGTGCCGTTCATGCGCGCCTACGCGCTGCAATTGCTGAAGACCTGCCATCGCCGCAATGCGCCGGCTATCGGCGGTATGAGCGCGCTGATTCCGATCAAGAACGATCCGGCAGCCAACGATAAGGCCATGGGCGGCGTGCGCTCGGACAAGGCACGCGACGCCGGCGACGGTTACGACGGCGGCTGGGTCGCTCACCCGGGGCTCGTACCGATCGCGATGGAAGAGTTCGTCAAGGTGCTCGGCGACAAGCCGAACCAGATCGCCAAGCAACGCGGCGACGTGCAGGTGAGCCCGGCCGATCTGCTCGACTTCCGCCCCGAAGCACCGATCACCGAAACGGGTCTGCGCAACAACATCAATGTCGGTATCCACTACCTGGGTTCGTGGCTCACGGGCAATGGCTGCGTGCCGATCCACAACCTGATGGAAGATGCCGCGACCGCCGAGATCTCGCGCTCGCAAGTGTGGCAATGGATCCGCTCATCGAAGGGCACGCTCGACGATGGCCGCAAGGTCACCGCAGCACTGGTCGGCGATCTGATCCAGCAGGAGCTTGCGAAGGTGAAGCAGGCGGTGGGCGGCGATACACAGCCGTATGAACGTGCTGCGCAGATCTTCGAACAGATGTCGACGTCGGAACAGTTCACCGAATTCCTGACGCTGCCGCTGTACGAGGAAATCTGAGCGACCTGTTGTAGCGTTCCGGCACGCCCGAGCCGGAATGACGCTCAATAAAAGACCCGGCAAGCGCATGCTGCTTGCCGGGTCTTTTCATTTGCGAGACCGCGTGTGCCTGTGCGTGTATTCCGCCAGACAGCGCGTCGTACTATCTTGCCGCGTGGTTCGCGCGGCGATGCTCGACCCAGTCGCCCGAAGCGATTTCCGGCAGTCCCTGCACCGCATGTTCGGCTACCGGATAGGCGAGACACTGTATCGCGGTACCGTCGACGTGAACGGTCATCTGATGCGCCCTGAACAGGCCCTCGACACCCGGATAGACCGCTTCGATTTCATCGAGCACCGCGACGAGCCTGTCGTCGATCTCGTACACATCGCCCTTAACGGCGACACCCGCTGCGTCCACCACCAGACCGGGATACAACCCGAAGTCGAACAGACGCCCGCGCACGGACGCCGTGCCAAGCAGCGTAGGTGCCGCGATGTCGTGCCGCGCCGCAGCCGCGCTGATGTCGTTGACCTGGCCGGCCCGCAACGTGCCATAAACAAAAACGTTCTGCATTTCCCTCAGCGTCCTCTTGATTCTTGATGAATGAATGACGAAGCGTCGCGTGATGTGTGCGATGCGCCTGCAACCCGCACTCCGTCGAAGTTCGCACAGATTATGCCTCGCCGGATACAGTGCGCGTCAATCCTGGCCGAATGGTCAGGCGGTATTTCCGCACGACCGGACAGGCGCGTCGAAGGCTCCTACAATGGCAAGCGGAGTCCGCATCGTTGCGCAGCAGTCCAGCGAGACCTCACCACTACGAACTCATGAGCCCGACCAGCGCCGCACCCTTATCCACCCGGGTCCACTTCGCCGACATTCCTCCGGAATTCGCGCCGACGCCGACCCATCCGATCCGTGTCCGTTCGCGACCCGTGAAGGCCGGTGTGCGCATCGCGCGTCATACGCATGCGTGGGCGCAGGTTGCCTATACGTCGCGCGGTGTACTGCGCATAGGTACCGCAGGCACCACGTGGATGGTGCCGCCGTCACGCGCGATCTGGGTGCCGCCGCATGTGCTGCACGACGTGGCGGTCGTCGAGGATGCGTTCATGCGCACGCTGTACGTCAGCGAAACTGTCGTGCCGCCTGGGCTCGATACCTGCCGTGTGGTCGAGGTGTCGGGACTGCTGCGTGAAGTCATCGCGGCACTCGATACGCCCGGTCTGTCGCCCGCGCGCGAACAACTACTCGGCGCACTCGCGCTCGATGAACTGACGCGCTCCGAACCGCTGCCGCTGTCGGTGCCGATGCCCAACGAGAAACGTCTGCGCGCGCTGTGCGAAGCGGTGCTCGCCGATCCCGCGAATACCGATTCGCTGGAGAACTGGGCGCTGACGGTCGGTGCGAGTACGCGCACGATCGCGCGGCTCTTTCGTCAGGAACTGGGCGTGAGTTTTTCGCAATGGCGCCAGCAGGCAGTGCTCGCACGCGCGATTCCGCTGCTCAGCCAAGGAAGGCCGCTGTCGCATGTCGCGCAGGAACTGGGCTATCAGAGTCAAAGCGCGTTTTCCGCGATGTTTCGGCGAGCATTCGGTGAAAGCCCGCGCGCATTCTTCGAGCGGGGTGCGGAACATCGAGGTGCGTTCGATAGCATCATCGATGAGGATTTCGCCGACCCGACGCATGGCGTCGAACGATGAACGCGTTGAATGTACGGCTGCGGGTGTAACGCAACTCGATACGATGTGACGTGCGCGGAGCGCAGTCACACGCGCCGCGCCATGTGCCGGATCGCACCCAGCTGCGCAAGACGCGGACCAGCGAGCCGATACCCCATGCGTTGATAAAGTTGCGCGGCAGGATTATCGACGAACACGCGCAGCTGCAATTCCTTGAGCCCACGCGCCCGCGCCCAGCGATGCGACATATCGAGCAGATACGTGCCCGCTCCCTGGCCGCGGTGCCCTTCGGCAATCTGGACGTCGCGGATATGCAGCGAGTCGCCCTCCTCGGTGACCCGCAGCACACCGACCGCTTCGCCGTCCGACTCGAGAATGAAGTTTTCCGATTCGCGCCAACTAACGAGAAACAGATCGCCGCGCCACACCAGGTGATGCCGTCGGTAGTAGCCGCTCATATTGTTGCGGGTCAACGCTTCGGCGAACTCGAAGTCGTCGATGCTGGCTTTGCGCAACTGGAAATGGAACCGGGCGGCAGTTGGATCGAACATGGCGCAACGCATGAGAGGATCGTCGCACAACGGTAAGACACGTCGCACACGCTGGCAATGGCTGTTTCTCCTGAGCGCAACGCACGGCGAGGTGCTGCGCAGAGGCTCACACGACCAGCCGCAGCGAGAGCCGGCACGCCCAAAATGAAAAAAGCCAGTTCAGCGAACTGAACGGGCTTTTCTCTCTTCTGGCGGAGCGGACGGGACTCGAACCCGCGACCCCCGGCGTGACAGGCCGGTATTCTAACCAACTGAACTACCGCTCCATTTCTGCATGGCCTGCGAGCATCGAACCTGCCCGCGAGCCGCACCGCGGGTCATCCCCACGATGCAATATCTGGCGTCCCCTAGGGGATTCGAACCCCTGTACTCACCGTGAAAGGGTGATGTCCTAGGCCTCTAGACGAAGGGGACAACGTACGCTTACACCTTTAATGAAAAAGCCCGCTCAAGCGTACCTGAACGGGCTTCGTCTGGCGGAGTGGACGGGACTCGAACCCGCGACCCCCGGCGTGACAGGCCGGTATTCTAACCAACTGAACTACCACTCCAATCTTTGCATCGTAGCCTGCGAGAGCCGGCCGACTCTGCACAAACCGCACCGCCGTCGTTCTACGCGATGCCGATGTCTGGCGTCCCCTAGGGGATTCGAACCCCTGTACTCACCGTGAAAGGGTGATGTCCTAGGCCTCTAGACGAAGGGGACATGATCTTTTCAGATATGTCACGCGGCTCACCTGCTTTTGCCGCGATTTTCTGCACTTTACTACCAGCTTCCTGCAATTTGCTGTTAATTTTCGCCAACAGCAAAGAACGATATTGTAACTGGCTTACCGCTGCTTGTGAAGTCCTTTTTACTACAGACTGCGTGCTTCCTGAGGACTTTCACATGTTCTGGTGGTGGAGGTAAGCGGGATCGAACCGCTGACCTCTTGCATGCCATGCAAGCGCTCTCCCAGCTGAGCTATACCCCCTTGCAGAACAGAAGCGAGATTGTAGATAGAGAATCGTGTGTTGTAAATACCTTGAGAGTCGCGACCCGCAACTTTTTGCAGGGCCGCGCGCAGGGCTTCACATTCAGGCAAGCGCCTTCTCGATACGACTCACTACAACCTCGCGACCGAACAGCATCAGCACGCTATCGATCGACGGCGTATGGGTCGTGCCCGCCACGAGCAGACGGACCGGCATCGCGAGTTGCGGCATCTTCAGCTTGTGCGTAGCGAGCGTTGCTTTCAGCGCGGCAGCGATGCCCTCCTTCGTCCATTCGGCGCTCTTTAACGCGGCGACGAAATCGGCGAGTGCGGGCCGCACGACGTCGGTCACATGCTGCGCGATTGCTTCGGGTTCGGGGTTCGGTGCGCGATAGAACATCGCGGCGTTTTCCGCGATCTCCTTCACCGTCGATGCACGGTCCTTCAGCAGCCCGATCACGGCCGGCAGATCGGCACCTTGCGCAAGCGCTGCCGCATCGATATCAAGACTCTCGAAGAACGGACGAGCGAGCTCAGCCAGGCGCGCGTTATCGGCTTCCTTGATGTAGTGGTTATTCAACCAGTTGAGCTTGTCGTGATCGTATTGCGCCGGCGACTTGCCCAGATGATCGAGGTCGAACCACTCGACAAACTGCTCACGCGTAAAAATCTCCGCATCGCCGTGCGACCAGCCGAGACGCGCGAGATAGTTGACCACTGCTTCGGGCAGATAGCCCGCGTCGCGATAGCCCATCACGCTCATCGCGCCGTGCCGCTTGCTCATCTTTTCGCCCTGCTCGTTCAGCACGGTGGGCAGATGCGCATAGACCGGCGGCTCGCCGCCGAGCGCGCGCAGGATGTTGATCTGACGCGGCGTATTGTTCACGTGATCGTCGCCGCGAATCACGTGTGTGATGCGCATGTCGAGATCGTCGACGACGACACAGAAGTTGTACATCGGCGTGCCGTCGGGACGCGCGATCACGAGGTCGTCGAGCTCATCGTTCGAGATCTCGATGCGCCCTTTCACCGCGTCGTCCCACGCGACGACGCCCGTCAACGGATTGCGAAAGCGCAGCACAGGCTCGACGCCGGCCGGCGGCACCGGCAGCGTCTTGCCGGGCTCCGGTCGCCATGTGCCGTCGTAGCGCGGCTTCTCGCCGGCCGCACGCTGACGTTCGCGCAACGCATCGAGTTCTTCCGTCGACATGTAGCACGGGTACGCAAGCCCCTGCTCCGTCATCTGCTTCAGCACTTCGCGATAACGGTCCAGACGCTGCATCTGGTAGAACGGGCCTTCGTCGTAACCGAGATCGAGCCAGGCCATGCCTTCGAGGATCGCATCGACGGCTTCCGTCGACGAGCGCTCGACGTCGGTATCCTCGATGCGCAGCACGAAGGTGCCTTTCATCTTGCGGGCGAACGCCCACGGATATAGCGCGGAACGAATGTTGCCGAGGTGGATGAAGCCGGTGGGGCTGGGCGCGAAACGGGTACGAACGGAGGTGGTCATTAGCGGCTACTCGAAGGCGAGCGGCGCTGCGCGGGCTAGAAAAATGTCGCGCAGCGACGGCGGAACGGGTCACGCGGCCAGCTATGCGGCGCGTGTGTCCGGATGAAAAATGCAAGTCACGGATTATACCTGCCGTGCGGCCTAGCCTGGCCTCGCACGCTGCCCTCGCACGCTGCGATCGAACGACGTGCCGGACATGGCATTGCATCGCGCATTGCGGCCGGAAAGCACGCAATTCCGCCGCCCAGCCGCTTTGCATTATGATGTGCGCGCGCCGTCGTCCGGTTCGACGCAGGCGTGGGACGATCGCCTTCTGCGATCGTGTTCGCAAGATCGCGGCGTCTGCCCGCCTCGCTGTGCGGCGACGCTACTGCTGGAGAAATCGTTGAACCCTTCCTCACCTCGTTCAGGCCGCCGCGCGTTTTCTTTGGCCGCGGCCTCCGCTGTTCTCGCCGCGTGTACGACCACCGGCAGCAAACCCGACACCACCACCAGCGACACATCGACTGGCACCCCGGCCAGTGTCACCCCACCGCCGGCCGTCAAGCCAGTGCGCCCGCTGCGCGTCGGTCTCGCGCTAGGCGGCGGCGCCGCCCGCGGCTTCGCGCACATCGGTGTGATCAAGGGGCTGGAAGCGCACAACATCAAGGTCGACCTGATTGCCGGTACAAGCGCGGGCGCCGTTGTCGGTGCACTCTACGCTTCGGGCATGAATGGCTTCGCGCTGAACAAGCTCGCACTCGTCATGGACGAAGCCTCGATCAGCGACTGGGCCATGCCGTTTCGCACACGCGGTTTCCTGCAAGGCGTCGCGTTGCAGAACTATCTGAACACGACGCTCAACAACCGGCCGATCGAAAAGATGGCGAAGCCGCTCGGCATTGTCGCCACGGACCTGAAAACCGGTCAGCCGATCCTGTTCCAGCGCGGCAATACGGGCATCGCCGTGCGCGCATCGTGCAGCGTGCCGTCGGTGTTCGAGCCCGTGAAGATGGGTGGCCACGAATATGTCGACGGTGGGCTCGTGAGTCCGGTGCCGGCATCGTTTGCGCGCAAGATGGGTGCGGACTTCGTGATCGCGATCGATATCTCCGCGCGCCCCGAAACCGCGCTCACGCAAAGCTCGTTCGACGTTCTGCTGCAGACCTTCACGATCATGGGTCAAACCATCAAGACCTATGAGCTCGACAAATACGCCGACATCGTGATCCGGCCGAATCTGAGCGTGATGAGCGGCAGCGACTTCGGGCAACGCAACGCGGCGATTCTCGCGGGCGAGGAAGCGGTGGCGAAGATCATGCCGGAGCTGCAACGCAAGCTCGCCGCGGCGAGCCCTGCAATGGTCTGATCGTCGCGTTATGGCGACGTAAAAAAAGCCTGCTTGTTTCGAAGCAGGCTTTTTTGCTGCTACCGGCGGCGCCGGCAGACGCGGGACTTAGTTACCCGACGTGCCGATCGTAGCGCTCACCCGTTGCCGGAGATCTTCACCCTGTTGATACGAGGTCTCGACCCGGCGTGCGCCCGTAAAACGCTTTTCCCAGTAACCGTCATCCAGATCGTCGACACGGATCGTGCTGCCCGTGGACGGCGAATGCACGAACTTGTTGTCGCCAATGTAGATGCCCACGTGCGAGAACGTGCGGCGCATCGTATTGAAGAACACAAGATCGCCGGGTTTCAGTTCGCTCATGCGCACCTTCTCGCCGACGCGACTCATTTCTTCCGCGCGCCGCGGGAGCGCCATGCCGAGCGTGTCCTGGAACACGTAACGAACGAAGCCGCTGCAGTCCAGCCCGGAATCTGGCGTATTGCCGCCCCAGCGGTACCGCACGCCGATCATGTTCAGCGCACCGACCACCACGTCGCCAGCCTTACCGGCCATGCCGGACAGGAACGAGCGCGCGCTGCTGTCGCCAGTCGACGCAGCAGGTGCAACCGCAGCTTGCGGAGCAGGGGTTGACTGAAAAGTGGGGAGCGAGGGGAATTCGAGGAAGTCGCCCCGTTCTGGGACGAAAGCAAGGCATTCTGGCTAAAACCGCTGGCTTCGTCGGCGAAAACACTGGAAGTTGCGGTTAGGAGTACGCCAATGAACATTCCGGCGACAACGCGAGTGCAAACTTGAGTAAGAGATCGCTGCTGCATTGGTCGGTAGATTTTGCCTAAAAAACAGGTAGTTGCAGAAAAAGTTTGGTCGATACTAGCCAGTAAGTATTCATGTGTCAAAACAAATAGAAAAATACAATCGCAATACGCACCCAATTGGTGAATATCAGCGCTCGAACGCCGCTTTCAGTAGCTTTCGAGTGTAAGGATGGGCGGGCTCAGCAAAAATTTTCTCGACTTCCCCGGTTTCGACGATGGAACCGTTCTGCATGACCGCCACCCGGTGTGCCATTGCACCGATTACCGCAAGATCGTGGCTGATGAAGACGAAGCCGAGGTTGTACTTGTGCTGCAAGCCCGCCAGCAGTTTCAGCACCTGCTGCTGGATCGAAACGTCGAGCGCACTGGTCGGCTCGTCCAGAATCAGGATGCGCGGCTCCAGCACCAGAGCGCGCGCGATCGCAATGCGCTGGCGCTGGCCGCCGGAAAACTCGTGCGGATAACGCTGCAGGACCGTGCGGTCCAGGCCGACCTCGCGCAGCACACTGATGACCTTCTCGCGGCGCCCAGCCGCATCGAGTTGCGGACGATGCAGCTCCAGCCCCTCGCCGACAATCCGCTCGATCGTGTGTCGCGGCGAAAGCGAACTGAATGGATCCTGAAAGACAACCTGCATGTTCGAGCGCAGCGCGGTCTGTTCGTGTCCGCGGAAGCTTGCGAGCGCCCTGCCCTGGAACTCGATGTCGCCGTGCACGACGCGCTGCAAGCCGAGCAGCGCCATCGCGAGCGTCGACTTGCCCGAACCCGATTCGCCGACAATGCCAAGCGTCTCGCCCTGACGCACCGACAGGCTCGCTTTCGATACCGCGCTAAAATGCCCCGCGCGAAACCAGCCGTTGAAGCCCGCCAGCTTCGTGCGGAAATCGACGGACACATCGCGTGCTTCGAGCAGCACCGGCGAGATCGGAATGACCGGCACCACTGTGCGTTCGGGACGACTCTCCAGCAAACGACGCGTATACGGATGCTGAGGCGACGAAAAAATCGCATCGACGGTACCGCTCTCAACCAGCTTGCCGCGCTCCATCACCGCGACGCGCTGCGCGAAACGGCGCACGAGATTCAGATCGTGTGTGATCAGCAGCACGGCCATGCCGCGCTTTTCCGCTTCGTCGCGTTGCAGTTCGAGCAATAGCTCGACGATCTGCGCGCGGATCGTGACGTCGAGCGCGGTAGTGGGTTCGTCGGCGAGCAACAGACGCGGACGACACGCGAGCGCCATCGCGATCATCGCGCGCTGCCGCTGTCCGCCGGACAATTGATGCGGATAGCTGTTCACGCGCTTGCCCGGCTCCGCGATGCCGGTGCGATCGAGCAGCGCGACCGTGCGCTTGCGCGCCTCACGTGCGCTCACGTCATCGTGCAGCACGATCGTCTCCGCGATCTGATCGCCGATCGTATACAGCGGATTGAGCGCTGACATCGGCTCCTGGAAGATCATCGCGATGTCGGAGCCGCGCATTTCGCGCATGCCGCGCTCGCTCTTCGCGAGCAGATCCTCGCCGCCGAAGCGTATCGCCCCGCTCACCTGGGCATCGCTGAGCAGACGCAGGATCGACAGCGCCGTGACGGTCTTGCCCGAGCCCGACTCGCCGACGAGCGCCACCCGCTCGCCGCGCTCGATCGCGAGCGTGACGTCGTCGACCGCGACGGTATCGCCGAAACTCACGTGCAGGTGGTCCAGTTCCAGCAGCGGGCCAGCGGGCGATAGTGTCGGCATTGACATTGGTGTTGCAGCCGCGCTCATTGATTGCCTCCCGCGCGCATCGCGTCCGCCATGCGCGTGTCGAGCGCGTTACGCAATGCATCGCCCATGAAGGTCAGCAACAGCAGCATTGCCACGAGCACGCCGAACGTCGACAACGAGATCCACCATGCGTCGAGATTTGCCTTGCCCTGCGCGAGCAGTTCGCCGAGGCTCGGCGTCGGCGACGGCACGCCGAGGCCGAGAAAATCGAGGCTAGTCAGCGCGAGAATCGAGCCGCTCATGCGGAACGGCAGGAACGTGATGACCGGCGTCAGGCTGTTCGGCAACACGTGGCGCCAGATGATCTGCCAGTTCGACAGCCCCATCGCGCGCGCCGCGCGGACGTAGTCCTGGTTGCGGTTGCGCAGGAATTCCGCGCGCACGTAATCGGATAGCCCGATCCAGCCGAACAGCGACAGCAGCACGATCAGCAGGATGAAACCGGGCTCGAAGATCGACGCGAAGATGATCAGCAGATACAGCTCCGGCATCGCGCTCCATATCTCGATCAGCCGTTGCCCGACGATGTCGATACGTCCGCCGAAGAAACCCTGCACCGCGCCCGCCAATACGCCAAGCACCGTGCCGATCAACGTCAGCACGAGCGCAAACTCAACCGATACGCGAAAGCCGTACAGCAGGCGCGCGAACAGGTCGCGGCCGCGGTCGTCGGTGCCGAGCCAGTTATCACGCGACGGCGGCGCCGGGTTCGCCGCTTTCGAAAAATAGTTCAGCGTGTCGTAGTAGTAGCGGTTCGGCGGATAGAGCGCGAAATTGCCGGGCGTATCGAAGCGATGCTTGATATACGGATCGAGATAATCGGCTGCCGTCGGAAAATCGCCGCCGAAAGTCGTCTCCGGGTAAGTCTTGAAGAGCGGGAAATACAGATGTCCGTCGTAGCGCACGACGAGCGGCTTGTCGTTCGACCATAGCGGCCCGGCGAGACTCGCCGCAAATGCGACGACGAAGACGATCAGACTCCAGTAGCCGAGGCGCTGCTGCTTGAAGCGTTGCCAGACGCGGCGCGCCGGCGACGGTGACACAAAAGCGCGCACGGTCTGCGTGCGCGCGGCAAGATCGGATCGGACGCGGGCTCGATTCAAGTCAGCGCTCCAGTTGTTCGAATTGAATGCGCGGATCGACCCAGACGTAGCAAAGGTCCGAGATGAGCTTCGTCGCGAGGCCGATCAGCGTGAAAAGATAGAGCGTGCCGAGCACGACCGGATAGTCGCGCCGCGTCACCGACTCGTACGACAGCAGACCGAGACCGTCGAGCGAGAACAGTGTTTCGATCAGCAGGCTGCCGGTGAAGAACGCGCCGATAAACGCTGCCGGGAAACCGACAATCAGCGGCAGCAGCGCGTTGCGGAACACATGCTTCCACAGTACTCGCCGCTCCGACAGCCCCTTCGCTCGCGCGGTCAGCACGTACTGCTTGCGGATCTCGTCGAGAAACGCGTTCTTGGTCAACATCGTGACGACCGCGAAACTGCCGACCACCGACGCGAACACAGGCAGCGTGATATGCCACAGGTAATCGACGATCTTGCCGCCTACAGAAAGCTGCGCCCAGTTATCCGACGTGAGGTTGCGCAGCGGAAAGATCTGCAGGAACGATCCGCCGCCGAACAGCACGAGCAACAATATGCCGAGCACGAAACCCGGAATCGCATAGCCGAACAGCACGAGCAGGCTCGTCGCAAAGTCGAAGCGCGAGCCGTTGCGCACCGCCTTCGCGATGCCGAGCGGCACCGAAATCAGATACGTGAGAAAGAAGGTCCACAGGCCGATGCTGATCGACACCGGCAGCTTCGAGACGATCAGCGACCACACACTTTGATGCCGGAAGTAACTGTCGCCGAGGTCGAAGCGCAGGAAGCGTTTGAGCATCAGCCCATAGCGTTCGAGCGGCGGTTTGTCGAAACCGTATAGCGCCTTGAGTTGCGCGATCTGCTGCGCGTCGACGCCGCTATGCGCACGCAGACCGAACGGCGCGCCCTGCTCCGCGCCTCTGCGCATGTCATGCACGGCCTGCTCGACAGGACCTCCGGGCACGAACTGGATCACCACGAACGTGAGCGTCAGCACGCCGAACAGCGTCGGGATCATCAGCAGCAGACGTTTGAGGATGTAGCTCCACATAGGCGGCGATCGGGCAAACGGGCTAGAGAGAAGGAATGGCGACGAACGGCGCGCGGGTCAGTGCGGTACGAACCACCACGTCGAGGTGATCCAGTCGTTTGCCTGATAGTACAGCGGCAGCGTCTTCGGCCATGCGAGTCCGCGTCTGAAGGCGACGCGGTGCACCGCGCTATACCATTGCGGCACCACATAGTAGCCATGCATCAGGACGCGGTCGAGCGCATGAGTTGCATCGACGAGCTGCTCGCGTGTCTGTGCCTTTACGAGCGTATGCAGGATCGCATCGACGGCCGGCGAACGCAGGCCGATCAGATTGCCTGATCCGGGCTCGCCGGCTGCCTTGCTGCTGAACCGGTCGATCTGTTCGGAGCCCGGCAGTTGAACGTCGGGATAGCGGAGGCTCGTCATATCGTAGTCGAAGGCGTCGAGCCGCTTCTGATACAGCGCGAAGTCGACCGCGCGAAACTTCGCTTCGATGCCGAGCTTCTGCAGATTGCGAACATACGTCGCGACGATCGGTTCCATCGATTGCGCCGAACCCGAGTCGTCGAGAATCTCGAACGAGAACGGTTGTCCCTGGGCGTTACGCAATGCACCGTTCCGGTAAGTCCAGCCTGCCTGCGCGAGCAGTGCACGCGCCTGCAGCAGATTCGCGCGCAGCGAACCGGGTGGGTCGGTGTCGGGCTGCAGCGGTGGCGGCCCGAACACGGCCGGGTCGAGCTGTGCGCGCCACGGGTTGAGGAGCGCAAGCTCGCCTGGCGACGGCAGCCCGGTCGCTTTCAGATCGGTATTCGAGAAGAAGCTGTCGATACGCGTGTACTGGCTATAAAAAAGCCGGCTATCCAGCCATTCGAAGTCGAACGCCAGGTCAAGCGCCTTGCGTACCCGCACATCCTGGAAGAGCGGCCGTCGCAGGTTGAGAAGGAAGCCCTGCATACCGACGCCGTTGTGCTGCTCGAACTCATGCTTGATCAGCTCGCCGCTATCGAACTTCTTGCCGACTATCCCGCGCACCCAGTTGCGTGCGACGTTCTCGACGTACGCGTCGTACTCGCCAGCCTTGAATGCTTCGACCCGCACCACCGGATCCGAGTACAGCTTGTAGACGAGGCGATCGAAATTGTTGGTGCCGACGCGCACCGGCAACGCCGCGCCCCAGTAGTTCGGATCGCGTTTGTAGGTAATCGTGCGGCCGTTCTCGTAGCTTTCGATGACATAGGGCGCGCTGCCGATCGGCTGCTCAAACGCCAGCTGATCGAACGGCACGCGCGAGCCGTCCGGCTTCAAGCCCCACTTCTGCGAAAACACCGGGATGCTGCCCGCGAGCATCGGCAGCTCGCGGTTCGGTTGGCGGAACTCGAAGCGGATGGTGGCCGGATCGACCACGACCGCGCGCGTGATGTCGGTGAAATAGGCGGCCAGCGCAGGCGAAGCCTGCGGGCTTTTCAGCATGTCGAACGAAAACTTGACGTCGGCGGCCGTGACGGGATCGCCGTTCGAGAAATGCGCGCGCGGGTTGATATGGAAAGTCGTCGACAGACGGTCGGGGCGATGCGGATGTCGTCGGCGAGCAGGCCGTAAGCGGACGCCGGCTCGTCGGCGCTGCCTATCGTCAGCGCTTCGAACAGCATATCGATGCCCGGCGCCGCAGTGCCGCGCATCGTGAACGGGTTGAACTTGTCGAAGCTGGTCCGGCGGTCCGGGTTCGCCATCACGAGCGTGCCGCCCTTCGGCGCGTCCGGATTCACATAGTCGAAATGCTTGAAATCCGCTGGATACTTCGGTTCGCCGTATTGCGCGATCGCATAGACCGCATGTGCAGGAAGCGCGGGCAACAACGAGGCGAGCAACGTGCCGCACACCCAAATGAAGGCTGCTGGCCGCAACGTCGGCCGGCGCGCCAACCCGTGCTTCGATAACTGACAACGAACCCGCGACAGCATTCGAACTACGGCGCGCCAGCCTGCACGAGGCGCGTCAATCCATCGCGAACCAGTTGTCATAAGGGCCTTGCTAATCGGGAGGCAGTGGCAATGTGAGAGAATTCTACCCAAAATCCTGCGCGCCTCACGCATGCCTCGTGTGATGCGCGCTGACTTCATCAGGAGCATTCATGGGCTTTCTCGCTGGTAAACGAATCCTGCTGACCGGCTTGCTGTCGAACCGTTCGATCGCATACGGCATTGCGCAGGCATGCAAACGCGAAGGCGCGGAACTCGCGTTCACCTATGTCGGCGACCGCTTCAAGGACCGTATCACCGAATTCGCCAGCGAGTTCGGCAGCGATCTCGTGTTCCCCTGCGACGTCGCCGACGATGCGCAGATTGACGCGCTGTTCGCTTCATTGAAGACGCGTTGGGATAGTCTCGACGGCCTCGTCCACTCGATCGGCTTTGCCCCGCGTGAAGCGATTGCCGGCGACTTCCTCGACGGCATGACGCGCGAAAACTTCCGCATCGCGCACGACATCTCCGCCTACAGTTTCCCGGCGCTCGCCAAAGCCGCGCTGCCGATGCTCTCGCAGGATGCGGCGTTGCTCACGCTGTCGTATCTCGGCGCCGAACGCGCAATTCCGAACTACAACACGATGGGGCTCGCGAAGGCCTCGCTCGAAGCCAGCGTGCGTTATCTTGCCGTCTCGCTCGGTGCGAAGGGTGTGCGGGTGAACGGGATTTCGGCAGGTCCAATCAAGACGCTGGCCGCGAGCGGCATCAAGGGCTTCGGCAAGATTCTCGAATTCGTCGAGGGCAACGCGCCGCTACGGCGCAATGTCACGATCGAACAGGTCGGCAATACCGCGGCGTTCCTGTTGTCGGATCTCGCGGCTGGGGTGACGGCCGAGATCGTGCATGTCGACAGCGGCTTTAACGCCGTGGTGGGCGGCATGGCTGTCGTGGCGGAGTAAGCTGGTCTTCCGGACGTTGCTCGCGCAACCATAAAAAAACCGCCCTGGTTGGGCGGTTTTTTTTGCGCGCCTTTTGCGCGTTTGCTGGCGTGTCGACGCGCGGCGGCTTAGTGCCAGCGGCCGTTGCCGTGGTCCCAGCGGCCACCACCGTGGTCCCAGCGTCCCGGCCCACGACGACGATTCCATTCATCGCGGCCCCAGTAGCGGCGGCCATCCCAGTAGCGGTCGCCGTGCCAGCCGATCACGATCGCCGGACCACCGTAGACAGGGGCGCCATAGACGGGCGCACCGTACACCGGCGCCGGTTGATACACGACCGGCGGCGGCGCATAAACAGGCGCCGGCGCGGCATAAACCGGCGCGGGGATGCCGATGTTCAGGCCGATGTCCACGTGAGCCATTGCTGCGCTCGATGCGCCAATGGCCAATGCCCCGATCACCAGCGTAACAAGACGTGCGGACTTCATAGGTTCACCTCTTCTGGAGACATGTTTTGTTGACTCGACTATAGCGCAGGGAGGCTTGCCGCATATTTCGAGTTTGTAATAACTGATGCAACAAATCGCTCACGGAAGCCGCGAGTAACGTCTCGTTACACATCTCGGAGTGGCGTCATGGAGTCGATACAAATGCGTTTGCCGCGGTACGCGACAGCGGGCAATCGGTCGCGATTTCTGTCGTGCGTTCGAGTGGGATGGGTTGGTTTCATCCGGCGATGTCTGGTCGATGTCTGGCCGATACCTGGTATTGCCAGGTAACTGAACCATGCAGCAGACCGAACTCTCGACAACGCCTCGTCTTGCCATTGAGTGAACCGGGCGCAGAGGCCCCTACTCCCTCCCAGCTTCAACCAACGCCGTTCCCCCATATTGTGGAATACGGCCACATCGGAAAACCCGCTGACAGCCCGCTCAGTCAAGGCATCCACCGTCCTGGCACCACATCGATACGCTATTTAAGCCCGCTTACCTAAGCCTCATTCCTATTTAAACGAAAGGCCACTTGTTTAAATAAGGACCCGCGGCCATAATTTGTTGATGGCTAACGAGAATCTGACACATACCCGGCTTGGGCGCTTCGCCGACACTACGGCTGGCGGTGAGGTCGTGCGCGCCTTCGTTCCGCCACCTCTGCCGCCCGAACCACCTATCGATATTCTGGCCCTGCTCGACAGGTTGAGTCTCGCCGAGCGAGCGTTGGGGCGATTGGACGGCATCACGATGCTCCTCCCCCGCCAGGAGCTCTTCCTTTACATGTACGTGCGTAAAGAGGCCGTGCTCTCGTCCCAGATTGAAGGCACCCAATCAACCCTGACAGACCTTCTTCGCTTTGAAACCGAAGCGCAGGCCGGCCAGCCAATCGATGACGTCCGCGAAGTGTCAAATTACGTGGACGCGATGATGTATGGGTTGGATCGTCTTCAAACGCTACCGCTTTCTCTACGGCTGATTCGTGAAATGCATGCTCGTCTGCTGCGAAATGGCCGCGGCGGCGCGGCGAGCCCCGGCGAATTCAGGAGATCGCAAAACTGGATCGGCGGAACACGGCCGGGGAACGCCTTATATGTGCCGCCACCCGTCAACGAGCTCGATGCGTGCCTCGATGCACTTGAGCGATTCATGCATGAGGACCGTTCACGTCTGCCTGCCCTGCTCAAGGCAGGTCTACTCCACGTACAGTTCGAGAGCATTCACCCGTTTCTCGATGGTAACGGACGCATCGGCCGGCTCCTCGTCACTCTCTTCTTGAATACGCATGGGGTGCTACGCTCACCGCTGCTTTACCTGAGCCTTTACCTCAAAACGCACCGCGCCGATTACTACAGGCTCCTGCAGGAAGTACGCGAGCGTGGTGCCTGGGAGGCCTGGCTTGAATTCTTTCTCGATGGCGTCGCCGAGACAGCCAATCAAGCTTTTGATGCGGCCACGCGGATTATTGCTCTCTTCAAAGAGGATCGTGAGCGGATCACAGCTGAAAGTGAACGTGCGGGATCGGCTCTGCGAGTTCATGATTTATTGCAGCAAAATCCGTTTCTCACCTCCAACATCCTGGTCGATCGCACTGGCCTTACCGCGCCCACGATCAATGCAGCGCTCGCTGACCTGCAACGGCTTGAAGTAGTCGAGGAAGTAACTGGCCGTCGACGCGGCCGTGTCTTTGCTTATCGCCGTTACCTCGCAATTCTTGGCGAAGGTACTGATCCGCTGCCCGCCCCTTCAGCCACTCGAGGCGAGTGAGCATCCAGGGGCCAGCATTACTACGATGGAGTGTGTGTAGTACTGAACAAGATCGATTGCAGCGATATCAGCCGAACCCCAAAAACCGTCCGTCAAAACAAAAACCCCGCAGAGCCGAGACTCTACGGGGTTTCGCCACCATTGCTGGCGGAGACGGAGGGATTCGAACCCTCGATCCAGGTTTTGGCCCAGATGCTCCCTTAGCAGGGGAGTGCCTTCGACCTCTCGGCCACGTCTCCCAAACTTTCGCTCGCGCCAGGGAGGCAGCGCGACGAAGCCAAGATAATAGCGGGTTCGCCGATCGAGGTCAATTTTCAGAACGCACTTTTTATAAGCTGAAGCGTGACTGCAGTCACTGCAGTGTCACACCCCAGCCTGCTTCGCGCGATTCCGCACCGGCAGATGCCGGGTCTTACGCGTGATCGAGTTCGAAAGCCTTGTGAAGCGCGCGTACCGCGAGCTCCATGTACTTTTCGTCGATCAGCATCGAGATCTTGATTTCGGAGGTGGAGATCATCTGGATGTTGATGCCCTCTTCCGACAGCGTGCGAAACGCCGTGCTCGCGATACCGACGTGCGAGCGCATACCGACGCCGACCACCGATACCTTCGACACCTTCGGATCGCCCAGCACCTTCTCAGCGCTCACGTGGCCCTGCACCTGCCCCGTGAGGATATCCATCGCGCGTTGATAGTCGCCGCGACCGACCGTGAACGTGAAGTCGGTCTTGCCCTGCACGCTCTGGTTCTGGATGATCATATCGACGTCGATGTTCGCGTCCGCCACCGGGCCGAGAATCTGATAGGCGATACCCGGCTTGTCGGGTACACCCATTACCGCGATGCGGGCTTCGTCGCGCTGGAATGCAATGCCCGAGATGACTGCTTTTTCCATGGTCTCGTCTTCTTCAAAAGTGATCAGGGTGCCCGACGACATTTCGGCTTCGAGCGGCGTCAGCGGATCGGTCAGGCTGGACAGCACACGCGTCTTGACCTGAAACTTGCCGGCAAATTCCACCGAGCGGGTCTGCAGCACCTTCGAGCCGAGGCTCGCCATCTCCAGCATTTCCTCGAAGGTCACGCGGTCGAGCCGGCGCGCTTCTTCGACCACGCGCGGGTCGGTCGTATAGACACCGTCGACGTCCGTATAGATCAAACATTCGTCGGCTTTCAGCGCCGCGGCCACTGCAACCGCCGACGTATCCGAACCACCACGGCCAAGCGTCGTGATGTGGCCATCGGGATCGATGCCCTGAAAGCCCGTGATCACGACCACCTTGCCGGCGGCGAGGTCGTTCAGCACACGCTCGCCATCGATGTCGTGGATACGTGCCTTCGTGAATGCGCTATCGGTTTTGACCGGCACTTGCCAGCCGGTGTAGCTGACTGCATCGACGCCTGCTTCGTGCAGCGCGATGGTCAGAAGACCGACGCTGACCTGCTCGCCGGTCGACGCGATCATGTCGAGTTCACGCGGGCTCGGCTGCGGCGAAATCTCTTTCGCGAGACCGAGCAGGCGGTTGGTTTCGCCGGACATCGCGGAAGGCACGACGACCATCTTGTGGCCGGCCTTATGCCATTTCGCGACGCGCTTCGCGACATTCTTGATGCGCTCGACCGAGCCCATCGAAGTACCGCCGTATTTATGTACGATGAGTGCCATTGTCGTTCTGAACAGAGGAAGAAACCGCGTCGGGCACGTTGGAGACGGCCGCACAACAAGCAAACGTTCGGGAACGACAGCGAAGTATGTGGCGGCGCGGAGCAACGCGCGCGGATTTGCCCGCTGTGACCTGCATCACCGTTGATGGTCTGACGTGGTATCGCGACGCCGGGGCATGGAAAAAACCACGAGCAACCAGCGGCAGCGAATAAAACGTAGCGCGAAAAACGGCGAAGACAGGCCGGGCAAACGAGTAACCCTACCCGATTGGACGCAAAAAGACAAGCCGACAACCCGGTAATCCGTGCCGCAAAGGCTTACGTAGAAAGGATTTGCGGGAAAACCGTGGATCCCGGCCAGTCCGTGTTTCAACCCTATGTACGCCCTGTATGGCCCGACCGACCGGTCGGCAACGAGTGGCCCCGCCGCGGCAAACGGTGTGCATCGATCGCTACGACCGAGCGGCCGTTGCGCCCTCGTTCGCGTCGTCAGGCGATCGTCAGATCCTCGCGCCACTCGATCCGCCAGTAACGTTCCCCTGGCTGCTCCATCGCCGGCGCGAACGCGGCGCGGTTCACGCCGAGTAGCGGCACGAAGAGCAGTTCGTCGCCGGCGAAAAGCAGCGGCACGTCACGCTTCCACGACGGTACGCCACGCTCCTGGAACAGGTTCTTCAATGTACGCGCAGGTCCGCGTACCGTTACGCGCATGCGCTCGCCGCCAGCCCGCGAACGCGCGCTCAGCGGCCAGTGTGCGAGTGCCGTTGCGGGAACGGCGTCCGGGTCGTCGGCGTGACTTTCCGTGAACACGAAAGTGCCGCGCCATGGCAGCAGACGCCATACCGCCTCGCCGCGCCACCGGAATTCGACTGTGGCGCGCAGTACGAGCGCGGCACCGTCTGGCGCATCGGCGGGGTCCAGGCTGTCGCCGGCTTCCCAGTACACATCGTCGCGGTACACGCGCAACGCCTGCCCCGCGTGATCGACGCGCAGCCCGTGATCGTCGCCGACGGTGCGCAGTTGACGCAGCGCATCCGCAAGGCGTGCCGTCGATGCAGCCGGCAGTCCTTGCGCACGCATCCAGTAGCGCAGCAGATTCAGCGCACGTTCGTCATCGAGTACGAGCAACGCTGCGCGCGACAACGCACGCCCATCGTCCTGCGCGACCTCGCGCAGATCGAGGCGCGCCAGTTCGTCGAGCAGGCGTTGAGCCGATGCGGCATGCGCCGCCGTGCGCGACAGCGCGTCGCGAAAGCCGGGAAAGTGCACAGCGAGCGTAGGCAGCACCTCGTGACGCAACGCGTTGCGCGCATAGCGTGTATCCGCATTCGATTCGTCGTCGATCCAATGCAGCGTATGCGCCCGCGCATATTGCTCGAGCTGCGCGCGCAGCAGATGCAGCAGCGGCCGCACGCGCGGTGCCGCAGCGCCGGCCGGCAACCGCTCGGGCGCCATCGCGGCGAGCCCCGCGAGCCCCGCGCCGCGCAGCAGTTGCAGCAGCACCGTTTCGGCCTGATCGTCGGCGTGCTGCGCGAGCCACAGCGCGCGTGCGCCATGCGTCGTGCACAACGCATCGAGCGCGCGATAGCGCGCATCGCGCGCTGCGGCTTCGATGCCGGTACCGGCATCGCGTGCCACCTCGACGCGCCGATGCGCAAACTCGACTCCGCGCGCAGCCGCAAACGCCGCGCAGTGTGCGAGCCACGCATCCGCATGCGCGCTTAACCCGTGATGGACATGCAATGCCACGCAGCGCGCCGCACCCGCCACGCGCACTGTTGCGTCGAGAAGAACTGTCGAATCGAGGCCGCCGCTAAACGCGACTGCAATACGCGCGTCGTCGGCAAGCGTGGCTGACGCCGCACCGACGGCCTCGAGGACGAGGCGGTCGGCGGACGTTTCGGAAGAAGTTGTCACGGTGGATCACCGCGCAAAAGATGAAAGGCAAAGTGCGCCGGATGGCCGAAGCAAAACCGCCGGCACAGCGCTTACGCGCTCGGTGTCGTTTCCTTGAACTTGCCGTACGCCATCAGCCGGTCGAAACGGCGCTCGCGAAGATCCTGCGTGCTCATGCCCTGGAACTGCCGCAGCGAATCGGCAAGCGCGCGACGCAACAACGCAGCCATGCCTTTTGGATCGCGATGCGCGCCGCCGAGCGGTTCGTTGACGATCTTGTCGATCAGACCGAGCGCCTTCAACCGGTGCGCGGTCAGACCCAGTGCTTCGGCGGCTTCCGGTGCCTTGGCCGCGCTCTTCCAGAGAATCGACGCGCAGCCTTCCGGCGAGATCACCGAGTAGGTCGAGAATTGCAGCATCAGCACGCTGTCGCCGACAGCGATTGCGAGCGCACCGCCCGAACCGCCCTCACCGATGATCGTCGCGATGAGCGGCACCTTCAGTTCTGCCATCACGTACAGATTGCGGCCGATCGCTTCCGACTGGCCGCGCTCTTCCGCGCCGATGCCCGGATAGGCACCCGGCGTATCGATGAACGTGAAAATGGGCAGACCGAATTTTTCCGCGACGCGCATCAGACGCTCGGCCTTACGATAACCTTCCGGGCGCGGCATACCGAAGTTGCGCGCGGCGCGCTCCTTCGTATCGCGGCCCTTCTGCTGGCCGATCACCATGCACGCCTGACCGTTGAAGCGCGCGAGGCCACCGACGATCGACAGGTCGTCCGCGTACGAGCGGTCGCCGTGCAATTCGTGGAAGTCGGTGAACAGCTCGTTGACGTAATCGAGCGTATAAGGGCGCTGTGGATGCCGCGCGATCTGCGAGACCTGCCAGGGCGACAGATTCGCATACAGATCTTTCGTCAGCTGCTGGCTTTTCTTCGACAGCCGATCGATCTCTTCCGAAATGTCGACGGCCGAGTCATCCTGCACGAAGCGCAACTCTTCGATTTTCGCTTCGAGTTCCGCGATCGGCTGCTCGAAATCCAGAAAGGTGGTCTTCATTGGTGGGATCCTTGGACTTACCGGCAGCGCGTATTCTAACCGCGCGCGCCGTTCTCGAAGCGACCTCGCAACTATCAAACCTTAGAACCGATAGTTTACGGGTGTCGCTTGTACAGTCAGTAGTCGACGGTTAGCGGATCGAGGCTACGCCACATATACCAGGTCGCCACGGTACGCCACGGCTCCCAGTTCGCCGCAACCTCGCGTGCTTCGCTGCGCGTGACGGGTTCGCCGCTGAAATAGTTGACGCTGATCGCGCGGATCAAACCGAGATCGTCGAGCGGCAGCACATCGGGGCGCGACAGGTTGAAGATCAGGAACATCTCCGCGGTCCAGCGGCCGATGCCGCGAATCTGCGTAAGCTCCGCGATCACCGCCTCGTCTTCCATCGATGTCCACTTGCCGACGTGCAGCGCACCAGACACAAAGTGCTGGGCGAGATCGAGAATATATTCGGTCTTGCGCTTCGACAGTCCGCATGCAAGAAGCTTCTCCTGGCCGAGCTTGATGAACTGCTGCGGTACCAGTTTGGGGCACGCGCTCTCGACCCGTTGCCATGCAGCCTGCGCGGCAGCAACCGAAACCTGCTGGCCGACCACCGAACGCGCGAGCGTGACGAACGGATCGCCGCGCGACAGCAGGTGCACGGGGCCGAATTTCGGAATCAGTTTCTTGAGGATGCGGTCGCGCTTCACCAGATCGGCGCACGCCTTGTCCCAGTATGCGGGTCGCGTCGCTTCGGGCGTGAGCCCGTCGATCTGCACCGGCCCGGCTTCGGGATCCGACACGACCTGCGACTTGCGCACGACAGTGATTTCGCCATCGCGCGACGCGTCCAGTTCGCGTGCCTGGACGTCGCCCGCGAGCGCCTCGGGCAATGCGCCATTGCTTTTGACACCGCCGTTGCTGCCGGCGCGCACTTGCTTCGCACGCGCCGATCCTTTCAGGACTTTCGGTGTCCGCGATGCGTCGCCGTTGAGCGCACCAGGGGAGCGCTTCACGGCCATCTTCTTTGCCGCGACCGCGCCCGTGCGCGCATGCACCGCGCCATTCGCAGCTGTGGTCGCTACCTTCGATGCACCTTGCAGCGCGCGAGCGCTGCTGCCTCGCGCACGCGTCGTTTTTGCTACCGGTGCCGCGCCTGTCTTAGACGCGGTCCGTCTGGCCTGCGTCTTCGTGGCCGTTGCCATCCTGCCTCCTGCCTGGCGAGTCGATCAGAGGGAAGTGCGGGAAGCGCTCACACGCGCCGCCACTCAGTCAACCCGCCTGGTTTGTCTTCAAGTGCAATTCCGGCTTCGAGCAATTCAGCCCGGATCCGGTCTGCTTCGGCATAATCCTTCGCCTGCTTCGCGGCAACGCGCGCGGCGATCCGTGTTTCGATCGTCGCTGCGTCGAGCGCAGCGTCGCCTGTGCTGCCGTTCGCCTGCTGCAGGTACGCACGCGGCTCGCGGCCAAGCAGGCCGATCACCCGCGCGAGACCCTGCAATTGCCGTGCAAGCAAAGCGTTGCGCGTGCGATTGACTTCGCTCGCCAGTTCGAACAGCACCGACACGGCGACCGGCGTATTGAAGTCGTCGTTCATCGCTGCGCGAAACCGCTGCGCGTGTGCTTCGTTCCAGTCTAGGTCAGACGCGTGAGGTGTCACATCTTTCAATGCGGTATACAAACGCGTCAGTGCGCTGCGGGCATCGTCGATATGCGTATCGCTGTAATTGAGCGGTGACCGGTAGTGTGCACGCGCGATAAAAAAACGCACTACTTCGGCATCGTACTGCGCGAGCACCTCACGGATCGTAAAGAAATTGCCGAGCGACTTCGACATCTTCTCATTGTCGATCTGCACATAGCCGTTGTGCATCCAGTAGTTGACGAAAGTTTGCCCAGTCGCGCCTTCGCTCTGGGCAATTTCGTTTTCATGGTGCGGAAACTGCAGGTCCTGACCACCGCCGTGAATGTCGAAGTGGTCGCCGAGCAGCGTGCAGCCCATCGCGGAGCATTCGATGTGCCAGCCCGGCCGGCCGCGGCCGTACTTCGAATCCCAGCCGGTGTCGGCGGGTTCGTCGGGCTTCGCCTGCTTCCACAGCACGAAATCGAGTGGATCCTGTTTCGCGTCGTTCGCCGCGACGCGTTCGCCCGCGCGCAGGTCTTCGAGCGACTTGCCCGACAGCTTCCCGTAGTTCGCGAACTTGCGCACCGCATAGTTGACGTCGCCATCGGACGCCTGGTACGCATAGCCGTTCGCTTCGAGCTTCTCGATCAGACCGAGCATCTGCGGAATGTAATCGGTTGCGCGCGGTTCGTGATCGGGCCGCTCGATGCCGAGTGCGTCCGCATCTTCGTGCAGCGCCGCGATGAAGCGGTCGGTCAGCGACTTGATGCTCTCGCCGTTCTCGACCGCCCGTTTGATGATCTTGTCGTCGATGTCGGTGATGTTGCGGACATAGGTGACGTCATAGCCGAGCGTGCGCAGCCAGCGCTGCACGATGTCGAACACGACCATGACCCGCGCATGACCGATGTGACAATAGTCGTACACCGTCATGCCGCAGACGTACATTCGCACGACGCCTTCCCGAAGCGGCACGAAAGATTGCTTGTCACGCGCGAGCGTGTTGTAGATGCGCAGTGATTCCATAGAGACGGTGCGTGGGTCGAAGGAAATCCGCGTTGCATTTCCCGCAGGCTGGTCCGGTGAGTCACAGACTCCTGCACGGGCTTCATACGCTGCAGCACTTCGAGCAGCAAACCGGTGCACCTGGTGCGGCGGTCAGGCTGCCAACAACGCGGAGACGACCACGAGTGACGAAAAGACAGTCTGAGGTTCAACGGAACGCGCAGACCTTTTGTTAGAATGGGTCGGAGTATAACACCCAGACCTGAGCCTATGAAACCTTCCAGCGGCCGCGCGCATAGCGCTGCGACCCTCACCGCGACAGCCATTTTCGGCCTCGCGCTCACGCTTTTGCCCGGCGTCGCCGCGCATGCCCAGAAGGCCAGTCAACTACCGCAAGGACCGGCTGTGCGTGACGGCACGCCGGAGATCGATACGTCGATCGAGCAGAAGAACTGGACTCAG
Source organism: Paraburkholderia megapolitana (assembly GCF_007556815.1). Classification (NCBI taxonomy): domain Bacteria; kingdom Pseudomonadati; phylum Pseudomonadota; class Betaproteobacteria; order Burkholderiales; family Burkholderiaceae; genus Paraburkholderia; species Paraburkholderia megapolitana. The sequence goes on from NZ_CP041745.1 coordinate 2,640,148, forward strand.
GCGCTCAAGCAACTCGACGCACGTATCGCGTCGAATCCGCGCGATGCTCAGGCAAAGTTCAAACGTGCCACGGTACTCGCCCGTCTGAACCGCGACGACGAAGCCATCGCTGCCTTCATTGAGCTCACGCAGATCTACCCCGAGCTTCCCGAGCCGTACAACAATCTGGCCGCGCTGTATGCGAAGCATGGTCGCTACGACGAAGCGCGCGCCGCACTTGAAACAGCGACGAAGGTCAATCCGGGTTACGGCCTCGCCTACGAAAATCTCGGCGACCTGTATCTGCGTCTCGCCAATGCGGCGTATCTGCGCGCGCAGGGCCTCGGCCACGCGAGTGCGATGACGCAGCAGCGTCTTGCAGACATCCAGAAGATTGTTGCGCCGCCCAAAACCGAGGCGAAGCCCACACGCAAAGCCGCGGTAGTCGACGATTACACGAACCGCGCCACGGCCAACATCACCAACACGCCGAGCTTCCAGTTCGGCGGCCCGAGCGGTTCGCTGGCCACACCGCCGTACGTTGCGCCTTCACAATAATCCGGCGTTCGAGAGCGTCGGCCCGTGCCGGCGAAGTTCGCCCCACAATTCGCCCTTTACGTTTTTTTCACTCCGAGGATCCTCATGAAATGGTTGATGCTGGCGCTCGGCAGCGCCGCCCTGATCGCAAACGCACCCGCATTCGCGCAAACGGCAACGCAGGCAGCGCATCCGTCCGTGCTGTTCAAGACGTCGCAAGGCGACATCCGCGTCGAGCTGTATCCGGAGAAAGCACCGAAGACGGTCGCGAATTTTCTCGACTACGTGAAGGCCGGCCAGTACAACGGCACGATCTTCCATCGCGTGATTCCGGGCTTCATGATCCAAGGCGGCGGCTACACGACCAGCTACGCTGAAAAGCCGACGCGCGCGCCGATTCAGCTCGAAAGCCGTAGCGGTCTGAAAAACGCAACCGGCACGATCTCGATGGCGCGCACGGGCGACCCCGATTCGGCAACCGCACAGTTCTTCATCAACACCGTCGACAACGCCGGCCTCGACTATCCAAACCCGGATGGCAACGGCTATGCGGTATTCGGCAAGGTGACGTCGGGCATGGACGTCGTGAAGAAGATCGAAGGCACGCCTACGACCTCGCGCGGCGAAATGGCCAACGTGCCGCAAAAGCAGATCGTGATCGAGTCGGCGACGATCGTCGGCAAATAAGCAATCAGTTACGCATCGAGCCGCGCCGGTACACGCAGCGAAACGGCGCGCTAACATAACCCATCGCTGCCGGCGCGGCACCGCGCGGCCCGATTGCCGCGAGTGCCGCGCTTTCCACTTAATCCTGAACTTCAAAGGTTGCCATCATGGTCGAACTGCATACGAATCACGGCGTCATCAAACTCGAACTGGACGCGGAAAAAGCACCGAAATCGGTCGAGAATTTCCTGAACTACGTGAAGGCCGGTCACTACGACAACACGGTGTTCCATCGCGTGATCGACGGCTTCATGATCCAGGGCGGCGGCTTCGAGCCGGGCATGAAGCAAAAGCCGACGGAAGCGCCGATCGTCAACGAAGCGAACAACGGCCTGAAGAACGTCAACGGTTCGATCGCCATGGCGCGCACGAACGACCCGCACTCGGCGACCGCCCAGTTCTTCATCAACGTGAACGACAACGACTTCCTGAACCACTCGTCGCCGACGCCGCAAGGCTGGGGTTACGCGGTGTTCGGCAAGGTCGTCGACGGTCTCGACATCGTCGAGAAGATCAAGAAGGTCAAGACCGGTTCGAAGGGCTTTCATCAGGACGTGCCCGCCGACGACGTGATCATCGAAAAAGCCGTCATCGCCGAGTAACCGGTAACAGGTCACCCTGCCGCGTACTGCTGCAACTATCAGGCACAACTTCGATGCTGCAAGAAACGCCGCTGCGAAGCGCCGCTGCGGGCGTGCCTGGCGAGGGCAAACGCCCGCACGCCGCACGCCCGTTTTTGTTTCTCTCTGATCTTCATCTGAGCGCGGCGATCCCGCGCACGGTCGCGGCTTTCGAGCATTTCATCCAGGTTACGGCGAACCAGGCCGACTCGGTATTTATTCTCGGCGATCTGTTCGAGTACTGGATCGGCGACGACATGCTTGCCGAACCGTTCGCAGCCCACATGGCCGCGCTGATGCACACGCTGTCGGAGCGCGGCATCGCGCTCTACATCATGCATGGCAATCGCGATTTCCTGCTGGGCAAGCGCTTCATGAAAGCGGCAGGCGCAATCTGGCTGCCCGACCCGATCGCGATCACCGCGTTCGGCACGCGCGTCGTGCTCGCGCACGGCGATGCGTTGTGCACGGCGGATCATGGGTATCAGTGGTTTCGTCGGCTCGCTCGCAACCGCTTTGCGCAGATGCTGTTTCTCGCGTGGCCGTTCAGATGGCGCCAGGGGCTCGCCGAGCGCATGCGCTCTAAAAGCGAAGCAGGCCGCACGCGACCCGCCTCGCCGCGCTACGACGTGACGCGCAAAGGCGTCGAGGCACTGTTCATGAAAACCGGGACGACCTGGATGATTCACGGTCACACGCATCGTCCCGCGCGCCATCAGGAAACCGGCGGCACACGTTGGGTTTTACCCGACTGGGATCTCGATCACGGCGAACGACGCGGCGGTTATCTACGCGTCGATGCCGAAGGATTCAGGGCGCTGCCGCTCGATTGAGCAGCGCCGCGGCGGCACGGGTCACGCGTGCCTGCACAGGCGTTCGGTCGGTCGCCAGCGCTTCAACCGCCGTCGATTTCCTCGCCTTCCAGCGCAGCCGATAAGCGCCGCAGACCGAGCAGCGTCGCATCGGCGCCATGCAAAGCCTCGATACGCGTGCCGAGCCGCTCGAGCGCCGCAACGATCTCGTCGACCCGTTGGGTCTGCGTCGCGGCATGATCGATCAAACCGTGGATCGCCAACGAAACCGGATCGTCGGCGTTCGGCGCGATGCCGTAGGCGCTGAACGCCGCACGCACCGGCGCACCGTCGGCATCGATAGCCGTATCGATGCGTGCAGCAACAGGTGCCGCAGGAGCAATCACACGCGCCGGATTGCCGACCGCAGTGCCACCCGCCGGCACCGGCTTCACGACGACGGCGTTCGAACCGATCTTCGCATCGTCGCCAATCACGAAGCCGCCCAGCACTTTCGCGCCCGCACCGACGATCACACCGCGCCCGAGCGTCGGGTGACGCTTCGCACCCCGCGTGAGCGACGTACCGCCGAGCGTCACACCCTGATAGATCGTGCAGTCATCGCCGACTTCGGCGGTCTCGCCGATCACGACACCCATGCCGTGATCGATGAAGACGCGCCGGCCGATCGTCGCGCCGGGGTGGATTTCAATGCCGGTCAGGAAACGTCCGAACTGCGACACACAGCGCGCGAGCCAGCGACGTTTGACGCGCCAGCATGCATGTGCGAACCGATGCAGCACGATGGCATGCAAGCCCGGATAACACGTGAGCACCTCCCAGGCGCTGCGTGCGGCGGGATCGCGCTCGCGGATCGTGGCGATGTCTTCGCGAAGTCTCGTGAACATGGCAATAACGCGTTGGTGAGAGGGGACCGCCCGCCTCCCCGGCCGATACGGTGAAGGCAAACGACAGCTGCCGGTTATCGAACCGGCAGCTTTGCTTAGAACGTTTTCGGGGATTGTAGGGCGATTGTGCCAAACCTGCAGGAAGCCCACTCGGCCGGCAAGGTCGGCCGATGGCCGATAGAGAGCCGCTACGCGAACTACTCGCCGCCCGGCGCTTTCGCTTTCAGCAGGATGTGCTTGGCGATGCCGCGCACGATGTTCACCTCTTCGCGCTCGAGGCCCGAGCGGGCGAACAACCTCCGCAGACGCGACATCAGCTTTTTCGGGTTCGCGGGATCGAGAAACTCAAGGGCGATCAGCGCGTTCTCGAGGTGCACATACATGCGTTCGATTTCGTCGCTGGCGGCACGCGGGCTGGCATCCTCCGCCGGCACGCCGGCCGCGCCGATCGCAGCCGCTCCCACGGCGGCCGCGTCGCCGAGGTAGGCGATGCGCAACTCATACGACAGCACCTGAATCGCCTGCGCGAGATTCAGCGAACTGTAAGCGGGGTTGGCAGGAATATGCGCGAGCGCACTGCAACGCTCGACGTCCTCGTTCGAGAGACCGGTGCGCTCGTTGCCGAACACGAGCGCGATGTCGCCGCTTGCCGCATGCTCGCGTGCCGCGCTCGCCGCTGCGCGCGGCGCCAATTGCGGCGGGCCGTACTCGCGGGCCCGCGCGGTCAACGCCACCGACCATTGCACGCCATTCAGCGCATCGGCGAGCGTGGGCACGACGTGCGCCGACGCGAGCACATCGTCGGCGCCACTTGCCATCGCGATCGCCTCCGGATCGGACTGCACGTGCGCCACGCGCGGCGCAACCAGCACGAGCCGCGAGAAGCCCATCGTTTTCAGCGCGCGCGCGGCCGCACCGACATTGCCGGGATGGCTCGGCTCGACCAGTACGAAGCGCGTCGACGTGAAGCCGCCGCGTACCGGGCCGCCAGGGTCGGCGGTGCCCGACGCGGTGTGGGAACGTGAAGAGGAAACGGGGAATTGGGCCACGATGGCGGTCGGCGCGGGGGAAGCTGGAAAGCGGCTATGGTAGCGCCAATAGAAGGCGATCCCAACCATTGTCAATGTGCCTGCCGGTCGGAGCATGCGGCGAAACCATCGAGAGTCGGGTAAAATCACGCCTATTCGCGCCGTCTTCGAACGTGCGCCCCGCTCTTCTTCAATTCGTCTCCGTGGCTGGAACGCGCGCCAAATCCGCGTTCCGGGTTGTTTCCAGCTGGCTTTTGCCCGCTTTTCGTCGATTCCGGTTTGCAGCTGGCACTGCACCGGCACAAAGGATCCAGTCTCATGCATCCCATGCTCAACATCGCTGTCAAGGCCGCACGTCGCGCCGGACAGATCATCAACCGCGCATCGCTCGACCTCGATCTGGTTCAGGTCAGCAAGAAACAGCACAACGATTTCGTCACGGAGGTCGACAAGGCCGCCGAAGCAGCGATCATCGACACGCTGAAGACCGCCTACCCCGATCACGCCATCCTCGCCGAAGAATCCGGCCGCTCGGACAACGAATCCGAGTACGAGTGGATCATCGATCCGCTCGACGGCACCACGAACTTCATCCACGGCTTCCAGTATTACTGCGTGTCCATCGCGCTTGCGCACAAGGGCATCGTCACGCAGGCCGTCGTCTACGATCCGACCCGCAACGACCTCTTCACCGCCTCGCGCGGCCGCGGCGCGTTCCTGAACGACCGCCGCATCCGCGTCGGCCGTCGTGACCGCCTCGCCGACGGACTGATCGGCACCGGCTTTCCGTTCCGCGACAAGGAAGGTCTCGGCGCATACAGCAACCTGTTCGAGGAAATGACCAAAGCCTGCGCGGGCCTGCGTCGCCCGGGCGCCGCCGCGCTCGATCTCGCGAACGTGGCCGCCGGCCGGCTCGACGGCTTCTTCGAACAGGGCATCAACGCCTGGGATATGGCTGCGGGCAGCCTGCTGATCACCGAAGCGGGTGGTCTGGTCGGCAACTACACCGGCGACTCGGACTTCCTGCACATCGGCGAGATCGTCGCGGGCAATCCGAAGCTGTACGCGCAGATGGTGCCGATCCTGTCGCGCCATAGCCGCACGAAGCAACAGGCGGCCTGACGCGCCACACATAGCAAGGCGGCTGCGGCCGCCTTTTTGTTATGCGCGGCGGGTGCAACGGCTCGTCGCCATGCAAGTCACGCTACGCTGTGCCGCGCGCTAACCGGTTGCGGCGGTCGTTCCCGGCCCGCTGCGCCGCGCACACACTCTCTCGCGCTGTGTTCCAATCCGGTTCATGAAAAAAGGCTTTTACACGATCATCGCGGCGCAGTTCGTGTCGTCGCTGGCGGACAACGCGCTGTTGATCGCGGCGATCGCACTGCTGACCGTGATCCAGTCGCCCGCATGGATCACGCCGCTGCTGCAGATCTTCTTCACGATCTCGTACGTGCTGCTCGCGCCGTTCGTCGGCGCGTTCGCCGATGCGCTGCAAAAGCGCCACGTGATGTTCTTCTCGAACGCGCTGAAAGCGATTGGTTGCCTGCTGATGATCGGCGGCGTGCATCCGATGATCGCGTACGGCGTGGTCGGCTTCGGAGCGGCTGCTTACTCGCCGGCGAAGTACGGCATTCTGACGGAGCTGCTGCCGCCCGACCGCCTGATCGCGGCGAACGCCTGGCTCGAGTCGGCCACCGTGCTGTCGACGATCGTCGGCACGATGCTCGGCGGCGCACTGATCAGCAACTACGCGATTAATTTCGTCGCGCACGCGCATCTCCTGCTGATTCACTCCGCTGCGGACCTCGCGATGTTCGCCGTCATGGTTACGTATGCGATCGCCGCGGCCATCAACTTCGGCATTCCCGACACCGGCGCGCGTTATCCGAACCGGCTCAAGGAGCCGCGCAAACTGGTCGGCGATTTCGTGCGGTGCTTCAACGTGTTGTGGGCGGACAAGCTCGCGCAGATCGCGCTGTGGGTGACGACCCTGATGTGGGGCGGCGCCGTGACGCTGCAACTGCTCGTACTGAAATGGGCCGACGTGAACCTTGGCTTGTCGCTGTCGAAGGCCGCGGTCATGCAGGGTGTCACCGGTCTCGGCATTGCGGTCGGTGCCGCGGCGGCCGCCGCGTGGATTCCGTTGCGCGGTTCGCTGCGTGTGCTGCCCATCGGCATATTGACCGGTCTCGTCGCGATCGCGATGGCGTTCTACAGCAAGGGGCTCTTTCCGCTCGGCAGCGGGATCCGCGTGGGTCCGTTCATCGCGCCGCTCTACATCGTGTTCGCCTATCCGCTAATGATCCTGCTCGGTGCGCTCGCGGGCTTTTTCATCGTGCCGATGAACGCGCTGTTGCAGCATCGCGGGGCAACGCTGCTGTCGGCGGGGCATTCCATCGCGGTGCAGAACTTCAACCAGAATCTCGCCGTGCTACTGATGCTCGGCGCCTACGCGTTGTTGCTCACGGCGAAGATGCCGGTGCAATGGATCATCGTCGTATTCGGTTCGTTCATCACTGTGATGATCTGGCTCGCTAAACGGCGCAGTGTGGCAAACGCGCGGCGCACGGATATGCGGGCGTTGATCGGCGAGTGAGCATACGTTTGTCCGCAGGAACAGGCGAAAGCCGGAACAACCAACGTAAGCGGTACAGGCACCGCAACCGGCCGTCCGGCCAGGTCCCCGCCGCCGACGCGGCGAGTTAAACTCACGCCCTGAACACTCACGCAAGAAAGATACCGAGGATGGGCACTCAAATCGCAGCAGTCGACGCCAAAGCCAGCGAAGCGGCACAGCACACACCAATGATGCAGCAGTACCTGCGCATCAAGTCGGAACATCCCGGCACGCTCGTGTTCTACCGGATGGGCGATTTCTACGAACTCTTCTTCGACGATGCCGAGAAGGCGTCGCGCCTGCTCGATCTGACGCTGACGCAGCGCGGCGCATCGGCGGGCAATCCGATCAAGATGGCCGGCGTGCCCTATCACGCCGTCGAGCAATATCTCGCGAAGCTCGTGAAGCTCGGCGAGTCGGTCGCAATCTGCGAACAGATCGGCGATCCGGCCACGTCGAAGGGCCCGGTCGAACGCAAGGTCGTGCGCGTCGTCACACCCGGCACGCTCACCGACGCCGCCCTGCTCTCCGACAAGAACGATGTCTACCTGCTCGCCGTGTGTGTCGGTCACAACCGGCGCGGCGTCGCGACCGGTCTCGGCCTTGCGTGGCTCAATCTGGCAAGCGGCGCACTGCGGCTCGCCGAAATCGCCCCCGATCAGGCGGCAACCGCGCTCGAACGTATCCGTCCCGCCGAAATCCTCGTTGCCGATACCGGCGCCGACGCCAACGCATGGACGCCACCCGCCGGCTTCGGTGCGCTAACCCGCGTGCCGGTCTGGCACTTCGATACCGTGTCGGGCACCCAGCGGTTGTGCGACCAGCTCGGTGTGGCGAGCCTCGAAGGCTTCGGCGCGCATTCGCTGTCGAGCGCCTGCGGCGCAGCGGGCGCGCTACTGCTCTACGCAGCGGCAACCCAAGGCCAGCAACTGCGCCACGTGCGCAGTCTCAAGGTCGAATACGAATCGGAATACATCGGGCTCGATCCGGCCACGCGTCGCAATCTCGAACTCACCGAAACGCTGCGTGGCACTGAATCGCCGACGCTGTGCTCGCTGCTCGATACCTGCTGCACGACGATGGGTAGCCGGCTGCTGCGTCACTGGCTGCATCATCCGCCGCGTCATGCAGCAATCGCCCAGGCGCGCCAGCAAGCAATCGGCGCACTGCTCGACGCACCACCAGGCGCGGGCGTCGACGCATTGCGCAGTGCGTTGCGACCTATTTCCGACATCGAGCGGATTACCGGGCGGCTCGCGTTGCTGTCGGCGCGGCCACGCGATCTGTCCAGCCTGCGCGACACATTCATCGCGCTTCCCGAACTGCGTGCCCAGCTCGCGGCCGTCACGGCAGGCGCCGAGTCGCTGGCTCGCATTGATGCCGCACTGGAACCCCCTGCGCCCTGCGTCGACCTGTTGCGCCAGGCCGTGGCGGAAGAGCCCGCGGCGATGGTTCGCGACGGCGGTGTGATCGCCCGCGGCTACGATGCCGAACTCGACGAATTGCGCGATATCTCGGAGAACTGCGGACAGTTCCTGATCGATCTCGAAACGCGCGAACGTGCGCGCACCGGCATCGGCAACCTGCGCGTCGAATACAACAAGGTGCATGGCTTCTATATCGAAGTCACGCGCGGCCAGACCGACAAGGTGCCCGACGACTATCGGCGGCGCCAGACGCTGAAGAACGCCGAGCGCTACATCACGCCCGAGCTGAAAACCTTCGAAGACAAGGCGTTGTCCGCGCAGGAACGCGCTCTCGCCCGCGAGCGCTCGCTCTACGACGCGCTGCTGCAGGCGCTGCTGCCGTTCATCGCGGACTGCCAGCGGGTCGCCTCGGCACTCGCCGAGCTCGATCTGCTCGCCACCTTCGCGGAACGGGCGCGTGCACTCGACTGGGTCGCGCCGACCTTCTCGGAAGCCGCCGGCATCGAGATCGAACAGGGACGTCACCCGGTCGTCGAAGCCCAGGTCGAACAGTTCATCGCCAACGACTGCACGCTGAGCCCCGAGCGCAAGCTGCTGCTGATCACCGGCCCGAACATGGGCGGTAAGTCGACATTCATGCGACAGACCGCGTTGATCGCACTAATGGCCTATGTCGGCAGCTATGTGCCCGCGCGGCGCGCGATGTTCGGGCCGATCGATCGCATCTTCACGCGGATCGGCGCCGCCGACGATCTGGCCGGCGGCCGTTCGACCTTCATGGTGGAGATGACGGAAGCGGCCGCGATCCTGAATGACGCGACACCGCAAAGCCTCGTGCTGATGGATGAAATCGGACGCGGCACGTCGACGTTCGATGGCCTTGCGCTCGCCTGGGCGATCGCGCGGCATCTGCTCGCCCATAACGGCTGCCATACGCTGTTCGCGACGCACTACTTCGAGCTCACGCAACTGCCCGGCGAATTTCCGCAGGCCGCCAACGTGCATCTGTCGGCGGTGGAACACGGGCATGGCATCGTGTTTCTGCATGCCGTCAACGAAGGCCCCGCGAACCAGAGCTACGGGCTGCAGGTCGCGCAGCTGGCAGGGGTGCCCGCAGCGGTGATCCGCGCTGCGCGCAAGCATCTTGCGCATCTCGAACAGCAGTCGGCGGGCCAGCCGGCGCCACAGCTCGACCTGTTCGCCGCGGCGCCGATGCTTGAAGATCGCGACGACGACGAGCCGCCCGCGCAGGCGGTCGATCCGGCAACCCAGGCGCTGGTCGAGCGCTTGCGCGCGATCGATCCGAACGAGCTGCGCCCGCGCGACGCACTCGATCTCCTGTATGAATTGCGCGAACTGGCCGCCCCGCCGGATGCGGACCGTTGACCTGCGGTTTGCTCCCTGTCCGCGCCTGCTCTTGCAGGCGCGTCGCAGCGACGCCGCACGCGTCGTCGTTGCCGCGGCATTAGCTGCAGTCTGCAGCTTGACGCTGGCATCAGCGGCAAACGCCGCGCCATCGCGCTACTCGTTCGCGGTGATCGGCGGAACCATGCAGGACATCGCCGACGAAGCGCCCACGCAGAAACTCATCGATGCGATCGGCCGCGATCCGCAGATGTCGTTCATCGTCTACGACGGCAATCTGAAAAGCTCGAAGGAAGCATGCCGCGACTCGCTTTACGAGCGACGCCAGGCATTGCTCGAAGCCGCACGCCCGGCGCTGGTCTTCATCCCGGGGCAGCACGACTGGATGGATTGCGGCGGCGCCTCGGCGGGCGGCTTCGATCCAGTCGAACGACTCGACCAGTTGCGCCAGACGCTGTTCGCGGAAAGCTCGTCGATGGGACAGAATCCGCTTCCGCTCACACGCGAAAGCGAAGTGTCGCGTTTTCGGCCGTATCGCGAGAACGTCCGCTGGCAGATCGACGACACGGTATTTATCGGCTTGAACGCACCGAGCCCGAACAATCATTATCTGAACGCGGGCGGACGCAACGGGGAATTCGAAGACCGCGTCATCGCCAACGGCTTCTGGCTGGAACACGCGGCGGAATATGCGAAACGCCGCGAAGCGCGGGCGATCGTCATATTCATTCAAGGCGATCCCGATCCGGAACGTTATGAACGGCCGGAACGGTTCGCGTGGCTGCGCTTTGGACGCAACCCGCGCCGCGATGGCTTTCTGGAATTCAAACGGAGTCTGGTGAAGCTTGCGCAGATCTTTCGCGGTCCGGTGCTCGTCATTCACGAAAATAACGAACCGCTGGCAGGCGGCTTCCTGATCGATCAGCCGCTGCGCAACGACAAGGGCGCCCTGGTGACGAACCTCACGCGCATCGCATTCGCGCCACGCGACCGGCTCAACCAGTGGGTTCAGATCGATGCGGATCTGGCGCGGCGACCGCCGTTCCGGGTGACGGTTCGCGACGTACCGAAAAATCTGCCGGCGTTGCCGGCGTCGGTGCCGCAGATGCCATCGCACGACGAGGAACCTGCGGTGCCGATGGTGCCTTCGATGCCTGAAGTACCGGCGCCGGGCGCACCGGCAATGTCGTTACCCGACGATGAAAGCGCTGGAAATCGCGCGGCGAGTGCACCGCCGGCGCCACCGCAACCAGCAAGCTCAGTGGAGCGTGGGCCCTGATTTGCCTTCGGCGTCTTCGTCGTCATCTTCATCGATGATTTCGAGGCCGTCCGCGCCGTGCGCGTGTTCGTGCTGGATTTCGTCTTCGGTGGCGGGGCGCACTTCCTTGACGGTCAGCGCAAAACGCAGCGCCATGCCCGCGAGCGGATGATTGCCGTCGAGCACGACCTTGTCTTCCGCCACGTCCGTGACAGTATAGATCAGCGAATCGAGATCTTCATCGCCTTCTTCCGGCGTGCCTTCGAACTGCATGCCGATTTCGAGCGGCTCGGGAAAGCGGGTGCGCGGCTCGATCTTCACGAGGTCCGGGTCGTACTCGCCGAATGCGTCCTGCGGTTCCAGCTGAACCTCGGTTGCGAAGCCCGGTTCATGGCCGTCGAGCTCTTTCTCGATCTTGGGGAACGTGCCATCATAGCCGCCGTGCAGATAGACCATCGGCTCGTCGTTTTCCTCAATCAGATTGCCCTGCGCATCCGATAGCTTGTACGCGACAGATACGACGGTGTTCTTTACGATTTTCATTCGACTCTCCAGAATACAAGCCACATTATACGATGCCGAGGCGCCCCCTTGACCACCCAGCCGGCACGGCTGAGGCTGCTGTTCCAGTGCCCCGCCTTCGTGCCGGATCGCCCACCACGCGCCGTGCCGAATCGCAATCGCTCACGCCTTCACCCGATCGCCCGACACCACTACTCGGCAATCTGAGTCCGTCGCAATTTATGCGCCGGTACTGGCAGAAAAAGCCGCTGCTTATCCGTCAGGCGATTCCGCAGATTGCCGCGCCGCTGTCGCGCGACGAGCTCTTCGAGCTCGCCGGGCTCGACGATGTAGAGGCGCGTCTCATCACACACTTTCGTAACAAGTGGCAACTGGAACACGGGCCATTCGAGCCGGACGAACTGCCGTCCGTCAAACAGCGCGCGTGGACGCTGCTCGTCCAGGGCGTCGATCTGCACGACGATCGCGCGCGTGCGCTGCTGGACCGGTTCCGTTTCGTTCCCGATGCCCGCCTCGACGATCTGATGATCTCGTACGCAACCGATGGCGGCGGCGTCGGTCCGCATTTCGATTCCTACGATGTGTTCCTGCTGCAGGTACACGGCAAGCGTCGCTGGCGGATCGGTGCGCAGCGGGACCTGTCGCTGCAAGAAGGCGCGCCGCTGAAAATCCTCGAGCACTTCGAGCCCGATGAAGAATGGCTGCTCGAACCCGGCGACATGCTGTACCTGCCGCCGCATCTTGCCCACGACGGCATCGCCGAAGGCGAATGCATGACCTGTTCGATCGGCTTTCGCGCCCCGTCGCACGGCGAACTCACGTCGCAATTCCTGTATCACCTCGCCGAATCGGGCCAGACTTCGGGACGCGCCGGCGACCTGTATCGCGACCCGCAGCAGCCCGCCGTCGAGCATCCCGGCGAACTGCCTGCAGCGCTCGTGGCACAGGTGAGCAAGACCCTCGCGAAGATCCGCTGGGACGAGCGCGACATTGCGTCGTTTCTCGGCACCTACTTGAGCGAGCCCAAGCCGTCGGTCGTTTTCGACCCGCCCGCGCGGCCAGTCAGCGAGCAGCGTTTTATCGCGCTCGCAGCGAAGTCGGGGGTACGCCTCGATCGTAAGACCCTCCTGCTATACGATCGTCGCGCATATTTCATGAATGGAGAAGAAAACTCGCTGGCAAATGTGAAAAAATGGCTGCCTGAATTCGCAGATAATCGATCTTTGAGTGCGAAACGCTTTGTAACACTCTCAGGCGATTCATCGGTGACAGCACTGCTACACGAGTGGTATTGTGCGGGCTGGGTGCAAGTGGGCGAGCTTGCGTGAGCCTGTCCGCCTGTAATACCGTACTCTGAAAATTTGTATGAGAAAGACAACGTATTGACCCCGGATTTGTCGACGGTCTGTACGAAAGTGCATATAATTTCCGCCCAAGCCGTAGGGAAGATTCACGCTCATGCATGAAGTGCATCTCCACCAGCGGCCCAGGTCGGTGTTGGAGCACATTACCGGTAATATTTTGCGCTGTTGCTTACCTTTAACCATAAAAGGACGTGATCATGAAGAAATCCCTCCTCGTAGCATCTTTGTTGGCCGCTGTGGCTCTCGCCGCATGCAACAAGAGCAGCGACCAGGCTGCCTCGGCAGCTAGCGATGCTGCAGCAACGGCTGCGTCGGCTGCTACTGCTGCCGCTTCCGACGTAGCCGCTGCTGCATCGGGCGTTGCTGCTGCTGCGAGCGACGCTGTTGCTTCGGCTACGGCTGCTGCTTCGGACGCAGGTGCTGCCGCTTCGGACGCAGCCGCTGCTGCTCCGGCATCGGGCGCAAGCCAGTAAGCTGTACAGCATTCGCCTTCGGGCGAAACTGTATTGGGAAGTCGAATGGCTTCCCGAGCGGACAAAACAAAACGCCACGGATGTCCTCCGTGGCGTTTTATCGTTCAGTGGCTGTAATCGCGATCTGCTTGACCTACTGGCGGCGACCATCGCCCCATCGCCTGCCGCCTCGCGATGAATACCTCGCCGCTCAGGCCGGCGCGACCTTCTTGTCAGCAAAAAACTCCCGCACTACCTCGATCTCCCGTGTACGTTTAAACGGCGGCAGGCTTTGCCAGATACGCCGGCCGTACGGTTTGTCGACGAGCCGTGTGTCGCAGATCATCAGCACGCCGCGATCCGTTTCCGCGCGAATCAACCGGCCCGCGCCCTGCTTCAGCGTGATCACCGCCTGCGGCAACTGGTGAACCGCAAACGGACTCAGTCCTTTCTTCGTCAGCGCATCGAGACGCGCAGACAACACCGGATCGTCAGGCGGCGCAAACGGCAGCTTGTCGATCACAACGAGCGATAACGCATCGCCGCGCACATCGACGCCTTCCCAGAAGCTCTGGCTCCCCACCAGAATCGCATTGCCATAGGCACGAAAGCGTTCGAGCAACTCGGTGCGGCTTGCGTCGCCCTGGACCAGCAACGGCAGGTTCCAGCCGCGCGATTCGATCGTGTCGCGCAGCTTCGTCGCAATACGGTCGACTGCGCGCAGCGTCGTGCACAACATGAATACGCCACCGCCAGACGCTTCGATGGCGGGCAGCGCCGCATCGAACACCGCGTCGGTGAACGCCGGCGAAGAGGGTTGTGGGAGATTGCGCGGCACATACATCAGCGCCTGCGTCGCGTAGTCGAACGGACTGGCCAGCGTCATCGAGCGGCGGGCGTTTAGGCCCATCTGTGCCGCATAGTGCGTGAAGTCGCCACGCACCGACAGCGTCGCCGACGTGAAGATCCACGCGCGCGGCACGCCCGCGCGCTGCCGCGCGAAAATCGGCGCGACAGACAACGGCGTTTCATGCAGCTGGACCGTGTGTGCGAATACTTCAATCCAGCGAACCTTCTCGTCCTGCTCCTTAGCGGCGCCGGCGCTATCGGACGCTGCGCCATCCGTTCCAGCGGCGTCGCTTGCCGGCGTATCAGGCACCGTGGTCCAACCGGCCAGCAAGCCCTGCAATTCGCGCGCACGGCGCAGGCAGGCGCCGATCGATTCGGCCCGTTCCGCCTGGCCAGCGAGCGCCGTCGCCAGCGCGGCGAGCTCCGTTTCGAGCACGTCGAGCGCGGCGAATAACGGATGGCTGTCGGACAACTGGCCAATCGACATCCGCACCGAATCTTCCTTGAACGCGAGCCGCACATCGCGTGCGGCCCGTTCCAGCGCCCCACCGAGCTTCACCCACTCCACCGCATCGCGGGCGTGTCCCAGCCCCTCGGCCACCGCATCGCGCGCAAGCTCGAGCAATTGCGCAGTCGACAGCGTTTCGCCGAAGAACAGCGTGGCCGTTTCGGGTAATTGATGCGCTTCGTCGAACACGATCGTATTCGCGGTGGGCAGCAGTTCGGCCATGCCTGTGTCGCGCAACATGATGTCCGCGAAAAACAGATGGTGATTGACGACGACGATGTCCGCCTGTTGCGCCTCGCGACGCGCCTGCATCACGAAGCATTCCTTGTAGTGCGGGCACTCCTGGCCGAGGCAGTTGTCGCGCGTCGACGTAACCATCGACCACACCGCGGCCGTCTCGGGCACGCTCGCGAGCTCGGCCTTGTCGCCGGTCCGGGTGATCTTCGCGAACCGCACGATGTCCTGCAGGTACGACGTCTCCTGACGCGTCGGCAAGCGTCCGTTATCGGCCGTGCGCTGCAGATAGTAGTGGCACAGGTAGTTCGCGCGCCCCTTCAGCATCGCCACCGACACCGGCACCGCGAGCGCATCGCGCACGGTCGGAATATCGCGCTGGAACAACTGGTCCTGCAGATGCTTGGTCCCCGTCGAAACGATGACCTTGCCGCCCCATAACATCGCTGGAACGAGGTAGGCATAGGTCTTCCCGGTGCCGGTACCCGCTTCGACGATCAGCGTGTTTTCGCTGTCGTCGGGCGCGCCGGACGCATCGGATGCTTCGCTGGGGGAATCGCTCGCCGTTGCACGCGCATCGCCACCAGCGCCCTGTAAACGGCGCGCCGGGCGCTTCTGTAGCTCGAACATAGCCGGCTCAGGCAAGCCGCGCCCCGAAGCCTCCATGGCGGCCGCCACGGCGCGCGCCATCTCGATCTGCGAAGCGCGCGGCCGGTAGCCGTCGATCTGCCGGGCGAGCAGCCCGTCGGCGGCGAAGATATCGTTGAGTTCGGTAGCACGACGGGGGTTGAGCACGACAGCGGGCGCGCCGCGCGCTTCGCGCGACGCCGCGGCGCCGTCCGTCGGCGCAGGAGAAGAAGAAACGAGCGGTGAATTCAAGGCAAGCGGTTCCTGCAAAGTCCGGTGTGCGCGGGGCGCACCCGGCGCCTGCCAGGTCGCCCGGTCAGGCGCGCCCGTCCGGTTCGAGCTGCAACTGCAGCAAGATGATTGTGTCCTTGACCTTGAGCTTGCGCTTTTTCAGGCGCTGCAACTCCAGGTCGTCGATGCCGGGTTCCTCCGACATCCTGTCGATCAGCCGGTCGAGCCCACTATGCTCGGACTCCAGCTGCAGAATGCGGTCGCGAAGGGTATCCGCGCTGATGGCGTGATGGTCCCGCATGCTCGCCTCCTCTTTCCGAAGCGGCGACCGGCCATGTTTCAGCCGCTTCGCCTGAGGTTGCTATCCCGGCTTGATACGCGTTACTTACCCTGCTGCTTTTGCTGCTCGATCTGTTGCTGCTGCTGTTGCTGTTCCTGCAACTGTTGCTGCTGCTTCTCGCGGGCTTTCTCGGCGGCCTGCTTCTGGCGCGCTTCGACGTCGGCCTTGTGCTGCGCGGCGGTCGCCTGCTTCTGCTCGAAGTGCTGCTGGTTCTCGACGCGCTGCTGTGCTTTCTGGGCACCCTGCTGACGCGCGGCATCGAGTTGCTGCTGGAAATTCGCCTGCTTCTGATCGTACGCCTTCTGGTTCGCCGCTGCCTGCGATGCGCCGATACCCTGCTGCGCCTGGTCGAGTGCGTGCTGGCGCTGCTTCTGCTGGTAAGCCTGCTCATTCGCCGCACGCTGCGGCGCCTCGGCCGTACGCTGCGCCTGATCGAGTGCATGCTGCCGCTGCTTGTCCTGGTACGCCTGCGCGTTGCGTGCATCGTTTGCCGCGCGCTGCGGTGCATCCGCTGCGTCCTGCGCACGTTGGAGCGCCGCCTGCTCGTCGCGCTTCTGCGCACGCGCGGCGCGCTGCTCGTCGTCCAGTGCGAGCTGTTCCTTGCGAATGACCGCCCGCTTCTCGCGCATTTCGTTGCGTGCGCTGTCGAGGCAGTGATTCACGAAGAACTTGCTATAGCAGTCATGTTCAGCGACGGCATAGCGATAGTTGTTGTCCGTGGACCGCCGGTCCAGATCCTTCTGGCGCGCATCGAAGTTGTTCGTGTCGTCCGGCTGCACCGCCGATGCGCCTGCCGTGTCGTAGGTAGCCGCGCCGCCCGTCACGGCCGCTGCGGATGACGCGGGTGTGTTCTGGGCTAGTGCGGGCGCAGACACTGAAACGGCAACCAGCGCCGCGGCGAGTGTGGTAACCACGGCGGCAGCACGCGATGCAAGGAAAAAGTGGGAGTTCGGCAACGTCAGGAATGGGCGGCGGGACATGGCCGAAATTCTATCACCGTGCGGTTGGGCCCTCGGGCATTTATGGCAAAATGCCCCGCTTCAGTAACCTCAGCCACCCGGTCGCGGCCGGTACATGGAATCTGCCGGGAATCCCCCGCTGCACGCCGCTGCGTGTTCCGTGTACCGCCTTATGCGGCCTCAAAACCGAGTCCGGCAGGAACCTCTAGACCTTATGACGGAAACCGTAGCACTCAAGATCGTCCAGCGTATCGCCACCGAACTCGCCGTCCAGCCGCGCCAGGTCGCGGCTACGGTGGAACTGCTCGATGAAGGATCGACTGTTCCGTTCATTGCCCGCTACCGGAAGGAAGTGACCGGCAATCTCGACGACACGCAATTGCGCAATCTCGAAGAGCGTTTGCTGTATCTGCGCGAGCTGGAAGACCGGCGCGCATCGATCGTCGCGAGCATCGACGAACAGGGCAAGCTGACCGACGAACTGCGCGCCGCGATCGAAGGCGCCGACAGCAAGCAGGTTCTCGAAGATCTCTATCTCCCGTACAAACCGAAGCGCCGTACGCGCGCGCAGATCGCCCGCGAAGCCGGGCTCGAGCCGCTTGCGCATCTGTTGCTCGCTGAACCGCAGCGCGATCCGCAGACCGAAGCTGTCGCGTATGTCGATGCCGAAAAAGGCGTGGCCGACATCAAGGCCGCGCTCGACGGCGCGCGTGACATTCTCTCCGAGCAATTCGGCGAAACCGCCGAGCTGCTCGGCAAACTGCGCGACTATCTGTTCAACCAGGGCGTCGTGTCGTCGAGCGTGGTGGAAGGCAAGGAAGGCGAAGAAGGCGAGAAATTCCGCGACTACTACGACTATTCCGAAACCATCAAGACCATCCCCTCGCATCGTGCGTTGGCGCTGTTTCGCGGTCGCAACGCGGGCGTGCTGATGGTCAAGCTCGGCCTTGGCGAAGAACTCGATGCGCAGGTGCCGCACCCCGGCGAAGCGATGATCGCGCGCCACGTCGGCGTCGCGAATCTGGGCCGCCCCGCCGACAAGTGGCTCTCCGATGTCTGCCGCTGGTGCTGGCGCGTCAAGGTGCAGCCGCATATCGAAAACGAACTGCTCACGCATCTGCGCGAGGAAGCCGAGCACGAGGCGATCCGCGTGTTTGCGCGCAATCTGAAAGACCTGCTACTCGCCGCACCCGCGGGCCCGAAGGCCGTGATCGGTCTCGATCCGGGTCTGCGCACCGGCGTGAAGGTCGCCGTGGTCGATCGTACCGGCAAGGTGCTCGCCACCGATACGATCTATCCTCACGAGCCGCGCCGCGACTGGGACGGCTCGCTCGCGAAGCTTGCGCGCATTGCTGCACATACGCAGGCCGAGTTGATCAGCATCGGTAACGGCACGGCTTCGCGCGAAACCGACAAGCTCGCGAGCGAACTGATCGCGCGTCATCCGGAATTGAAGCTGCAGAAGATCGTCGTATCGGAAGCCGGCGCCTCGGTGTACTCCGCTTCCGAACTCGCCGCGAAGGAGTTTCCGGACCTCGACGTGACGCTGCGCGGCGCAGTATCGATTGCACGGCGTCTGCAGGATCCGCTCGCGGAACTCGTCAAGATCGACCCGAAAGCGATCGGCGTCGGCCAGTATCAGCACGACGTGAACCAGCGCGAACTCGCGCGTTCGCTCGATGCCGTTGTCGAGGATTGCGTGAACGCGGTCGGCGTCGATGCGAACACGGCGTCGGTTGCGCTGCTCGCACGCGTCTCCGGTCTGAATGCGACGCTCGCGCGCAATATCGTCGATTTCCGCGACGCAAACGGCCCGTTCCCGTCGCGCGAACACCTGCGCAAGGTACCGCGCCTCGGCGACAAAACCTTCGAGCAGGCGGCGGGTTTTCTGCGCATCAACGGCGGTGAGAATCCGCTCGATCGTTCGTCCGTGCACCCGGAAGCGTACCCGGTCGTCGAACGGATCCTCGCGAAGATCAGCAAGCAGGCCGGTGACGTGCTCGGCAATCGCGAAGCGCTCGCGGGGCTGTCGCCGGCAGAATTCGTCGACGAGCGCTTCGGCTTGCCGACGGTGCGCGACATTCTGTCGGAACTCGAAAAACCGGGCCGCGATCCGCGCCCCGAGTTCAAGACCGCGACCTTCCGTGAAGGCGTCGAGAAGATCTCCGATCTCTCGCCGGGGATGGTGCTCGAAGGCGTCGTCACGAACGTCGCGGCATTCGGCGCGTTTATCGACATCGGCGTGCATCAGGATGGCCTCGTCCACGTGTCGGCGCTGTCGACGCGCTTCATCAAGGACCCGCACGAAGTCGTCAAGGCCGGGCAGATCGTCAAGGTGAAGGTGCTCGAAGTCGACGTGAAGCGGCAGCGCATTGCGCTGACGATGCGTCTGGATGACGATGCCGCGGGTAGCAGCGCGCCGCGTGGCGGTGCCGGTCAGCAGGATCGCGGCACAGGACGCTCAAGCGGCGCTGGCCGGCCGCAGCAGCAACGTTCACGTGAGCCGGAACCTGCTGGCGGCGCGATGGCGGCGGCATTCGCGAAGCTTAAGCAGCGATAAACCTGCCAGGACGTGCGTGCCGGCCGTGACTGTGCGAAGCACGGACGGCACGCAGAATTCGCGCAGTACACGACAGACGCCCGAAAATAACGAAGCCCACGCAATTTGAGCTGCGTGGGCTTTTTGTTTGCCGATCCCGGCGGCTGAGATCGAACTACGTCTCAGACTACGGAGCACATCGTCAAATCTCGATCTTCGTCCCCAGCTCGACCACACGATTTGCGGGAATACTGAAGAAGTCGGTCGGCTTCGCAGCGTTCTGATGCATCCACGCGAACACCCGCTCGCGCCACACCGACATACCCGGCAACTGCGTCGGCACCACCGTTTCGCGCGCGAGGAAAAACGACGTATCCATCAGCTCAAAAGTCATGTCGTGCGTACGGCCCACTTCGAGCATCACGGCCTTCACGTCCGGCGTTTCGTTGAAACCGTAGACCGCCTTCACGAGATACAGGCCACCATCGAGTTCCTTGAACGTCACGCGCTCCGCATCGTCGACGTAAGGGATATCGCGTGTGACGAAGGTCAGGAAGATCGTGCGCTCGTGCAGCACCTTGTTGTGCTTCAGGTTGTGCAGCAGGCTCACCGGCACGAGCGTATCGCTGCCGGTCAGATAGATCGCCGTACCCGACACGCGATGCGGCGGATGCGCGAGCAGCCCCTGAAGGAACGGCATCAGCGGAATACCGTCGGCTGCCGTGCGTTCCTTCACGATCATCCTGCCCTTGAACCAGGTCATCAGCAGGAAGAACAGCAACGCACCGATGCCGAGCGGCAGCCAACCGCCCTCCTCGACCTTCAGCAAGTTCGCGCCAAAGAAGCCTAAATCGACAATCATGAACACCGCAATGATGAAGCCGACCAGCAGCTTGTTCCAGTTCCACACCTTGACCATCACCACGCACGCGAGCACGGTCGTGATCACCATCGTCGCGGTCACCGCGATGCCGTAGGCGGCCGCGAGATTGTCGGAGCTCTTGAAGGCAAGCACGATGCACAGGATGATAAACAGCAGCATCCAGTTCACCACCGGCACATAGATCTGGCCAATCGCGAGTTCCGACGTGTGCAGAATCTTCATACGCGGCACATAGCCGAGCTGGATCGCCTGACTCGTCAGCGAGTACGCACCGGAAATCACGGCCTGCGAAGCGATCACCGTCGCCACCGTCGACAGCACGACGAGCGGCAGCAGTGCCCAGTCGGGTGCGAGCAGGTAGAACGGGTTTTCGATCGCTTTCGGGTCGTGCATGAGCAGCGCACCCTGGCCGAAGTAGTTCAGCACGAGCGAGGGCATGACGAGCGCATACCAGGCCACGCGGATCGGCTTCGCGCCGAAGTGGCCCATGTCCGCATACAACGCTTCCGCACCGGTCAGCACCAGCACGACCGAACCGAGCACGACATACGCCTGCAGCACGTGCGCCGACATGAAGCTGAACGCGTAGTACGGATTCAAGGCCTTGATGACGACCGGCGCCTGAACGATATGCGAGATGCCGAGCACCGCGAGCGTCACGAACCACAACACCATGATCGGACCGAACAGACGACCCACGAGCGCCGTGCCGTGGCGCTGGATCCAGAACAGCAAGACGAGAATGATCATCGTCAGCGGCATGACGAGGTGGGAAAGTTTCGGCGCGGCGATCTGCAGCCCTTCGACCGCCGACATCACCGAGATGGCCGGTGTGATCACCGCATCGCCGTAAAACATGCACGCGCCGAAGATGCCGAGCATCATCAGCAGTCCTGCGGCGCGGCTTTTCTGATTGAACGAACGCAGCGACAGCGCCATCAGCGCGAGCACGCCGCCTTCGCCGTTATTGTCGGCGCGCATCACGAACAGCACGTACTTGACGCTGACGACGATCACGATCGCCCAGAACAGCAACGAAATGACACCCAGAATCGAGCTTTGCGTAAGAGGAATGCCGTGTGACGGGCTGAAGGCTTCCTTCAACGAGTACAGCGGGCTCGTGCCGATATCGCCGAAGACCACCCCGATTGCGGCGATCGCAAGAGACGGCAGAGGCTGCTTGCGCACGTGATGGGTATCTGTCATAGACGCAACGAATCCGTTCCTGAGCGGAGTAAAGCGAGCGCTATTCTAACTGCGGGCCTATAGCCGCTGTCCAGTCGTTGCGGTCGCGCGACGCACACGGTCCGCGCAGTGTAGCATCGCGTCCGTGGCAAGTCTGTGTGTGGAAATGGTTGTGGGCGCGACTTCGATAGATGCGTGCACCGTTATGCACACCGCTCGCGCAGGCACAAAAAAACGGAGCCATCGAGGCTCCGTTTACCGATGCAGCAACGCTATCGCAGCGCATCCGCGTTGGCATCGATCATGCCTTCGACGCAGCATCCTGCGCCGTACCGCGCTTGATCCACGCGCTGAGGTTATGCGGGCGCACGGTGTCCCATTCCTCGAACGGCTGATGAATCCACGGGTTGGTCGGCAGATACTGCACGCTATAGTCCGGCTTCACTTTCGAGCAGCCCTTGTACCACAGCACCGCCGAGCGCACCGCCGTGATGGCCGGATAACGCTCCTTCAGATGCTGCTGCACGCGAGCCAGCGTCACGCCGGAATCGACCAGATCGTCGACCAGCAGTACGTTGCCGGACAGCTCGCCACGCGTCATCGTGATGTATTGCGCGATGTCGAGTTCGCCCTGCTCGGTGCCCGCGGCTTCGCGATACGAACTGGTGGCGAGAATGGCGAGCGGCAGATCGTAGATGCGCGACAACTGGTCGCCGACGCGCAACCCACCGCGTGCGAGACACAGGATCTTGTCGAACTTCCAGCCCGAATCGTGCACGGAGAGCGCAAGCAATTCGATCAGCCGGTGATACTCGTCCCAGCCGACCCACAGGTTCTTGTCGTCGTTGCGCGGGTCCTTCATCGCAATCATGGGTACACCCTGCGTCATGAGTTAGACCTTGAACGGGTGGCGCAACAGGATCGTTTCATCGCGGTCGGGGCCCGTCGATACCATGTCGACCGGCACGCCCGCAACTTCCTGCACACGTGTCAGATACGCACGCGCGTTGGCGGGCAGCTTGTCCCATTCCTTGATGCCAACCGTGCTTTCCTTCCAGCCGCCGAACGTTTCGTACACCGGCACGCAACGCGACACTTCCGATGCGCCGCGCGGCAGGATGTCGATGCTGCGACCGTCGAGCGTGTAGCCGACGCACAGCTTCACTTCGTCGAGACCGTCGAGCACGTCGAGCTTCGTCATGCACAGGCCCGATATGCCGTTGATCTGGATCGAGCGACGCAGCGCCGCTGCATCGAGCCAGCCGGTACGGCGCGGACGGCCGGTGACCGAACCGAATTCCTTGCCGACGTTGGCAAGCGTCACGCCGATCTGATCCTGGCGCTGCGGATTGTCTGCGTCGTACAGCTCGCTCGGGAACGGGCCCGAGCCGACGCGCGTGCAGTACGCCTTGGTGATGCCGAGGATGTAGTGAAGCTTCTGCGGACCGACGCCCGCGCCAGCGGTCGCCGCACCGGCGACGCAGTTGCTCGACGTGACGAATGGATAGGTGCCGTGATCGATATCGAGCAACGTGCCCTGCGCACCTTCGAACAGCAGGTTGCGGCCGGCTTCGTTCTCGTCGTAGAGGCGGCGCGACACGTCGGTGACCATCGGCTTCAGGCGGTCGGCGTAGCTCAGCATGGTGTCGAGCGTCTGCTGGAAATCGACCGGTGCCGCGCCCAGGTACTGGGTCAGCACGAAGTTGTGATAGTCGAGGTTTTCGCGCAGGCGTGCAGCGAACAGCTCCGGCTCGAACAGGTCTTGCACGCGCAGCCCGCGGCGCGCCACCTTGTCTTCGTATGCCGGACCGATGCCGCGGCCCGTGGTGCCGATCTTGCCCGCGCCGCGGCGCGCTTCGCGCCCCTGGTCGATCGCGATGTGATACGGCAGGATCAGTGTGGTGGCTTCGGAGATGAAGAGACGCTTCTGAACGTCGACACCGGCGGATTCGAGTTCGCCGATTTCCTTGAACAGCGCTTCCGGCGACAGCACGACGCCGTTGCCGATGTAGCATGCGACGCCCGGATGCATGATGCCCGACGGGATCAGGCGCAAGATCGTTTTCTTGCCGCCGATGATCAGCGTGTGGCCGGCATTGTGACCGCCCTGGAAGCGCACGACGCCATGGGCGTGGTCCGTCAGCCAGTCGACGATCTTGCCCTTGCCCTCATCACCCCACTGGGTCCCCACCACGACGACGTTGCGCCCGGCGTTCACATTCACTGCGCTGGCAGACATGTTGTTTCGTAAGCTGGTTAAAAACGTATTTTACCTATGTTCGCGAAAGGTTCCGAATTTTTACGTTTCCGCTCAAAGGTATAGACGGGATAGCAAGCCGCGGCCTCATTCCGGCACCGCGGCATGTATGTTTACTGAAGCGCTTCGACGACCCATGCACCGTTGCGCTCGACCAGCACCCGGTCGCAGGCAAATTCGTCGAGCGCGTGGTCGTGCCCCGGCAATGCCTGGATCACCACCTCGCCGGCATCGCGCAGCGCCGCAACGCTCGCGCGCAACGCGTCGTCGTGCTGCCACGGCGCGAGAATCGCGCTACTGCGCGCCTCCACCGGCGAAATGCGCGCGACTTCGCGCAGATCGAGCGAAAAGCCGGTTGCCGCACGCGCCCGGCCGTATGCCTGGCCCACGTGGTCGTACCGGCCACCGCGCGCCACCGCGTTCGGCACGCCGTCCACATAGGCGGAGAACATCACGCCGCTGTGATACGTGTAGCCACGCAGGTCGGCCAGATCGATCATCACTTCCGCGCCGTCGACCTGGGCCGCAAGGAACGCGAGATCGTCGAGCGCGCGGGCGATTTCCGGTGCGTTCGGCAGGCGCGCCCGCGCCTCGTCGAGCACCGAGGCATCGCCGTACAGCGTCGGCAGTACGCGCAACGCGTCGCGCGTGACCGGTTGCAGACCCGCTGTCAGCTCCACGAGCCGCGGTACGTCCTTGCCCGCGAGCGCCTCGAAAAGCGGCTCGCCGAGCGCCGCAGCGGCCGGTTCGGTATCGATCAGCGCCGCCAGCACGCCAGCGTGGCAGAGGTCGAGGCGCACCTTCGCGAGACCGGCGAGACGCAGCGCGTCGAGCATCAGTTGCTGGATTTCGAGGTCCGCTTCGAGCCCCGCATGACCGTAGATTTCGGCGCCGATCTGGATCTGCTCGCGTGTGGCGTGCAGGCCGCGCGGGCGCGTATGCACGACGTTGCCCGCGTAGCACAGGCGCGTCACGCCCTGGCGGTTCAGCAGATGCGCATCGATCCGCGCAACCTGCGGCGTGATGTCCGCGCGCAGCCCGAGCGTGCGGCCGGATAATTGATCGACGAGCTTGAAGGTGCGCAGATCCAGATCGCTGCCGCCGCCCGTCAGCAGCGACTCGATATATTCGAGCAGCGGCGGCATCACCATCTCGTAGCCATAGGCGCGGAACCGGTCCAGCAGCCTGCGCCGCAATTCTTCGATCTTGCGGGCCTCCGACGGCAAAACGTCGGCAATATTCTCGGGAAGTAACCAGGTCGACATCGATGCAGTCCTACGACGGTAAGCACGGCGCGCGTCGGGCGCCGTCGGGAAAAGGCGCGCGGCCGCTCAGGTCGCGATCAGCAGCAGCACGAGGCCCAGCGCCATCACGATCAGGCCGCCGATCCGGATATGATGCGGCGGCCGCTCCGCTATTCTACGAAACGTGTCGCGCCACGCGCTCGGAAAGACGAAGGGAAACATCCCTTCGATGATCAGCATCAGTGCGATCGCGAGCAATAACGAGCCGGCTATGTCCATTCGAGGGCGATGCCGCGATGCGTGTGCCGCGGCGCTCCGGTAATCAGTGTTTGCGTGGCGCCGCAGCGGCGTCCGGCGATGCAGCGCCGGACGGACTACGCATGAAGCGGAAGAAGTCGCTGCTGGGGTCCACGACGATCACGTCGTTTGGCTTGAAGCTGTTCCGGTAGGCCAGCATGCTCTGATAGAACTCGTAGAACTGCGGGTCGCGACCGAACGCATCGGCGGCAATCGATGCCGCATTGCCATCGCCCTCGCCCTTGATGGTCTGCGCCTGCTGGTACGCATCGGCGAGCAGCGCCTGCTGCTTGCGATCCGCATCGGCCTTGATCTGGTCCGCTTCGGATGCGCCTTTGGCGCGCTCTTCGCTCGCAGCCTGCTGGCGTGCGGCGATCATCCGCTTGTACACCGAGTCGGCCATCGCGGCGGGGAAATCGATGCGCGTCAGTTGTACGGCGAGCACGTCGACGCCAAGCGACGCGGCCGCTTTCTGCATGCTGTCGCGTGCTTCGTTCGCGATGTCCTGCTGCTTCGCGAGCGCGTCGGCCACCGTGTACTTCGCGAACGCATCGCCGAGCGCGCTGCGCGCCAGCAGCGCGAGCCGGTCGGGCAGACCCTGGGTATCGCCCTTCGTCTCAGCCACGAGCTTCAGCGGATCGCTCACGCGATACTTGATAACTGGATTGACGAGCAGACCGGTCTTGTCGGCGCTGACGTAGTTGTCTTCGTCCGGCGTGTCGAGCGACTGGATTCGCGTATCGATCAGCGTGACGTTCTGCAGCGGCGCGGGCAGCTTCACGTGCAGGCCGGGGCCTGCCAGCGTGCCTGCAGCGCCGTCGCGTCCCGATACCACCGCCATATGACGTTGATCGACGACGAACACCGTCGACGAGGCGACGAACAGCACGACCACGATAGCGACGACGAGTGCAATGATTCGATTCATGATGCGCTCCTCATTGCGACACGTCGTCTTCGCGACTGCGGTCGCGAAGACTGTCGCGCGAGCGGAATGCATCGCTGGCGGCGGTGGCCGCCTGGCTGGCGGGAACCGCCGGCACTGCGGAAGTAGCGACGCCCGTTGCACCTGACGTCGTGGCCGCTGCTGCGGCCGCAGCAGCGGCGCTCGCATCTTGCGGCACGGCAGCGGCTGCGTTCGGATTCGGATTGACCACAGCTGCGGCCGCTGCATCGGAGGCCCGCTGACGCGTCTGTTCGACGAGTTTATCGAGCGGCAGATACAGCACGTTGTTGCCCGCCTTGCTGTCGACGAACACCTTCGTCGTATTCGAATAGATATGCTGCATCGTGTCCAGATACATGCGTTCGCGGATCACCGCAGGGGCCTTCGAATACTGCGCGTAGACCTGCTTGAAGCGCGCGGCATCGCCTTGCGCCTGGGCGACTACGCGGTCGCTATAGGCTTTCGCTTCATCGATCATGCGTGCGGCATCGGCCTGGGCGCGCGGCAACAGGTCGTTCGCATAGGCCTGCGCGTCGCGTGTTGCGCGTTCGTTGTCCAGATGAGCTTTCGACGCGTCGTCGAAAGCGGCCTGCACCTGGTCCGGTGCCTTGACGCCCTGGATCGTCACGCCGGTCACGACGAGGCCGGTATGGTAAGCGTCGAGCGACTGCTGGATCGAATCGCTCAATTGCTGGCGGATCGCTTCGCGATCCTGATAGAGGATGGCATCGGTGCTGCGCGCGCCGACGATGCTGCGCACCGCCGCCTGCGCTGCCTGCGTCACGCTCTGGTCGGGGTCGACGCTACGGAACAGATAGTCGGTGGGTTTGCGCACCTGGTACTGCACGGAAAAGCGCACGTCGACGATATCGGCGTCGTGCGTGAGCATCGATGCGTCCTTCACGTTGGCCGGGCGCACGACGTTATCGCGCCCGATCTCGACCGAATGGATCGTGCCGATGTTAACGACTTCATGCGTTTCGAACGGATACGGCAGACGCCAGTGCACACCCTGGTCCGCGGTGTAGCGATACTGGCCGAACTGCGACACGACGGCGGCCTGACCATCCTGCACGACGAATACGCCGCTACCGAGATAGATGGCGATCAGCACGCCGACTACGATGCCTACGCCGATCTGTGCGCTGCGGCCGTTGTCCGGACGACGCTCGCCGCCACCGCCCGAGCCCTTGCGGCCGAACAGACCGGACAAGCGGCGATTGAAGTCGCGCCACATCTCGTCGAGATCCGGCGGCCCGTCACCGTCCTTGCCGTTTTGCGGACGGCGCGGGTCGTTCGGGCGCTGCCGGGAGCCATTGTCGTCGCCCCGTCCCCAACGCGGATCGTTCAGCGACAGGATGGCGCGCAGACGCAGCCAGGTACTCCGCTCGTTGTATTCGTTCACCTGAGTTCGTTCACCAGAATAGACAGCCGGCCAATGCAATGTGGAACGGGTCAAAGCCCGTGTTCTGGGATCTTGCGGTGCTCGTGCGGAGCCGCGGACAGCGCTTCCTCGGGCAGCGATTCAATTGGCAACTCAGTTGCTAACCCGGTTGCCAACTCATGCCGCGAAGGAGCCGCATCGGCAAGATGTTCGGCAGTAGCGATTTCAGCGATGGCTGCACGCAGCGTGTCCAGTCCCTGCCCCGTGCGCGCGCTCAAAAAGACGCGCGAAATATTACCATACTCATCCCTTTCAACCGCGTCGCCGCGGGCCGCCAGCTCGGGCACCGCGTCGATCTTGTTGAACACCAGCACCTGACGGATCGCGTCCGCTCCGATCTCGTGAAGCACCTCGTTCACCTGATCGATCTGGTCGAGCCGCACCGCGCTCGATGCATCGACCACGTGCAGCAGCAAGTCGGCGTGAATCGTTTCCTCGAGCGTCGCGCGAAATGCCGCAACCAGTTGGTGAGGCAGTTCGCGGATGAAGCCGACCGTATCGGACACGACCACCTGCCCCACCTCGTCACCGAGATAAACGCGCCGCGAGGTAGTGTCGAGCGTCGCGAACAACTGATCGGCCGCATACGCCTGCGCTTTCGTCAGCGCATTGAAGAGCGTCGACTTGCCGGCGTTCGTATAGCCGACGAGCGATACCGACATGGTCCGGTTGCGCTCGCGCGCACGCCGTTGCGTGCCGTGCTGGCGCCGCAGTTTTTCGAGCCGCGTCTTGAGTGCCTTGATGCGCTCGCCGATCAACCGGCGGTCGGTTTCAAGCTGGGTTTCACCGGGACCGCGCAAACCGATACCGCCTTTTTGCCGTTCAAGGTGGGTCCACGCGCGGATCAACCGCGTCGACAGGTATTGCAGTTGCGCGAGTTCGACCTGCAGCTTGCCTTCGTGGCTGCGGGCGCGTTGCGCAAAAATATCGAGAATCAAACTCGTGCGATCGATCACACGCCTGTTAAGCGCTTGCTCCAGATTGCGCTGCTGTGCCGGCGCGAGAGCGTGATTGAAAATAACGAGTTCGATGTCGTTAGCCTCGCACGCGAGACGCAACTCTTCGACCTTGCCGCTGCCGACAAACATCCTGGCATCGGGACTCGAACGGCGTCCGGTGAGGGTAACGGCGGGATGAGCGCCCGCGCTTTGCGCGAGCAGGCTGAGTTCTTCGAGACTGGCTACGAAATCGATCTTTCCGAAGTCGACGCCGACAAGCGCTGCATTGATCAAATTGGTGGTGGTCAAAATGAGGCGGCCGGTCAGGATCGCCAGTGGGCGACGCGGACCGGCCGCGATGAGAAATTAGGACGCTGTTTCGGAATCAGGGTGGAAATTCACCGGACGGGCAGGCACAACAGTCGAAATAGCGTGCTTGTACACCATCTGGGTCACCGTATTCCGGAGCAACACGACGTACTGGTCGAACGATTCGATGTTCCCTTGAAGCTTGATGCCGTTGACCAGGTAGATCGACACCGGCACGTGCTCTTTACGCAGTGCGTTCAAAAACGGGTCTTGTAACAATTGCCCTTTGTTGCTCATAGCAAACTCCGTATTTTTTTGCAGGTTGACTAAATTGTCGGCGAAGAAAAAGAGATCCGCCGTCAATCGCTACACTATAGCCGATTTTCATTTTCGCGCGCTGGCCTGGCCATGTGGCCAAACCCAGCATGCAAGCGGGTTTCGGCGCGGCTGCAGGCGTGGATTTCAGCCCTTGTCCGCGTAGGGGTTCGTCGACGAACGAAACTCTATCCGCAATGGAGTCCCCGCCAGCCCGAAAGTTTCCCGGAAGCGTTTTTCAAGGTAACGCTTGTAGGTGTCCGTGATCGCGTCGAGCGCGTTGCCGTGAATCACGATGAGCGGCGGGTTCTGGCCGCCCTGGTGCGCATAGCGCAGCTTGGGTCGCACCGGGCCGCGACGGCGCGGCTGCTGGAATTCGACGGCATCGATCAGTGCACGGGTCAGCTTCGGCGTCGGCAGCTTGGCCATCGCAGCCGCGTACGCATCGTCGACGGAACGCATCAATGCACCGATACCGGTATTTTCCGACGCTGAAATAAAGTGAAATTTCGCGAACTCGAGAAATTTTAGCTTGCGCTCTAAATCCGATTTCGTACGCTCGCGCACATGCGGATCGAGGCCGTCCCACTTGTTCACGCCGACCACAAGCGCACGCCCCTGTTCGACGACGAACCCTGCGATGTGCGCATCCTGATCCGATATGTCCTGCCGCGCATCGAGCATCAGGATCACGACGTTTGCATCGGAGATCGACTGCAGCGTCTTCACCACCGAGAATTTCTCGATCGCTTCGAACACCTTGCCGCGACGACGCAGCCCTGCGGTGTCGATCAACGTGTACTTCTTGCCCTGCCGTTCGAAGTCGATGTAGATCGAATCGCGCGTCGTGCCGGGCATGTCGAACGCGATCACACGTTCTTCACCGAGCAGCGTATTCACGAGCGTCGACTTGCCGACGTTCGGCCGCCCGACAATCGCGATCTTGACGCCGCGCGCTTCCTTTTCTTCTTCGCTTTCTTCCGGCTGACCCGCATACGCGACTTCGAGCGCATCGCCGATCATCTCGCTCACACCGTCGCCGTGCGCGGAGGAAATTGCACGCGGGTCGCCGAGGCCGAGTTCGTAGAAGTCGGCGGCGACCGCGCTGTACTTCATACCCTCGGCTTTGTTCACGACGAGGAAGATCGGCCGGCCGGTCTTGCGCAGATAGTCGGCAATCGTCTTGTCCTGCGGAGCCAGCCCGTTGCGACCGTCGACGATGAACACGACGATGTCCGATTCCGCGACTGCCTGGCGCGTCTGCCGCGCCATTTCATGCAGGATGCCGTCCTTCGCGACGGGCTCGAAGCCACCGGTATCGACGACCAGGTACGGCCGTTCGCCGACCCGCCCTTCGCCATAGTGGCGATCGCGTGTCAGCCCCGGCAGGTCGGCGACAAGAGCGTCGCGCGAGCGTGTCAGGCGGTTGAACAGCGTGGATTTCCCCACATTGGGGCGCCCGACGAGGGCAATTACGGGTTTCATCTGATGTTGTTCACGGTGAAGCGCGGCGCACGGAAACACGGTGTGCCGCATGGCGACGCCAGGCGGCCGGTTCGCGGCAGCGCTTGACGAAAATTATCACGAATCCGGCCGGGGCCGGACGCACAGGCAACCTGCGTATCCAGACGGTCCAGGGACCAGGTTGCGTCGATACACGGGCCAGGGCCCGGCCGACGCGTCAGGCTTTCGTGCCGGCGCCGGACCTTGTTGCAGTTCCGGCGATCGTGGGTTCTGCGATGCCTGCCGGACCACACTTCATACAACGCCCATGCAACGGCGCAGTTCAGTGCTGGTTCGACCGGCTTGTTCGGGTGGCACGCAAGGCCACCTGGGAATTGTCGTGCAGCGATAAAACGCAGACGGCCGGCAACACAGCCGGCCTGCACGTCGCACGGGAGTCGTCGCGATCAGTATCGATCAGCGCGGACGGAACCCGTACAGGTCGCCGTCGTGCGTCTGCACGACGAGCGTATCGCCGGCCAGCACCGGTGGGGCAGTAATCGCGCTGCCATCGGTTTTCATACGCGCGATGAACGTACCATCGTCGCGCGACAGGAAGTGCACAAAGCCCTGGTAGTCGCCGACCACGACGGCACGACCCAGCAGATACGGAATGCTGACCTCGCGGTTCTTCAGCTTGTCGGTATGCCAGAGCGCGTTGCCGTTCGACGCATCGAACGCCCAGACGACCGACCAGTCATCGCCGCCGACCACCGCGCGTTCATCCTGAGCGACCCCACTCGTGCTCGAGAACGGTTTCTCCCACACCGGGCGCCCCGAGTTCGCATCGAAGCAGCCGAGCTGCCCTTGGAACGTCACGGCGCAGGTCTGTGCTCCTACGAGCGTAGGCGCGCCGGTCACGTCGTTGATCCGCTCGACTTCGGTCACGCCCTTCGGATACGACACCGGCGTCTGCCAGAACGCGTCGCCGCTTTGCAGGTTGATCGCAGCGAACGATCCACCCGGGAAGCCTGCCAGCACGCCGACATCGGCAGCGAACGTCATCCCCGACGAGACGCGCAGATTGAGCGGCACCGCGCGGTTACGATAGATCCACTTCTGCTCGCCGGTCTCCGCGTTGAACGCAGCGATCTGACCGTCGATCGTACGCACCACCACATAGCCGTTGCCGACGAGCGGCGGCGAAATGATCTCGCCCTGCACGGTCGATTTCCACAGCAGCTTGCCGTCCGGTCCGAGCACGTAGACACCGCCCTTCAGCGCGCCTACCGCGGTCAGCGTACCGTCGCTGCCTACCCCGGCCGACAGATCGGCGCCGACCTTCGTGCGCCAGATGTCCTTGCCGGTCTTCGCGTCGATCTTCGCTACCGACCCATTCGTGCCTGCCGCATAGATCGAGTCGCCTACCGCAACCGGCGAGAACAGGTAACGTCCAGCCTTGCCGACGCTCGACTTCCACGCGAGCTGCACATCGAGTACGGATTTGAACTCGGTGAGCGGCGTCGGCTCGCGGCGCTCGTCTTTCGTGGATGAGCAAGCCGCCATGGTGAGCACGGTCATCGCACAGGCAACGGGCACAACGTAACGTTTCAGCAGATTCATCAGTGAACCAGACAAGGATGGTGAGTTAATCGATGGGGTGCGGTTCGTCGCGACGCGACGTTCAGCCACCCAGTGCGTCCAGCTTGAACTGGATCAGTTGACGAGCCGACGAATCGGTTTTCGGCAGCGTGTCGAGCGCGAGCTTGTAAGCCGTACGTGCATCGTCGCGCTTGCCCTGGGCTGCGAGCAGATCGCCGCGGCCGTTGGCGACGACACCCTTGAATGCATCCGACTGCGGCTCCGCGAGCAGCGCGAGGCCTGCGTCGTATGCCTTTTCGTCGAGCAGCAGCGAAGCGAGTCGCAGCTTCGCGATCTGGCGGAATTCGTCGTCTTTCGCGTGGTCGACAGTCCATTGCAACTGCGCCTTCGCGGCGGGCTCGTCGCCTGCCGTATAGAGCGCCTTCGCGGCGGGCTCGTCGCCTGCCGTATAGAGCGCCTTCGCTGCGCTGAGCGCGGTCATCTGCGCATAGGCCGTGCTGCTGAACTTGTCTTCCATATCGGCGGCGACGCGCGACACCTTGGCTTTATCGCCGGACGCAACTGCCTGTTGCACCTGGTCATACAGCACCGAAGCTTCCGCTGCCTGGCGACGCTGCCAGAAATTCCAGCCGTTCCAGCTAGCTGCGGCCACGAGCACGATCAGGACAACCCACGTGGTCGAATTGCCCCACTGCGTCCACCATGCCTTCAGACTTTCAATCGATTCTTGTTCGTCGTGGTAACTCATCGCCGGGCGATCCCTTCTTCCTTATATCTGTTCATATCGAGCCGCAAACGCGCCGCCGCGATCAGTCCTCGCCGTCTTCGGCGGTTGCAACCATCGCATTGATTAGAAATTCGGTCAAGTCTTCGGCGGGAACGTTATGTTGTTCACTCTTACCGCCACTTTCATCCATGCCGCGCAGCGGTTTGACCCCAACCGTGCCGCTCGCGATCTCGTCTTCGCCGAGAATCACCGCGAACGCAGCGCCGCTGGCATCGGCACGCTTCATCTGCGACTTGAAGCTCGCCGTCTGGCCATCCGGGCTGCAATGCAGAATCACATCGAGCCCCGTATCGCGCAGCCGTTCGGCAACGATGAACGCCTGCTCGCGCGCCGCATCGCCCTGGTGAACCACATACACGTCGCAACCTTCGGCTTCGGGTACGAGGTTCTCTTCCTTCAGGAGCTCGAGGATACGCTCGACGCCCATCGCCCAGCCACACGCCGCTGTCGGCTTGCCGCCGAGCTGCTCGATCAGCGGATCGTAACGACCGCCGGCTGCGACAGTACCCTGCGCGCCGAGCTTGTCCGTGATCCACTCGAAGACGGTCTGATTGTAGTAATCGAGACCACGCACGAGCCGCGGATTGATCTTGAACGGAATGTTGTTCGACTTGAGGATGCGTTGCAGCCCGTCGAAGTGCGCACGCGATTCCTCGCCGAGAAAATCGATCAGCTTCGGCGCGTTCTGCGCGATTTCCTGCAGCGCCGGATTCTTCGTGTCCAGCACGCGCAGCGGATTCGTATACAGCCGGCGCTTTGCGTCCTCGTCGAGCACGTCCATGTGCTTTTCCAGGTACGCGATCAGTTCGACACGGTGTGCGGCGCGCTCGTGCGCAAGACCCAGCGAGTTGATCTCGAGACGGATACCGCTCAGCCCAAGATCGTCCCACAGGCGCTGGCACATCAGGATGATCTCGGCGTCGGTATCCGGACCGGCAAAACCAAGCGCCTCGACACCGACCTGATGGAACTGGCGATAACGCCCGCGCTGCGGACGCTCGTGACGGAACATCGGACCGACGTACCACAGCCGCTTCGGACCGTCGTACAGCAGGTTATGTTCGATGGTTGCGCGCACAACCGCGGCGGTGTTCTCCGGACGCATGGTCAGGTTCTCGCCGTTCAGTGCGTCGGTGAAGCTGTACATCTCCTTCTCGACGATGTCCGTCACCTCGCCGATACCGCGCGTGAACAGTTGCGTATGTTCGAGGATCGGCGTGCGGATGTTCTGGTATCCGTACGAACGGAGCATCGACTTCACCGTCGCTTCGAAAAACTCCCACAGCCCGGCTTCTTGCGGAAGGATATCGTTCATGCCCTTCACACCGGACAACTTTTCGAGCTTCTTCTTCTGTTCTGTCATCTGTCTTCGATCGACGAATATTTAGTTGAGCGCCGTTGCGCGACCATAGGTGCGCTCGACGTAGTCGCTCACGATTTGCTGGAATTCTTCTGCGATGCGTTCGCCGCGCAGCGTCTTGACCTTCTCGCCGTCGATGAACACCGGCGCGGCCGGATTCTCACCGGAACCCGGCAGGCTGATACCGATGTTCGCCTGCTTCGATTCGCCCGGACCGTTGACGATGCAACCCATCACCGCGACGTGCATCTTCTCGACGCCCGGGAACTGGTCGCGCCAGACCGGCATCTGGGTACGCAGATAGGTCTGGATCTGCGATGCAAGCTCCTGGAACAGCGTGCTGGTCGTGCGTCCGCAACCCGGACACGCGATCACCATCGGCGTGAACGAACGCAGGCCCATGGTCTGCAGGATTTCCTGGCCAACGATCACTTCACCGGTACGCGGACCGCCTGGCTCCGGTGTCAGCGAAATCCGGATCGTGTCGCCGATACCCTGCTGCAGCAGCACCGATAGCGCCGCCGTCGATGCAACGATGCCCTTCGAACCCATGCCCGCTTCGGTCAAGCCGAGATGCAGCGCAAATCCGCAGCGACGCGCGAGTTCGCGATACACCGCGATCAGATCCTGCACCCCGCTCACCTTGCACGACAGGATGATGCGATTGCGGCTGAGCCCGAGTTCGACCGCCCGTTCCGCCGAGCCGATCGCCGACTGGATCAGCGCTTCGTACATCACGCTCTGCGCTCCCCACGGTTCAGCGCGCGCGGCGTTTTCGTCCATCATCTTCGCGAGCAGTTCCTGATCGAGACTGCCCCAGTTCACGCCGATCCGGACCGGTTTGTCGTAGCGAGCCGCGGCTTCAATCATCTGCGCGAACTGCGTGTCGCGCTTCGCACCGTGACCGACGTTGCCGGGGTTAATGCGGTACTTCGACAGCGCTTCCGCGCAGCCCGGATAGTCACGCAGCAGCAGATGGCCGTTGTAGTGGAAGTCGCCGACGAGCGGCACGCTCACGCCCATCCGGTCGAGTTGCTCGCGCACAGCGGGCACCGCGGCTGCGGCTTCGGGTGTGTTGACAGTGATCCGCACGAGCTCGGAGCCGGCCTGTGCCAGCTCCTTGATCTGGATCGCTGTGCCGATCGCGTCGGCGGTATCGGTGTTGGTCATCGACTGCACGCGCACTGGCGCGTCGCCGCCGATCGTCACGAGCTGACCGCCCCAACGCACGTCGACCGCATGCGACACGCGACGCGGCGCGTGGCCGCCGAAAACGGGCTCGGACGAACAAATCTGGCTGCTGGATGGCAAGGGATCGGAATGCATCGAAAAAATCCGCAAAAAAACCGCTCAGGCTGCCCTGCACACTGGCAATGCCCGACCGGGGAAAGCGCCGCTGGCCGATTCGCCGCGGCGCGTCATGACAGAATCAAGGCAACGCAAAGCGCGCCACATTGCCTCGGGCCGACGAATACTTGGCGGGATCGACCGGCTGGCCGTCGAGCGTCATCGACGCGAGCCCTGCCTTGTTGCCCACCGTGATCTTGAACGGCGCTGCGCCGGTGACTTCCTTCGTTTCTCCCGCGTGAACGAGGCCGGAGAACAATTCCTTGCCGTCGTTCTGGCGCACGCTGAACCAGCTGTCCTGGTTGACGCTCATCGCGACGATCGCTTCGCCTTCCTGAGGCGCAGCGGCGGGTGAGCTGGCAGTCAGCGTGGTAGCGACGCTCGCCGGTGCGGCGGCGACCGCCGGCTGGCTGGCCTGCGCCACCGGGGCAACAACCGTCGATGCCGGTGCCGCGGCAGTCGGCAACGGGGCCGGCATCGGGGTTCCTGATGCGACGGCACCTGCATCGGTGGACGCGGCCTGATTAGTCTGGTTGGCCTGATTGCTCTGACTATCCGGCGTACTCGCCGTATCGTCGGCTGCGGCCGTCTGGCCCTGCGCGACCGTAGCGGATGTGCTCGCCGCATCGCCCGCCGTAGCAGCGGTGCCGTTCGCGCTCGCCTTCAGGCGCGCGAACCACGCGGACGACTCGCCGCTGTTCGTATGCCACATGGCCAGCGCGATCACCGCGACGACGATTGCGGCAATTCCCCACAGCCACGAACGACGCCGCGGCGCTCCACCCAGCGACAGCGAAACCTTGCCGCGCGGCAAATCGCGTCCCGACGAAGCCGGCATCGACAGATCCGGTTCGGGCACGCCTTTTTCGCGGCGCAGCGCCTGTGTGAACGGCGCGGGATCGGCACCGAGCATACGCGCATAGCTGCGCACCACGCCGAGTGCAAATGTCGTATCCGGGAGATGGCTGATGTCGCCCGCCTCGAGCGCGCGCAGCTTCGGCACGGCCACTTTCAGGCGGGCCGAAACGTCGTCGATCGTCCAGCCTTTCGATTCGCGCAGTTGCGTCAATCGCGCTCCCAGCGCCGCCAGCGAATCCAGTCCGCCCGACCCAAGCGGCTGCACCACAGCCGGTGCGGGGCGGCCTGCGTTCGTCTCCGTGTCCTGCGGCTGCGGGTGCTGCGGCTCACTCATCCCAAATCCTTTCGCGTCGATTCTTTTTCACTCGTGCGACCCTTCGGGACACCCCGCCCCAATCCGGATCGCAGACCGTTTATAACAAAATGCGCGGCATGTGTGCCGCTTCCGATCGCTTCTGCAAAACTTTCCTCTCGCATCGCCGCGACGTTGCTGCTGACGTTGCCGCAGACGCTGCCGGACTACACAGCCCGTACTTCGATGACTTTCGCCGCCTTCCCGGTGCGCTCGGCGAGCCGCGTGCGGTCCTGGACCGCTCCGGCCAGCTGGCCACAGGCCGCGTCGATGTCGTCACCGCGCGTCTTGCGCACCGTGGTTACGACACCCGCGTCCATTAGCACCTGCGCAAACCGCTTGATCTGTTCGGACTTCGAGCGGAACAACCCGGATTCCGGGAACGGGTTGAACGGGATCAGGTTGAACTTGCACGGCACGTTGCGCGTCACGGCCAGCAGTTCGCGCGCCTGCGCCTCGCTGTCGTTCACACCATCGAGCATGCAATATTCGAACGTAATGAAATCTCGCGGCGCTACCTTCAGATAGCGCTCGCATGCTGCCATCAACTCGCGCAGCGGATACTTTTTGTTCAGCGGCACCAGCATGTCGCGCAGTGAATCTGTAGGCGCGTGCAGCGATACTGCAAGCGCGACCGGCAGATCGGCGCCGAGCCGGTCCATCATCGGGACCACTCCCGAGGTCGACAGCGTCACACGCCGACGCGACAGGCCGTACGCGTTGTCGTCGAGCATCAGGCGCATGGCGGGCACAACCGCGTCGTAATTCAGAAGCGGCTCGCCCATGCCCATCATCACCACATTGGTGACTGCCCGTTCGCCCTTGCCGTCACCGCCGGCCGCGCGGCCAATCGCGGTGCCGCGTGCGGCGCGCAGCGCGAACTCGGCCATGCGCAACTGGCCAACGATTTCGCCGGTAGTGAGATTGCGTGAAAAACCCTGCTTGCCGGTCGAGCAGAAGCGGCAATTGACCGCGCAGCCCGCCTGCGACGACACGCACAGCGTGCCGCGGGTTTCTTCAGGAATGAAAACGGTTTCGACGGCATTGCCGTTGCCGACGTCGATCAGCCACTTGCGGGTGCCGTCGGCAGAGATATGGTCGCTGACGATATCGGGCATCGCGAGGGTCGCGCGCCCTTTCAGCTTTTCGCGCAGGGACTTCGCGAGATCGGTCATGCCGTCGAAGTCCGCCGCATTGTACTGGTGGATCCAGCGCTGCAACTGCTTGGCGCGAAACGGCTTCTCGCCGAGGCTGTCGCAATAGGCGACGAGCCCCTCGGCGTCGAGATCGAGAAGGTTGACGGTTGTGCTCGTCATATCGAATCCTGCCATTTCAGTGCGAGACTACATTCATGCAAAGCAAGCTGCATGAACGCCTGTGCCGTTCGCGCCCGTTCCTGCTGCTTTTACCTTACTACTTTGTCCGGCGCTCAGTGCGAATAAACGTTGACTGCCGGGAAGAAGAACGCCACTTCGTCGCGTGCCGTTTCGGCTGCGTCCGAGCCGTGAACCGCGTTTGCGTCGATGCTGTCGGCGAAATCAGCACGAATCGTGCCTTTTTCTGCCTTCTTCGGGTCGGTTGCGCCCATCAGCTGACGATTCTTCAGGATGGCGTCGTCGCCTTCCAGAACCTGCACCATCACCGGACCGGAGATCATGAACTCGACGAGGTCCTTGAAGAACGGGCGAGCGGCATGAACGGCGTAAAACTTCTCGGCATCGGCACGCGACAGATGCACCATGCGGGCAGCGATGACCTTCAGACCAGCGTTTTCAAAACGGCTGTAGATCTGGCCAATCACGTTCTTTGCCACTGCGTCCGGCTTGATAATCGACAAAGTGCGTTCGAGCGCCATAAAAACTCCAGAAAATTAAGAGGTTACAGATTTAAATGAATCCGCTATTGTAGCATGTTCCCATGTATGATTGCGATTGAACCCTTACAGCATTGAAAGACTCCAAGGGGAGTTGCAGGTGCCTTGCGTTACCCGTCCGGCAGGTCTTGCAACTCCTTAAGACAGGGTTAATCTTAGGGATGTAGCTTCCAGATGTAGGGTCAGCCGGTCGGGCCCCAGAAGGCCACGTGGCTGGCACAACCACCGCACCACTGCGTTCGACGCAAGGAGAAACCATGAACACCCCTTATAACTTCGGCCGTGGCGGCACCGTCAGCACGGTCGAAACCCGCAACCGCGTACTGCGCAATACCTATTGGCTGCTCGCGCTGTCGATGGTGCCGACAGTACTGGGCGCGTGGGTGGGCGTCGCGACCGGTTTCACGCTGTTCGCCGCCACCAGCCCGGCAATGAGCATGCTGGCGTTTTTCGCCATTGCTTTCGGCTTCATGTTCGCGATCCAGCGCACCAAAGACAGCGCCGTCGGCGTGTTCGTGCTGCTCGGCTTCACGTTCTTCATGGGCCTGATGCTGTCGCGCATACTGAGCTTCGTGCTCCACTTTTCGAACGGTCCGTCGCTGATCATGCTCGCGTTTGGTGGCACCGGTGTGATCTTCGCCGCGATGGCGACGGTCGCCACGGTCAGCAAGCGTGACTTCTCGGGCCTCGGCAAGTGGCTGTTCATGGGCGTGCTCGTAATCGTGCTGGCCTCGGTCGCCAACATGTTTCTGCAATTGCCGGCGCTGATGCTGACGGTTTCGGTGCTCGCCATCGTGATCTTCTCGGCGTACATGCTGGTCGACGTGCAGCGCGTCGTGAACGGCGGCGAGACGAACTACATCACGGCAACGCTGGCGATCTACCTGGATCTGTACAACGTGTTCGTGAACCTGCTGGCGCTGCTTGGTATCTTCGGCGGCAACCGTAACTAAGCCGCAAACCGGCAAGTAACAAGCTATAAACAGAAACGCGCATGACGATTACCGTCATGCGCGTTTTTCTTTGTAGCCGTGCTTTATGACTATGTGTGCCGCCCTACAGGCTCAGCCACGAAAACCCTTCCCCCTGCGACGCGACGATCACTTCGGTAGCAGCGGTTCCCAGAACGGCAGCCATCGCGGCCTGCGCGAGCTCGGGCAGATTGTTCTGCTGGCTCAAGTGAGCAGCGATCAGATGTCGCAGCCGGGACCGGTCCAGCGACGCAAGGATTTCCGCAGCGGCATCGTTGTTGAGGTGCCCATGCGCACCGCCGATGCGCGCTTTCAGCGACGCCGGATAGCGGCTTGCCGCCAGCATCGCGAGATCGTGATTGCACTCGAGCACCAGTGCATCGCAACCGCTCAGCACCTCGCTGATATGCGGCGTCGACGTGCCGACGTCGGTCAGTACGCCGAGCCGCCCCGCTCCGTCCGACAGCACGAACTGCAACGGCTCGCGGGCATCGTGCGGCACGGTGTAGGGCAGTACGGCAAGATCGCCGATCGCCACTGTCTCATCGCCCCACAGCACCCGCAGGTCGACGTCGGCATCGTCGGCACCGACTGCGCGGGCCGTGCCCCAGCTCATGTACAGCGGAATCGACCACTTGCGGGCCAGCGTCAGCGCACTGCCGATGTGGTCGCTATGTTCATGCGTGATCAGGATGGCGTCGAGCGCCTCGACGTTCGCGCCGATGCGCGCGAGCCGCCGCTCGACTTCCTTCGCCGAAAAACCGCAATCGAGCAGCACCCGCGTCGTCGTCGCCCCATCCTGCGCTTCGACGAGCAGCGCATTGCCTTCACTGCCGCTGCCGAGGCTCGCGAACCGCATGGTTCGCCTAGTTCAGTTGCGCGTGCAGCAACGACACGATGTTCTGCGCGTCCTTTGACGTATCGAGCTGGCCATTCGCATCGAGCACGGCAATCTGGGTCAGCTGATCGCCGCGCGAACGCACGTTGACCATGAATTCCGGCCCCTGCTTCTTAGCGCTTTCGTTGCCATAGAACAGCTTGCCGAACAGCCCGTCGCGCTTCAGTTCCTGGGTCGAATCCGCGTAGCGCACGTAGTAAATGCCCTTCTGGCGATCGCGGTTGTCGACGGTGAAGTTCGTCCGGTCGAGCGCCAGACCGACACGCAGCCATGCGCTGTCAAACGGCTCCTGCAGATCGAGCGTCGAACCGCCGTTCGACGTATCGAGCTGCGCGGGTGCCACGGCGAGGCGTGCGTCGGTCAGCAGTTGCTTCGACTGTGCGTCGGTCAGCCCGAACTTCTGCATCAACTGGGCGAGAAACTCCGCCTCAAGCGCGGGATCGCGCGGCCGTTCGACCCAGCGCGACGACGTCTTGTCCTGCCCGGTCAGCATTTCTTCCAGTGCACTGTGCGTGATCGAAATGTCGGTGGCACCGTTCGGATCACGTGACACGAGCGTGCGGAAGCTGTCGCGGGTCCCCGACGAATACGCGACATCGATCACCCTGCCGATCGTGCGGCGGAACCAGTCATCCGGAATCTTCGCACGGTTCTCGGCCCAGTCGGTCGCCATGATGCCGGTGGCCGGCGCGTCGGTCTTCAGCGAGAAGCCATTGTCCTTCCAGAAGTCCTGCAACAGCGGCCACAGTTGATCGGGCGTGCGGCCATCCACCACCAGCCAGCGATGATCGCCATCACGCTCGATGTGCATGCCGAGCGGATCCTGCGTGTTCGGTACGCCCTCGGTCGAATTGCCAGCCGCCGTCACCGCGCGCTGCGGTGCGCCGCCGAACGCCTTGTCGGCCGGGGGCGCGGTGTAGCGCGGATCGATACCGGTCGGCGTCAGATCGCTGGGGACTGCGAGCGGCGGCGCGCTGGCCGTCGTCTTGTAGTTGACGCGATCGGTAGCGAACCAGTCGTTCAGCGTATCGCAGCCGGCGAGCATACCGAGAGCGAGCGCCAGCGCCGCCATGCGGGTTGCGTGGAGGGAAAGTGCGGAACGTTTCATGAGGTCCTTCGTGAAGCTGGAACGCGGTGCCTGGTTCTGAGCCGGAACGTGGCGGGATCGACGTCGGTTAAGGAAATGCCTGTGACGGTGCAGCCCGGTCGAGCAACCGGGCCAGCCCCGCTTCAGCCCATCAAGCCCGCTTCGCGCAGCGCGGCGAGCACGCCTTCGTGGTAGTGCGCATCGAGCGGTGTAAGCGGCAGGCGGATGCCGCCCTGAATGCGACCCAGTTGCTGCAACGCCCATTTCGCAGGAATCGGATTCGATTCGACGAACAGGTTCTTGTGCAGCGACCACAACTTCAGATGAATGGCGCGGGCAGTCTTTGCGTCGGCGGCAAGCGCGGCCTTGCAGAGCTCGCTCATCGCGCGCGGCGCGACGT
The DNA here is from genome assembly GCF_007556815.1 of Paraburkholderia megapolitana. Taxonomy (NCBI): domain Bacteria; kingdom Pseudomonadati; phylum Pseudomonadota; class Betaproteobacteria; order Burkholderiales; family Burkholderiaceae; genus Paraburkholderia; species Paraburkholderia megapolitana. The sequence continues at coordinate 2,682,825 of NZ_CP041745.1, forward strand.
TGGCGGTGACCGAGATATTGCCGTGGCCGCCCAGCAGCATCAACGCGATCGCCGTCGGATCGTCGCCGCTGTAGATGCCGAAATGTGCGGGCGCCGACTTGATCAGGTGCGCGGCGCGGTCGATATTGCCGGTCGCTTCTTTCACGCCGACCACGCCTGGCACGCGGGCCAGACGCAGGATCGTCTCGTTCGACATATCCGCGACCGTGCGGCCCGGTACGTTGTAGAGGATGACCGGCAGATCGACTGTTTCCGCGATTTTCGAAAAATGGCGGTAGATGCCTTCCTGGGTCGGTTTGTTGTAGTAAGGCACGACCTGCAGCGTCGCATCGGCGCCGGCACGCTTCGCGTGCTCGGTCAGCTCGATCGCTTCCGCCGTGGAGTTGCCGCCCGAGCCCGCGATCACCGGAATCCGGCCCGCTGTGTGCTCGACTGCGGTCTTGATCATCAGCACGTGCTCGTCGACCGACAGCGTCGCCGATTCGCCGCTCGTCCCGACGACGACCAGCCCGTTCGTGCCCTCTTCGATGTGCCAGTCGATCAGTTTGCGGAACGCCGGCAGATCGAGGCTACCGTCTTCCTGCATCGGCGTAATGATGGCAGGGATGCTGCCGCGAATCTGGATGCCGTCGTTGCTATGTGTGCCGTTAGTCATGAAACGCCATGAATTGAATCGGTAAAACGCGATTGTAGCGGATTAGCCGGCCAGAACGTAACGCGGAGGGGGTCGTGCACCTTCCGTATCGTTGTCACCGGGTGCCTCGAAAATCGCACAGATCCGCTGGACATAAGCCTGACGCGGTTGTGCGAGAAAACCATCGGTGAATGCGACAACCCGCAGCCGCCCGCGGACGACCTCGAGCAACTCGCCCGGCGCCAGCAGAAATTCTGGCCGGGACGGTTTGCCGACCGTCTGGTTGCCGTGCGCGAAGGTTTCGTAAATCAACACGCCGCCGGGGGCGAGCGCGTCGAGCAGCGTCGTGAACAGCGGTCGATGCAGGTAGTTCGTCACGATCACGGCGGCGAACTGTGCGTCCGCGCGCAGGGGCCATGGCGCGCCTTCGAGATCGGCGGCGAGCGCGGCAATGCGCGGTTCGTCGCGCATCGTGGCCAGCGCGTCGATGTCGCGATCGATGGCCGTCACCGGATGGCCGCGCTCAGCGAACCAGCGGGCGTGCCGGCCGCGCCCCGAGGCAACGTCGAGCACCGCACCACCCGGCGCGATCAGATGCGCCCAGTTGCAGACCCAGCTCGACGGCTCGGCCAGACTGGCCGTGAACAAGGGCTGATCGCTCATGCTCACAGACAGCAACGCGGCGCCGCGGACGCGCTCAGTTGTACGCGAGGCCCATCGCCTCGCGCACGTCACGCATCGTCTCGACGGCGAAGCGGCGGGCCTTGTCGCAACCATCCGCGGCAATCGCGCGTAGCAGCGACGGATCGTCCATGTATTTCTGCGCGCGTTCCAGCATCGGCTGCTGCTCGCGCAGGATGCCGTCGATCACCGGCTGCTTGCAGTCGAGGCAACCGATGCCTGCCGTACGACAGCCCTTCTGCACCCACTCGTGCGTCGTTTCGTCGGTGTACGCCTGGTGCAGTTGCCAGACCGGGCATTTGTCAGGATCACCCGGATCGGTACGGCGCACGCGCGCCGGATCGGTCGGCATCGTGCGAACCTTCTTCGTGATCGTCTCGGCGTCTTCGCGCAGGCCGATCGTGTTGCCGTACGACTTCGACATTTTCTGTCCGTCGAGCCCCGGCATCCGCGATGCTTCGGTGAGCAAAGCTTGTGACTCGGGAAGAATGATCTTGCGCGCGCCTTCCAGATAGCCGAAGAGCCGCTCGCGATCGTTCAGCGACAGGCTCTGCGATTCCTGCAGCATCGCACGCCCCTGCTCGAGCGCCTCGTCGTCGCCTTCCTGCTGATACGCGTTGCGCAATTCGTGATACAGCTTCGAGCGCTTGCCGCCCAGTTTCTTCGCGGCCTCGAGCGCTTTCTCTTCGAAGCCCGGTTCGCGCCCGTACATGTAGTTGAAGCGGCGCGCGATTTCGCGTGTCATTTCGACGTGCGGCACCTGGTCTTCGCCAACCGGCACGAGCGACGCGCGATACAACAGGATGTCGGCCGCCATCAGCACCGGATAGCCGAGAAAGCCGTAGGTGGACAAGTCCTTGTCCTTCAACTTCTCCATCTGCTCCTTGTAGGTCGGCACGCGTTCAAGCCAGCCGAGCGGCGTGCTCATGCCGAGCAAGAGCGCCAGTTCCGCGTGCTCGGGCACCCGGCTCTGGATAAACAGCGTCGCCTGCGCCGGATCGATCCCGGAAGCGAGCCAGTCGGTCAGCACATCCCAGACGTTCTTTTCGATGACCTCGGGTGTTTCGTAGTGCGTCGTCAGCGCATGCCAGTCGACGACGCAGAAGAAGCACGGGTATTCGGATTGCAGCCGCACCCAGTTTTTCAGCACGCCGTGATAGTGGCCGAGGTGCAGCGATCCGGTGGGCCGCATGCCGGAGAAGATACGGTCTGGGAACATGGTCTTATGAGAAGAGCGAAACGAGAGGAGTCAGGATGGCCGTGACCGCATCGTAGCCGAGATCGACCAGCGGTCGTAGCCAGTAGCGTGTCAGTGCGCCCGTCATCACCAGCGCCATCACGATGAAGAACCCGTACGGTTCGATGCGCGACAGCGCGATGGCCGCACGCGTCGGCAGCAAGGCGACGAGCACGCGGCCACCGTCGAGCGGCGGCAATGGGAACAGGTTCAGCACGCCGAGCACGAGATTCACGCCGACACCGGCGGCTGCCATCCGTGTGAAGAACGGTTCGTCGACACCCGCCACGGCAAGCACCACACCGACCACGCCCCACACAAGCGCCTGAACGAAATTGCAGCCGGGTCCGGCAAGCGCGACCCACAAGCTGCCCCAGCGCGGATTGCGCAGATTGCCGAACGCGACCGGGACCGGCTTCGCATAGCCGAACATGAACGCGCCGCTCGTCGCGAAGTACAGCACCAGCGGAATCACGATCGTGCCGAGCGGATCGATGTGCCGCATCGGATTGAACGACACGCGGCCCAGCACGTAGGCGGTGTTGTCGCCGAGCATTCGCGCGACGTAACCGTGTGCCGCTTCGTGCAACGTGATCGCGAAGATCACGGGCAACGCGTAGACGGCGATAGTTTGTATCAGGGAGGAATCCATAGCTCGCTATTGTAACAACGCGATTACGCGCGTCCGTCTGCCTTCTTTTACGGTGCGTTCAGGTCGTCCCAACGCGCCGCTCATGTTGTTTGCTCATGCAGCCTGCTCATGCGGCCTGGCCTAGCCCGAACGGTGCGAGACTGCCGCGCCCCGCCCGCACCAGCACCGGCTCTTCGCCAGTTAGATCGATGATCGTCGATGGTTCGCGCGGACACGCACCGCCATCGATCACCAGATCGAGCTGCTTTTCGAGCCGCGCGCGGATCTCGTCGGGATCGTTGAGCGGCTCGGTTTCACCCGGCATGATCAGCGTCGTGCCCAGCAGCGGCTGACCAAGCTCCTCGAGGATCGCAAGCGTGATCGCATGATCGGGCACCCGCAGCCCGATCGTCTTGCGCGACGGATGAGACAACCGCCGCGGCACCTCTTTGGTCGCCTCGAGCACGAACACGTACGGCCCCGGCGTCACCGACTTGATCAACCGGTACTGACGGTTGTCCACCATCGCGAAATTGGCAAGCTCGGACAGATCGCGCACCAGCAGCGACAGCAACTGACGTTCGTCGAGCCCGCGGATACGCCGCAGGCGTTCGACCGCCTGCTTGTCGTCGAGATGGCATGCGAGCGCATAGCTGGAATCCGTAGGCAGCGCAACGACGCCACCATCGTTGATGATCTGCACCGCCTGCTTGACCAGGCGCGACTGCGGATTATCCGGATGAACCCGAAAAAATTGCGACATGGCGATCAGCTAAGGAAATTGGATGATGCGCCGGCTTGCATCGGCAGATGCGCGGCGCGTGCCGTTGCGGCACCGCGCGGCATCACAGCCAGCGTTCCCAGACAGGCTTGAGATCGGACGGAAGCGGCGGCAAGCTGCCCAGCTCGACGCGGCCTTCGCCAGGTGCGTGAAAATCGGAGCCGCGCGAGGCTTCGAAACCGAAGCGGCGCGCAACGTCTGCATACTCGCGATACTGATCCGGCGTGTGGCTGCCGGTCACGACTTCGATAGCCTTGCCGCCGAGATCGATGAATTCGCCGAACAGCGCATCGAACTCAAGCGGCGTGTATTCGTACCGGCCCGGATGAGCGATGACCGCTTCGCCGCCGGCGGCGTGAATCCATTTGACCGCGTCGGCGAGCTTCGCCCAGCGATGCGCGACGTAGCCCGGCTTGCCATCGCCGAGGTAGCGGGTAAACGCGTCCTGCGTCGATTGCGCGTAGCCCGCGTCCACCATGAAACGCGCGAAGTGGGTGCGCGACATCATGTCTGGATTCGACACGTACTTCAACGCGCCTTCATACGCACCCGGCACGCCCAGCGTGGCCAGTTGTTCGCCGATCGCCTCGCCACGCGCGGCACGACCGTTACGCGTGCGGGCCAGACCGTCGACCAGCGCGCTACACGCAGAGTCGACATGCAAACCGACGATATGCACGGTCCGCGACGCCCACGTTACCGAAATCTCGACACCGCCCAGATAGCGCATGCCGAGCGCCTCGGCAGTCGCGCGCGCCTCCGGCTGACCGCCCACTTCGTCGTGGTCCGTCAGCGCCCATAGCGTCACGCCGCACGCGTGCGCGCGCCGCGCGACGTCGGCGGGCGCGAAGTGGCCGTCGGAAACGGTGGAATGGCAATGGAGATCGGCGTTCATTCTGTTCTGTGGAGGTTCAGCCGCTATTTTACTGCAATGCAGTAAGCGAACGCAGGCCAATCTCCGGAAACCCGCATGGCCTGCGCCGCGCGGGTTTCCTTATGCGCAAAAAGTCAGCCGCGTGACATCGCACGACGATGCTACGTGCAGAACGCCTCGATCAGCGCCGCAACCTGCTCCGGCTGATCGTGATGGACCATATGGCCCGCATCGTCGATGATCTTTTCGCGCCAGTTCGGAAACGCGCGGAAGCGGGCCTTGAATTCGTCGAGTGGAATCTCGCCGGCGATCATGGCGAGTGTCGGCGACGCGGCCGCTTCGACATGCAGCACCTTCGCCTGCACCTTGGCCCACACCGCCATGACTTCGTCGAGCCGGTACAGCATCGGGCCGCGCATCTTGTGCGCCGGATCGGCCAGCAGCTCATAGCCGCCCTCGCCGTCCGGACGCGACCAGTGTTCGGCGAGAAACCGGGCGCGGTGCGCGCTCAGGCGCTCGTTGGTCTTGATGAGCCGTGCCGCGACCGCGTCCAGCGACGCGTAATGCTTCAGGCTCGGCGGTTCGCGCATTTCGTCGAGCCAGCTGCGCAGGCGCCGCGGCGCTTGCGCAGCAAACGAAGGCGCCAGCCCGAAGCCTTCGAGGTCGACCACACGCCGCACGCGCTCCGGTCTGATCCCCGCATACAGGCAAACGACGTTCGCGCCCATGCTGTGACCGACCAGATTAACCTCGCCGGTCGGTGCGTAGTGGTCGAGCAGTGCATCGAGATCGGACAGGTACTCCTGGAACCAGTAGTGTCCGGCGCCGCGCGCTGCGACCGGCCAGTCGGATAGCCCGAAACCGCGCGCGTCCGGGGCGATCACCTGCCAGTCGCCGCCCAGCGCGTCGACCACGAACTGGAACGACGCCGCGACATCCATCCAGCCGTGCAGCATGAACAGTGCGGGCGCCTCCGGATTCCCCCAGCGGCGCACATGCAGCCGCACACCGTGGACGGAAACGAAATCGGACTGGGAGGTATTCATGAGCGACCCGCAAAAAAGAATGGTCGTTCGATTATATCGGCGTCTGCGTCCGGCGGCTGTCGGAGCGTGGAAGGAATGTTCAGTCCGCAGCCGGACTATCGAGACCGGCAAGCGCTGCCAGTTCGGCTTCGTCGAAGCCGGCGTCGCGGCGCGCGGCGAAATTGAACGGCCCGCGCAGTTTCGGTGCCTTGTACTGCTCGGCGAGCAGCGTGTAGGTCGTATGGGGATCGAGAGCGCGCGCGTCGCACAGATGGCGGAACCAGCGGTTACCGATCAGCACGTGGCCGATCTCGTCGCGCAGGATTACGTCGAGAATCGCCGCCGATGCATCGTCGCCCGCCTGCTTCAAACGCGCGCGGATCGGCGGCGACGCATCGAGTCCGCGTGCTTCGAGTGTCCGCGGCACGAGCGCCATGCGCGCGAGCACGTCGTCGCGCGTCCGGTCGCACATGTCCCACAGACCGTCGTGCGCGGGAAAATCGCCGTATGCATGGCCGAATTCGGCGAGCCGCGCGACGAGCAGCGAAAAGTGATGCGCTTCCTCTGCCGCGACTTTAAGCCAGTCGACGTAGAACGCTGTGGGCATTCCGGCAAAGCGCCATACGGCGTCGAGTGCCAGGTTGATCGCGTTGAACTCGATATGCGCGAGCGCATGCAGCAGCACGGCCCGCCCTTCTGGCGACTGCATGCTGCGCCTGCCGAGCTGGCGCGGCTCGACCAGCTCGGGCCGTGCGGGACGTCCCGGCAGGTCCTGCGGCTCGACGAACGTTGCAGCGGAGCGGCACACCGCGGCCCCGCTACGAACCTCGGCCTGCAACAGGCGTGTTGTCTCTGCCTTGCGTGCTGGATCGCGCTCGCACAACGCGGCCAGCGCGGCGGTACGTGCGCAAACCGGTTCGGACGGGGCGGAAAAAGCGGGCGAAGCGGCGGCAACCATGCTGGATGAGCGGATAAGTGGATCAGTTGAAGAAATGGCAGAAAAGTCGCGAAGCGGGCCGCGTGGCGAGGCGGCAAATGTACCCGCCGCCCCACGTCACCCAGCCTCCATACACAACCGTTTACAATACGCGATTCGACCATGATGCAGCGCCCCGGCGCGCTGCGAACGTACGCGGCGCCGATTCGGCGTGACGCACGACACTGGAGACACCGTGGCAATCTACAAGCTCGGCACAGCAGCCCCGACCATTCACGAAAGCGTGTTCGTCGCGGACACGGCGACGATTATCGGCAAGGTATCGGTGGAAGAAAACGCCAGTATCTGGTTCGGCGCGGCGATTCGCGGCGATAACGAGCCGATTTCGGTCGGCGCCGGCAGCAACATCCAGGAAGGCGCCGTGCTGCACACCGACCCCGGCTACCCGCTGACAATCGAAGCCAACGTGACGATCGGCCATCAGGCGATGCTGCACGGCTGCACGATCAAGGAAGGCGCCCTGGTCGGAATTCAGGCGGTGGTCTTGAATGGAGCGGTAATCGGCCGCAACTGTCTGGTCGGAGCCGGAGCGGTCGTAACCGAAGGCAAGGTGTTTCCGGACAATTCGCTGATTCTGGGCGCGCCTGCCAAGGTCGTGCGCGAACTGACGGAAGCGGACATCGCCGGCATGCGGCGCAACGCGGCGAACTATGTGGAACGCCGCGAATATTTCAAGGCGCAGTTGGTGCGCATCGGCTGATCGATAGCCGGTCGCGCGATGCGCAGGCCCGGCAACACGCCGCGCCATAAACCTAAGGAAAAGTTGTGAAGGATCAGTTGCAAAAGTTCATCTTCAGCGCGGCGCCCGTGCGCGGCGAAATCGTTTCGCTGCGCAATACCTGGCAGGAAGTGCTGACGCGCCGCGATTACCCGGCGCCCGTGCGAACCATCCTCGGCGAAATGATGGCCGCCTGCGCGCTGCTGTCCGCGAACCTGAAGTTCAACGGTACGCTGATCATGCAGATTTTCGGCGATGGGCCAGTGAAGATGCTGGTCGTCCAGTGCGGCTCGGATCTGTCGATGCGTGCCACAGCCAAGTTCTCCGGCGACGTCGCGGCCACCATCGGTGACGACACTACCCTGATCGAACTCCTTAACGCCGGTGGCCACGGCCGCTGCGTGATCACGCTCGATCCGCACGACAAGATGCCAGGTCAACAGCCGTATCAGGGCATCGTGCCGTTGTCGGGCCTGGATGGACCGCTGAAGTCGATGGCCGAGGTGCTCGAGCATTACATGCATCACTCGGAGCAGCTCGACACGCGTCTGTGGCTCGCCGCCAATACCGAGCGCGCAGTCGGCATGCTGCTGCAGAAGCTGCCCGGCGACGGCGGCATCGTGCCGCATCCGGGCGAGCTGGACACCGACACGTGGGAGCGTGTGTGCACGCTCGGCGGTACGCTGTCGCGCGAAGAACTGCTGAAGGAAGAGCCCGAGACAGTGTTCCGGCGTCTGTTCTGGCAGGAAAACGTGCAGCACTTCGAGCCGGCTACCGCGCGCTTCGAATGCAGCTGCTCGCGTGAGCGGGTCGGTGCGATGCTGAAGATGCTCGGCCGCGAGGAAGTCGACAGCGTGCTCGAAGAGCGCGGTCACGTCGAGATTCACTGCGAGTTCTGCAATCAGCGCTACGAGTTCGACCCGGTCGACGTCGCGCAACTTTTTCTTGCTAACGGGCTCTCAGAAGGGTTGACGCCGGCGGCCGGGCAACGGCATTAACGTCCGTCCTCTCCGGCTTGTGTGAGCAGTCTGCGTCGTTGTATCGTGGGCTGCTCAATTGCTGTTGCGCGTAGTTGCGTTGATTCACGGGTACACGCCGGACTGCACAGGTGTCGACCGATGGAGATCGAAATGAAAACCCCTTTCCCCCTGTTCCATCGCGGCCGTATCGCGATCGCACTTTCAGTGGTTGCCGGTAGCATCGCGCTGGCCGGCTGCGCGCTGGAGCCGCCCGGCCCGGCGCCGATCTACAGCCGGCTGCCCGCCAGCCAGTCGGGCGTACCCGACGGCACACGTCCGCTGACCGAACAGGAACGCCAGCGCTACGATGCGATCGACCATCAGGTGATGGCCGAGCAAAACCAGGCGATCGCCGCCGAAGCCGCCGCTCAGGCATGGGCACAGTATTACAGCCCGCCGGTTGCGATCTCCGGTGGCTACTACGGCGGATGGGGCCGTGGCTGGGGCGGCGGAATCGGCTACGGCTATGCGCCTGGCTGGGGATGGGGCTGGTAACAGCCACGCTCAGAACCGGCCAACAACAAAAAGGCGCGATATCTCTATCGCGCCTTTTTCACAGATCTCGTCAACACTTCCGCAATTCGCCGGATAGCAGCACAACCGGCATCAACGCTGGGCCACCGCCCCCTTCTCCTTCTCGCCCTTCTTGCCCGCATGCTTGCGGTCCGGCTTCGCGCGCGATTCCGGGTTCGGCACCACGCGTACCGGAGCCGCCGACATCACCCCGCGCGTCGACGTGTTCGCGACCGCCGTGCTCGCACCGGCATTCGCCGCCGCGCTCGGCGACACGAACTGCACGAACACTTCGCTGTCCTTCACCATGCCCATCTCGTAGCGCGCACGCTCCTCGACGGCTGCAGTACCGCTCTGCAGATCCTGCACTTCACCTTCAATCCGCTCGTTGCGCAGCTTCGCATCCGCATTCTTCTTCTGCTGTCCGTCAAGCTGCTGCTGCAGTTCGTGCACGCGCAGCCAGCCGCCGTGTCCCCACCAGAGCGGGAACTGGATCAGCGCCAGCAAGACGATCAGAACGACAGTGACGAGCCGCATGAAAAAGAGAGCGCAGATAATACGCGCCGCCCTGCGCTATACGCAGGGCGGCGGGCTGAAACTGAAACGAAGGATGGCGGCTGCAATGCTTAGCGCAGATTGTAGAACGCCGACTTGCCGGGATAGCTCGCGATATCGCCGAGATCTTCCTCGATGCGCAGCAACTGGTTGTACTTCGAGATGCGGTCGCTGCGCGATAGCGAGCCGGTCTTGATCTGCCCGGCGTTGAGGCCGACCGCGATATCGGCGATCGTCGAATCTTCGGTTTCGCCGGAGCGGTGCGAGATCACGGCCGTGTAGCCGGCGCGCTTCGCCATTTCGATCGCTGCGAACGTCTCGGTCAGCGTGCCGATCTGGTTGATCTTGATCAGGATCGAGTTCGCGATGCCCTTATCGATGCCTTCCTTCAGGATGCGCGTGTTCGTCACGAACAGGTCGTCGCCGACCAGTTGGATCTTCTTGCCGAGCTTGTCGGTAAGCAGCTTCCAGCCAGCCCAGTCGCCTTCGTGCATGCCGTCTTCGATCGATACGATCGGGAACTTGTCGGCCAGCGTGGCGAGGTAGTCGGTGAATTCCGCCGACGACAGTTGCAGCCCTTCGCCCGCCAGCTGGTACTTGCCGTCGTGGTAGAACTCGCTCGCTGCACAGTCGAGTGCGAGCAGCACGTCTTCACCGGCACGATAACCGGCTTTCTCGATGGCTTGCAGGATGGTGGACAGGCATTCGTCATTGCTGCCGAAGTTCGGCGCGAAACCGCCTTCGTCGCCGACAGCCGTGCTCATGCCGCGGTCCGCGAGAATCTTCTTCAGCGCGTGGAACACTTCGGCGCCGCAGCGCAGTGCTTCGCGGAAGCTCGGCTGGCTGACCGGCACGATCATGAATTCCTGGATGTCCAGGCTGTTGTTGGCGTGCGCGCCACCGTTGACGATGTTCATCATCGGCACCGGCAGTTGCATCGCGCCCGACCCGCCGAAGTAGCGGTACAGCGGCAGGCCGGCTTCTTCGGCAGCGGCCTTCGCGACGGCCATCGATACCGCCAGCATCGCGTTCGCACCGAGGCGCGCCTTGTTGTCGGTGCCATCGAGTTCGAGCAGCGTCTTGTCGAGGAACGCCTGTTCGGAGGCGTCGAGCCCCATGATCGCTTCGGAGATTTCGGTGTTGATATGCTCGACCGCTTTCAGCACGCCCTTGCCGCCGTAGCGGCCGGTTTCGCCGTCGCGCAGCTCGATCGCTTCGCGCGAGCCGGTCGAAGCGCCCGACGGAACCGCTGCGCGGCCCATCGTGCCCGACTCGAGCAGCACGTCGCATTCGACGGTGGGATTGCCTCGCGAATCGAGAATCTCGCGGCCGATGATATCTACGATAGCACTCATGGTTTCCTCAAGAAATGACGGTGGATGCTTTACGGTGACGAATCAGTTGAAATCGTTCTCGAGGAACGGCGCCCGCTTCACGGCCTGATCGAGCGTGAGCAGCGTTTCGAGCAGGTCGGCCATACGATGCAGCGGCACCGCATTCGGCCCATCGGATTTCGCCTGCGCCGGATTCGGATGCGTTTCCATAAAAATCCCGGCGATACCGGTGGCCACCGCCGCGCGTGCGAGTACCGGCACGAATTCGCGCTGACCGCCCGAGCTTGTGCCCTGCCCTCCCGGCAACTGAACCGAGTGCGTCGCGTCGAACACGACCGGTGCGCCGGTTTCGCGCATGATCGCGAGCGACCGCATGTCCGACACGAGGTTGTTATAACCGAACGACACGCCGCGTTCGCAAGCCATGAAGCGGTCTTCCGACAGACCGGCTTCGCGCGCGGCCTCACGCGCCTTGTCGATCACGTTCTTCATGTCGTGCGGTGCGAGAAACTGCCCCTTCTTGATATTGACCGGCTTGCCCGAGCGCGCGCACGCGTGGATGAAATCGGTTTGCCGGCACAGGAACGCCGGCGTCTGCAGCACGTCGACCACCGCCGCGACCGCTTCGATTTCATGTTCGCTGTGCACATCGGTCAGCACCGGCAGATCGAGCTGGCGTTTCACCTCGGAGAGGATACGCAATCCCTCGTCCATACCCAGACCGCGGAACGACTTGCCGCTGCTGCGATTGGCCTTGTCGTACGACGATTTGTAGATGAACGGCACGCCGAGCTTCGCGCAGATTTCCTTGAGCTTGCCGGCGGTGTCGATCGTCATCTGCTCGGATTCGACGACACAGGTGCCCGCGATCAGGAAGAACGGCTTGTCGAGACCGGCTTCGAATCCGCACAGTTTCATGCTTTCTCTCCGACTTCATTCGCCGTGAGCGACTGCTGGTGCGCAAGCGCCGCTTCGACGAACGACTTGAAGAGCGGATGGCCGTCGCGCGGCGTGGACGTGAATTCCGGGTGGAACTGCACACCGACGAACCACGGATGCATGTCGCGCGGCAGTTCCATCATTTCCGGCAGATCCTCGCTCGGTGTACGGGCGCTGATGATAAGGCCGCCTGCTTCGAGCTGGGGCACGAAACGGTTATTGACTTCATAACGGTGACGATGGCGCTCGTTCACATCCTTGCCGTAGATCTCTTCGGCCATCGTGCCGGGCTTGATCGGGCAACGCTGCGAACCAAGCCGCATCGTGCCGCCGAGATCCGATTCTTCAGTGCGCTTCTCGACCTTGCCTTCGCGGTCGTACCACTCGGTGATCAACGCGACGACGCGGTTCGGCGTGGCCGGATCGAATTCGGTGCTGTTCGCATCGGCGAGGTTGACTACGTCGCGGGCGAACTCGATCACTGCGAGCTGCATACCGAGGCAGATGCCGAGGTACGGCACCTTCGCTTCGCGCGCATAGCGGATCGCCTTGATCTTGCCTTCGGTACCGCGCCGGCCGAAGCCGCCCGGCACGAGCACGGCGTCGAGATGCTTGAGGCCGTCGATGCCATTCTCGTCGATCTCTTCCGAGTCGATGTACTGGATGTTGACCTTCGTCGACGTGTGGATCGACGCATGGCGCAGCGCTTCGATCAGCGACTTGTACGACTCGGTCAGATCGACATACTTGCCGACCATGCCGATCGTCACTTCGTGTTGCGGGTGTTCGAGCTTGTTGACGAGCGACGCCCACAGCGACAGGTCGGCCGGCTTCGGCGTGATCTTGAGTTCGTCGCAGACGATCGTGTCGAGGCCCTGGTCATGCAGCATCTGCGGAATCTTGTAGATGCTGTCGACGTCCCACACGGAAATCACCGCCTCTTCATGCACGTTCGAGAACAGCGAGATCTTCGCGCGTTCGTCGTCGGGAATCGGGCGGTCGGCGCGGCACAGCAGCACGTTCGGATAGATACCGATTTCGCGCAGCTTCTGCACGCTGTGCTGCGTAGGCTTGGTCTTCAGTTCGCCGGCGGTGGCGATGAACGGCACCAGCGTCAGGTGCACAAAGCACGCGCTGTTGCGGCCCATGCGCAGGCTCATCTGGCGCGCCGCTTCGAGGAACGGCAGCGATTCGATATCGCCCACCGTGCCGCCGACTTCCACGATCGCGACATCCGGCTCGCCGCATGTCGCGGAAGCGGCGCCGCGCTCGATGAACGCCTGGATTTCGTTCGTGATGTGCGGAATAACCTGAACGGTCTTGCCCAGATAATCGCCGCGGCGTTCCTTGCGGATCACCGATTCGTAGATCTGGCCCGTGGTGAAGTTATTGGCCTTGCGCATCTTCGTACTGATGAAGCGCTCGTAGTGGCCAAGGTCGAGATCGGTCTCCGCGCCGTCTTCCGTCACGAACACTTCGCCGTGCTGAAACGGGCTCATCGTGCCGGGGTCGACATTGATGTACGGATCGAGCTTGAGGAGGGTGACTTTGAGACCGCGCGATTCGAGGATCGCGGCGAGGGAAGCGGCGGCAATACCCTTGCCGAGGGAAGAAACTACGCCGCCGGTGACGAAAACATATTTGGTCATCGCTGGATGCTCGCGGGAAAAACGGATTATACCGTAAAGCAGGGGTCCAACCCAGCAATCTGCGGCGCATCGGGGGAGATCGGTGCGCCGCAGATTCGTTACGCCCGTCGATCGAGTTCGTGCAGCATCCGCTGAAGAGCACGCGCCGTTTCAAGCGGCTTTTCCATCGGATACAGATGGCTGCCTTCGATCCATTCGAGATGGCCGCCGGTTGCCCGGCGCGTCGCGTCGAGCCCTGCCTGGCGAATCTCCTTCGAATGCGTCCCGGCGATAAACCCGACCGGCACCGGCGCGCCCCGCGCGAGCCGCGAACCGAGCGTATGCGGCAGCGTCCTGTAAATCAGATATTCGGTGCGCCGGTCGAAGGCCAGAGAGCGCGAACCGTCGGGCGAACTCTGCGGGATGCCGAAGTCGATATAGTCGGACAGCACGCGTTCGTCCCAGCGGGCAAATGCGGGCTTCGAGTGGAAGTGCCGCCATGCCTCTTCGCGGCTCGCCCAATGGGTGCGGCGCGCACGCGTCGCGGCGGCCGGCGACAGACGGTCGTCGAGCCCGGTCCACTGCGACACTTTCAGGATACTGCTGCGCCAACCGGCGACGACCGGTGAATCGAGCATCACGACGCCCTTCACCCACTGCGGTTTTCTGAGCGCCGCCATCAACGACAGATAGCCGCCCAGCGAATGCCCGACCAGCCAGACCGGCCGTTCGTACGACCGGTCGATATCGTCCAGCAGTTGCTCGACCAGATGCGGCCAGTCGCGCGTCACCGGGAAGCGCGCGTCGTGGCCGATCCGCTCGATGAAGCGCAAGTCATAGTCGTCCGCGAGTTCGGCGAAGATGGTTCGATAGGTCGACGCCGGAAAGCCGTTCGCGTGCGAGAAATGGATGATGTCTTTCAACTGCGGGGGTCTCCGTGATGAATCCCGATCCCGATGTATCCGGCTTTGTGTGACAAAGCACCGTGGCGGCTTCACCGGTCCATCCAGTACCGCCGATGCGTGTCCCGATACCGTTCGAGCGACAGCGTCGTACCGGACGCCTCGATTCGCACCGCGCCGTCCGTATCGCTGCGCGTGAGCTCGATGTGGCGTGCCTCGTAACGCGCAAACACACCCGGATGCGGATGGCGAAAACGGTTGCGATAGCCTACCTGAAATATGGCGATCAGCGGATCGATCGTGTCGAGGAACGGCTCGGTCGACGAGGTCCGGCTACCGTGATGCGGTACCAGCAACACCTGGGCGCGCAGCGCGTCGGGATCGCGGGCGAGCAGCGTGCGTTCGATGGGAGCCTCGATATCGGCGGCAAGCAGTGCCGTGAGCGCAGGCGTCGGGTTGGCCGCATAGCCGTGGCCAGCGTGCCCAGTGCGCCCGGCGGTACGGATGCGCAGCACACAGCACTGATCGTTCGGATTCGCCCGCAACCGCCGCTCATCGGGCCACAGGATTGTGAAATCGACACCGTCCCATTGCCAGCGCTGCCCTGCTGCACACTGCACACGCTCGGCGCCGACCTTGCGCGCCTGCGCCCACAACGCATGTCGCTGCGGCAGCGACGCGAGCAGTTGCCGGACCTCGACGCCGTCGAGCACCGCCGGTGCGCCGCCCGCATGATCGGAATCCTCATGGCTGACCATGAGCGCATCGAGCGCCGTGACGCCCTGCGCCTGCAAAAACGGCACGACGACACGCTCGCCGGCATGCGTCGATTCCGGCCCGGGCCCCGCATCGAACAGCAGAGCGTGATGGGCGGTCTCGACGAGCACCGAATTACCCTGGCCGATGTCGAGCGCGGTCAACCGGAATGCACCGTGCGGCGGACCGGACGGCGGCGGCAACAGTAACGGCAGCCACGCGATCGGACCTGCCCAGCGCAACGGCCAGCCACGCGGCGCGAGACACCAGGCAACGCCCGCCGTCGCGCACACGAGTGCCCATGGGCCCGGTCGCGGCAGATGCCAGACCGCCCACGTGGGCGTGGCGAGCCAGTGCAGCACGACCGATTGAATGCGCAGCAACCCATCCGCGACCTGGAACGCCCATGCATCGAGCGGCATGGGCAGTACCGCGCCCGCCAGCACCACGGGCGTGACGAGCAGGCTCATCCACGGGATCGCGAAGGCGTTTGCAACGGGACCGATCAGTGGAATCTGCGAGAACCAGTAGAGCGTGAGCGGCGCGAGAGCGATCGTTACCGCGAGCTGTATGTGCGTGCTGTCGTGCACATATCGGGCAAACGCGTTCGAACAGCGTTGCCATGCCCGGCGCAGCGGGTGCACCGGTGCCGCATCGGGGTCGTGCGGTAGCCGCACGCGGCGCCGTGGCCCGGACACCGCGAACAGGATTGCCGCGACCGCGCAGAACGACAGCCAGAATCCTGGCGACAACACCGCCCACGGGTCGGTCAGCAGTACGAGTCCGAGCGCCCACGCGAACACCACCGACGACGCCAGCCTGCGTCCGCCGACGAACGCCAGCGCGGCGATCGCCAGCATCCATAGCGCGCGCTGCGCCGGTACGTTGAATCCCGCCAGCGCCGCATGAAACACGGCGAACAACGCGCCGCCCAGTGCCGCGATCTTCTGCGCCGGCACGCGCAACGGCCAGTACCGGCCGACGAATGCCGAGCGCCGCCACAAGCTGCCCGCGAACCATGCGGCAAAGCCCGCCACGAGGCCGATATGCAGGCCCGAGATTGCGATCAGGTGGTTGGTGCCGGTGTTGCGCATCGAGGCCCAGTCGGCGGTACTGACCGCGTCCTGTGCGCCGATTGCCAGCGCAATGACAATGCCGCGATGCGGCGCGTCCGCGAGCACGACATCGATGCGTGCGCGTATCGCGGCCCGCCAGCGGTTGATGGTCACGCCGATGCCCGATGCGTTTCCGGCGAGCAGCAACGCATGCTCCGGCACGCTGACGTAACCGGTCGCGCGAACGTTGCGGGCGAGTAGTGTCGCCTCGCCATCGCGCACGCCGAAATTCGCAGTGCTGTGTGACCGCTTGAGACGCACCGGCAAACGCCAGCGCGAACCAGGCTCGAGTACCGGCGGCGGTGTATCGCGCGCGACCCACACCAGTTGGATCGTCTTCGGAAACCTGACAATCGGCGCGCTCGCGGATTCGACTTCGAACAGAAACCGCGAAGCGATCTTGTCGCGCGAAGGCAGCCCCACCACGTAGCCGCTCACCTCGATATCGCGACTTTCCCATGCAGCCGGTAACGCGACCGCCAGACGCAGTTCGGCACGCCACGCCGCATAGCCGAAGCCGCTGCACGCGGCGGCAAAAATCAACGCGCCCCACCCCGCGTGGGCCCACCGACGTGCATCAACAGACACGCGAGCGCGGCGACGCACGATCGTCCACGCTTTAACCGCAACTGCGACGCCCAGCAGCCATGCGAGCGCGAGCACACACCAGCCCATCATCGAAGGGAGCGCAGCCTGTTGCTGCAAACCGATCACACCCAACACAAAACCGCACCACACAGCCCGCACTCGCCCTCCTCCCCGATCACTGGCTGTGGCACCTGGGTCCTGGATTCGAGCACTCGCGCTTCACGCAAGCGAGCGCAATCGACGCGGTCTGCACCGCGAGACTGCATCGCAAACCGCGTACGCAGGTGAACAGCTACCGCCGATTATGCTGAGGAAAGTGCGAGCCGGGGCAACGCGGCATGCGCGTTAGCCGTTGTGCCTAGTGCAAGCTCGTCTTCGCTGAGGCCGCGCAGTTGCGCGAGACTCGCGCCGATGCGGGGGATCTGATCGGGTGTGTTGCGTTGCTTGTAGAGCCACGCTGGAGAGATATCGGGTGCGTCGGTCTCGACGACGAGTGCATCGAGCGGCAACTGTTCGGCGAGGCGGCGGATCTGCAACGCACGTTCGAACGTCACATTGCCGCCAAAACCGAGATGAATGCCCTGATCGATATAGGCTTGTGCCTGCTGGAAACTGCCGTTGAACGCATGCGCGATGCCGCGATGAATACCGTGCCGGCGCAGCCCTTTCAACACCTGGTCCTGCGATTTACGCACATGGCAAATGGCCGGCAGAGCGAATTCGCGGGCCAGCTTCAGTTGTTCGTCGTAGAAGAACTGCTGGCGCGCATCGTCGAGGCCCGGCACGAAATAGTCGAGGCCGATTTCACCGAGGCCGATAAAGAGCGGATCGTCGAGACTCGCTTCGATTTCCATCCGCAGCACATCGAGGTCCGCCTCCTGCGCGCGCGGCGTGAAGAGCGGATGGATACCGAGCGCGTACGCACCGCCCGCCACTCGATGCGCAAGCGCGCGCACCGTCGCAAAGTTCTCGCGCATCACACCGGGAATCACGATCCGCGCCACGCCCGCATCGTGCGCCGCCGCGGCGACCGCATCGCGGTCCGCGTCGAATTCAGATGCATCGAGATGGCAATGCGTATCGATCCACATGCGCGGCCGGCTCCGGAAAGTCAGGCAGAAACGACGGGCTCCTCGTGCAGCACGCCATCGCGCAGACGCATGATGCGGTCGCAGCGCCCCGCGAGATCGGGGTCGTGCGTGACGATCACGAAGCTCGTGTTGAGCGTGTTCGAGAGTTCGAGCATCAGGTTGAAGACCGTGTCCGCGGTGCCGCCGTCGAGGTTGCCGGTCGGTTCGTCGGCAAGCACGCAGGCCGGTTTCGTGACCAGCGCCCGAGCCATTGCAACGCGCTGACGTTCACCGCCCGACAGTTCGCCCGGCCGATGCTTGGCCCGGTTCGCGAGACCGACGCGATCGAGCATCTCCAGCGCCTCGCGGCGTGCCACCTCGGTGGTCAGACGGCGGATGCGCAGCGGCATCGCGACGTTGTCGAGCGCGGTGAATTCCGGCAGCAGGTGGTGGAACTGATACACGAAGCCGAGTGCGCGATTACGCAGGTCGTTGCGCTCACGCTCGGTCAGCTTCGTGAACGGTCGACCCATCACCGAGACGTGACCGGCGCTCGGGTCGTCTAGACCGCCGAGCACATGCAGCAGCGTGCTCTTGCCGGAACCCGACGCACCGACGATCGCGAGCTTCTCGCCGCGCCGCACGCTGAGCTCGGTGTTATTGAGCACCTGCACGTTCAGGCCGCCCTGCACGAACGACTTCGAGATGCCCGTTGCTTCGAGCACGTAGGGATAATTCGCGGCATCGCCGGACATCGTATCGATCACGGAACGTTGTTTGTTATTCATAGCGGAGCGCCTCTGCGGGGCGCACTTTCGCACCGCGCCAGCTCGGGTACAGCGTCGCGAGCGACGACATCACGAATGCGATCACACCGATACGGATGACATCGCTTGCGACCAGGTCCGACGGCAACTCGCTGATGAAGTACACCGACGGCGGCAGGAACTGAACGCCGAGCAGATGCTCGATCATCGGCACGAGCCACGGAATACTCCACGCGATCAGACAGCCAAGCGCCACGCCCGTTGCGGTCCCAATGAAACCGATCGTCACGCCCTGCACGACGAAGATCTTCATGATCGAGCGTGGCTGCGCACCGAGCGTACGCAGGATCGCGATGTCAGCCTGCTTGTTCGTCACGGTCATTACCAGCGACGACACCAGGTTGAACGCAGCGACCGCAATGATCAGTGTGAGGATGACGAACATCATGCGTTTCTCGATCTGCACCGCGGAGAACCATGTCTTGTTCTGCTGGGTCCAGTCGCGAATATATAGATCGCCCGATAGCGTGCGCGCCAGTTGATGCGCGACTTCCGGCGCACGCTGCATGTCCTTCAATCGCAATCGCACGCCGGTTGGTGCCGGCAATCGGAACAGAGCCTGCGCATCCTGGATGTTGATCAACGCGAGCGTGCTGTCGTACTCGTAGTGCCCCGATTCGAACACACCGACAACTGTGAACTGTTTCAGGCGCGGCAGCATGCCGGCGGGCGTTATCGTGCCCTCGGGCGCGACGAGTGTGATCTTGTCGCCCTTGCGGACACCGAGGTTCGACGCAAGGTCGGCACCGAGCACGATGCCGAAGTCGCCCGGCGTCAGTGAATCGAGTGTGCCCTGCTTCATGTCCTTGCCGATATCCGAGACCTGCGGCTCGAGCGACGGCTCGACACCGCGCAGTGCGACCCCGCTGACCGCATCCGAGCGCGTGAGCAGTGCCTGCGCATCGACGTACGGCGCGGCACCGATCACCTCATGATTGAGCCGCGCTTCTTTCGCGGTGAGCTGCCAGTCCGGCATCGAGCCGGTCGGCGAAAAGATCTCGACGTGCGCAAGCACCGACAGCATCCGGTCGCGCACCTCTTTCTGGAAGCCGTTCATCACCGACAGCACGACGATCAGCGCCGCCACGCCGAGTGCGATACCCGACATCGATACGAGCGCGATGAACGAGATGAAGCCGTTACCGGTCGTGCGTTTGCCGGCGCGGGTATAGCGCCAGCCAATCTGCCATTCGTAGGGAAATTTCAAGCGAATCCTTGTCTGCTGTTCTGCGGCCCATCTGCGATCCGGCCGCGGCCCTCTGCTGCTTATGTTATCCGTGTACCGAGCCGGGGGCCTGTCGTGCGCTTCCGGAACTTCGGGTAGACGGTTTCTCTCGTCGGGGTTCGTACCACCTGAACACCTTGACGCTTGGGTTAGCGCAAGCCCCCGATGGTTCCTCGAAAACCGCCCCAGTCGTCGTGCGGGCTTCCTTGCGGGCGCACCGGAGCAGCGACAACCACCGTTACCACCGATCAACCGCGAAGTTTGCCATACAATGCGCAGCATCATGCATGTTGACCGTCTTCATCTCCTCCTGCCTTTCACGCTGCCTGCGGCCGCCGACGCTTCCACCGCCCTGTCCGGCTCCAGCCACCCGGCCCATCCAGCGATAGACCGGCTGGTCGCGCGGGCGAGCGAGGTCGAACGGGTCATCGGGGAAGACTTTCAGCGCACGCTGCCGCACGAGCGCTGGGTCGCGCAGCAATTCGGCGCAGTCCCCGGCAACGCAACCGCCGCCGACGAAGCCCCGCTCGCCCCTTACATGCTGCGCGCCGACGGCGGCGATCCGGGCAACGCAACGTGGGCCTGTGTGCAACCGGTCCATGTACGGATCGCGCACGACCACCTCGTCCTGATCGACCCCGCCTCGCTCGACCTCACCGACGACGAAGCCGCCGCATTGCTCGCCGTTGCGCGACCGCTGATCGAAGAACTCGGTGTGCGCATCGAAGCACCGAACCCACTGCGCTGGTATCTATCGGGCGATGGTTTCGGCACGCTGGCCGGTGCGTCGCCGCTGCGCGCAAGCGGTCGCAACATCGAAATCTGGCTGCCGCACGAAGCGCATACCGGCGCGCGCTCGCGTGCATGGATGAAATTGCAGAACGAAGTCCAGATGGCGTGGTTCGAACATCCGGTCAACGAGGCCCGCGAAGCGCGCGGGCTGCCCGCCGTCAATTCGATCTGGTTTCATGCGCAAGGCATGGCGCAACCGGTGACAAGCCCGTTCGCACAGGTTCTGTCCAATGCCGCGGCAACCCGTGGGCTCGCGCTCACGGCCCACGTCGCGGTGGACGCCGCGCCGGTTTCGCTGGAAGCACTCAAGGCAGGCGCGCAACATGGCGCAGACGCGGCACCGGGTGCGACGCTCGTCGAACTCGACCCGCTCTCGGCACCGTACATCGAGCAGGACTGGGCGCGCTGGAACGACGGTTTCGCCGCGCTCGAGCGCGACTGGTTCGCGCCCGCGCTCGCCGCGCTGGAAAGCGGCCAGTTGCATGAGCTTGGCATGACGCTCTGCGGCGATACCGGTTCGGTGACGCTCGCCGTGCGCCGCGGCGATCTGCGCAAATTCTGGCGGCGGCGCATGTTCGCGTCGCTTTTCATCGAATGAAGTTCCGACTGTCTCACGGCCTCACTGCATGACTCGAATCGTTACGCGCACCTGCTCTCCCGCCGACGCTGAAGTACTGACCCGCCACGGCCTGCATCCGGTGCTCGCGCGGCTCTATGCGGCGCGCGGCGTCTGCCAGCCCGACGAACTCGAAACGGGCCTCGCGCGGCTGGTGCCGCCCGCTGCGTTGCGCGGCTGTGAAGAGGCAGCCGTGCTGCTCGCCGACACGCTACAAAACCAGCGCCGTATGCTGGTCGTCGCCGACTATGACTGCGACGGCGCGACCGCCTGCGCGGTCGCGGTGCGTGGTCTACGCATGTTCGGCGCGCAGATCGACTACCTGGTACCCAACCGCTTCGAATACGGCTACGGCCTCACGCCGGAAATCGTCGCGCTCGCCGCCGCGCGACCGGCCGGCAAACCCGATCTGTTGATTACTGTCGATAACGGCATCGCGAGTGTAGACGGCGTCGAGGCGGCCAACGCGCTCGGCATCGACGTGCTCGTCACCGATCACCACTTGCCCGGCGACACGCTGCCCGCCGCGCGCGCGATCGTCAACCCGAACCAGCCGGGCTGCACGTTCCCGAGCAAGTGCATCGCCGGCGTCGGAGTGATGTTCTACGTGCTGCTCGCGTTGCGCGCCGAACTGCGCAAGCGCGGCGCATTTGACGAAGCGCAGCCCGAACCGCGGCTGGACGGTCTGCTCGATCTCGTCGCGCTCGGCACCGTCGCGGACGTCGTGAAGCTCGACGGCAACAACCGCGTACTCGTCGCGCAGGGGTTGCAGCGTATCCGTAAAGGCCGCATGCAACCGGGCATCGCCGCGCTGTTTCGCGCGGCCGCGCGCGACGCGCGCAGTGCCTCCGGTTTCGATCTCGGCTTCGCGCTCGGTCCGCGGCTCAATGCGGCCGGCCGGCTGTCGGACATGTCGCTTGGCATCGAATGCCTGACCACCGACGATATCGGCCGTGCCTGGGAGCTCGCCCAACAGCTCGACGGGATGAACCGTGAGCGGCGCGAAATCGAGGCCGGCATGCAGCAGCAGGCGCTCGCGGATCTTTCGACGGTCGACCCGGCGGGCGCGGCGACGATCACGCTGTTCAACCCGGGCTGGCACCAGGGCGTGATCGGGATCGTCGCGGGTCGGTTGAAAGAGAAATTTCACCGGCCGTCGTTCACGTTCGCGCCCGCCGACGAGAGCGGTACGCTCGTCAAAGGCTCCGGCCGCTCGATTCCGGGCTTCCACCTGCGCGACGCAGTCGATCTGATCTCGAAGCGCGAGCCGGGGCTGATTGTGAAGTTCGGCGGCCATGCGATGGCGGCTGGCATGACGATCGCGGCCGCCGACGTGCCGCGTTTTTCGGCTGCTTTCGAAGCGATCGGTCGCGAATGGCTCAGCGAAGACGCGCTCGCGCGGATCGTCGAAACCGACGGCGATCTGGAAGATGCGTATTTCACACCGCAATTCGTCGCGCTGCTCGACGCGGCCGTATGGGGCCAGGGCTTTCCGGCGCCGGTGTTTTCGGGCGAGTTCGAGATCGCGTCGCAGGCGCTCGTCAAGGACAAGCATCTGAAACTGCAGTTGCTGCGCGGCCGCCAACGCTTCAATGCGATCTGGTTCAACCACACCGAATCGTTGCCGGCCCGCACGACGCTCGCGTACCGTCTGACCAGCGATATGTGGAACGGCGTGTCGCGGGTGCAACTGATCGTCGAGCACGCAGCGGGCTGACCTGCGCTACGTGCTGTAGTGATTACGGCACATAGCGCACGATAAAAACCGCGAGAAAACCGCCAAACCCCGCAACAGACAGCCTCGCCGGGACGGCTGCGCCCCCCCGATGCGCTATAATTTCCCCCTTTTACAGCAGCGGAAAGCAAGAAGACCGACATGGAAGCGGAACGCCAGAATTCAATCGAAAGCTCCCTCGCGGACCTGCGCCAGCGCGCCGGCGAGCTACGGGGGTATCTTTGACTACGACGCCAAAGCCGCGCGTCTAGCCGAAGTCAACAAGGAACTCGAAGACCCCGACGTCTGGAACGACTCGAAGCATGCCCAGGGGCTCGGTAAGGAAAAGAAACTGCTCGAAGGCGTGGTGCACACGCTGACCGCGCTCGACGGCGATCTGCGCGACGCGCAGGACCTGTTCGACATGGCGCGCGAGGAAAACGACGAGGACACGCTCGTCGCCTGCGAAACCGACGCAGCCGCACTCGAACAACGTGTCGCCGACATGGAATTCCGCCGGATGTTCTCGAACCCGGCCGATCCGAACAACGCGTTTCTCGACATCCAGGCCGGCGCTGGCGGCACCGAAGCCTGCGACTGGGCCGCCATGCTGCTGCGCCAGTATCTGCGCTACTGCGAACGCAAGGGCTTCAAGGCCGAAGTGCTCGAAGAGTCGGAAGGCGACGTCGCTGGCATCAAGAATGCGACGATCAAGATCGAAGGCGAATACGCGTATGGCTTCCTGCGCACGGAAACCGGTATTCACCGGCTCGTGCGCAAATCGCCGTTCGATTCGTCGGGTGGCCGGCACACGTCGTTCTCGTCGGTGTTCGTCTACCCGGAAATCGACGATTCGATCGAGGTCGACATCAATCCGGCCGATCTGCGCATCGACACCTACCGCGCTTCGGGCGCGGGCGGACAGCACATCAACAAGACCGACTCGGCCGTGCGGATCACGCACCTTCCGTCGGGCATCGTCGTGCAATGCCAGAACGACCGCTCGCAGCACCGCAACCGCGCCGAAGCGATGGCGATGTTGAAATCGCGTCTGTACGAAGCCGAAATACGCAAACGTCAGACCGAGCAGGACAAGCTCGAATCGAGCAAGACCGATGTGGGCTGGGGCCATCAGATCCGTTCGTACGTGCTCGACAACAGCCGTATTAAAGATCTGCGCACCAACGTCGAAATCAGCAATACGAAGAGCGTGCTCGACGGCGACCTCGATCCGTTCATCAGCGCCAGCCTGAAACAGGGCGTTTGATGCACCTGCACGGCGGGAATCACGTTGCACGCGGTGTTGCCTGTATCGTGATCCTCGCCGGCAGATGTCCGGCACCGCCGCTGCCCCGAGTCCGCGCCTGTTGACGCACTACCCTGTCGTTGCGGGACCTTCCCGACTACCGAACCATCATGACCGAACCGAATCAGCCGAACGCCGCGCCCGAACCGGACGAAAACAAGATCATCGCCGAGCGTCGCGAGAAACTGCGCGAACTGCGTGAACAGGGCGTCGCCTACCCTAACGATTTCCGCCCCACACATCACGCCGACGATCTGCAGACGCAGTACGCCGAGACCGACAAAGAGGCGCTCGAAGCGAAGCCGCTCGAAGTCGCGCTTGCCGGCCGCATGATGCTCAAGCGCGTGATGGGCAAGGCCAGCTTCGCCACCGTGCGCGACGGCTCGGGCCAGATCCAGTTCTTCATCACACCGGCTGACGTCGGCCAGGAAACCTACGACGCGTTCAAGAAGTGGGACCTCGGCGATATCGTCGCCGCGCGCGGCGTGCTGTTTCGCACCAACAAGGGCGAACTGTCGGTGCGCTGCACCGAACTGCGCCTGCTGACAAAGTCGCTGCGTCCACTGCCGGACAAGTTCCACGGCCTCGCCGATCAGGAGATGAAGTACCGCCAGCGCTACGTCGACCTGATCGTCACGCCCGAAACGCGCAAGACCTTCGTCGCGCGCACGAAGGCGATGTCGTCGATCCGCAAGTTCATGGCCGACGCCGACTTCATGGAAGTCGAGACGCCGATGCTGCATCCGATCCCCGGCGGCGCAACCGCCAAGCCGTTCGTCACGCATCACAACGCGCTCGACATGCAGATGTTCCTGCGTATCGCACCGGAGCTGTACCTGAAGCGGCTCGTGGTGGGCGGCTTCGAGCGTGTGTTCGAGATCAACCGGAATTTCCGTAACGAGGGCGTCTCGGTGCGCCACAATCCGGAATTCACGATGATCGAGTTCTACGCGGCGTACACCGATTACACGTGGATCATGGACTTCACCGAGCAACTGATCCGCCAGGCCGCCGTCGATGCACTCGGCAGCGCGACCATCAGCTACCAGGGTCGCGAACTCGATCTGTCGAAGCCGTTCCATCGTCTGACGATCAACCAGGCCATCCAGAAGTTCGCGCCGCAGTACACCGATGCGCAACTCACCGACGACGCGTTCCTGCGCACCGAACTGAAGAAGTTCGGTGTCGATGCATCGCAGCCGCAGTTCCTCAATGCGCGCGTCGGCGCGCTGCAACTGGCGCTGTTTGAAGAGACCGCCGAAGCCCAGTTGTGGGAGCCGACCTTCATCGTCGACTATCCGCTCGAGGTGTCGCCGCTCGCGCGCGCGTCGGACAAGTTCGACGGCATCACCGAACGCTTCGAGCTGTTCATCACCGGGCGTGAAATCGCCAACGGCTTCTCGGAGCTCAACGATCCGGAAGATCAGGCGGCACGCTTCAAGAAGCAGG